>JAJDTI010000202.1 GCA_022827245.1 Pseudomonadales bacterium | reverse complement strand
CATCGCCGCGCTGCCCGAGGACGTCGACGCCATCTACCTCGGACTCGGCGGCGGCGACGCGGTGAACTTCCTCAACCAGTACCTCCAGGCCGGGGGTGATGCGGCACTCATCGGCGGCACCATCATGGTCGACCAGACCGTGCTCTCGTCGAAGGGCAACGCCAAGAAGGCCCTGATCGGGACGCCGGCTTCCGGGCCGCAGGCCGACAGTTGGGACGACCCGAAGTGGCAGGCGTACGTGAAGGAGTACCAGGACGCCTTCCCGCCGGACAAGCGCTTCCCCTCGCCCTCGCTGCTCGCGACCGGGTACCACAATGCGGCCACCGCCGCGTTCACGGTGCTCAACGACATCGGCGGCGACCTGAGCGACGGACACGAGAAGTTCCGGGCCGGGCTCGCGGCGCTGGAGCTCGATGCGCCGAACGGCATGATCAAGCTCGACGGCAACCGCCAGGCCATCGGCACCAACTTCGTGACCGAGGTGGTCGAGGACGCCGACGGCAACCTCGTCAACCAGCTCGTGACGACGGTCCCCAACGTGTCACAGACGCTCGGGCTCGACCCGGCGGTCTTCGCGACCATCGGCGCCCCGGGCCGCGAAGTTCCGGAGTGCAAGAAGTACTGATCCGACCACAGGTTCGATCGACGCCGGCCGGGGAGCGCGCCTGCGCTTCCCGGCCGATCGCTTCGGTTCCGGAGTATCGGCCCGGCCCCGTGAGTCGTCCTCGGCTCGCACATCAATATCGTCGCCGGTAGCATTCGGGCGGCGGTATCGGCACTGCGGAGACGCCACCCTGCGCGGTCGTGCGTGCAGGCACTGCATGCATCCGCTGGACGCGTCCGGCACCGAGCCGCCCGAGACACCGGGGAGCGACGCAGGCCAATGCACCGATCGGATCTCCATCCGTACGATTCCGGGTTCACGCCGTGGATGACGAGCCGCATGAATCCACGCTTCCCGCTGTGTCTCTACGTGCCCGAGTCGACTTCGCCGAGCGAACGTTCCCCGTTGCTGGTCCTCGTCCACGGTACGACCCGCAGGGACTGGATGCGCGACAGCTTCCGCGACTTTGCCGAGCGCACGGGCACAGCGCTGCTGCTGCCCCTGTTTCCGGTCGGCGCCGCCGCGCCGGACGACGTTCACGGCTTCAAGTGGATCGACGCCCACGACGTGCGTTACGACTTGCTGCTGCTCGACATGATCGAACAGGCGGCCGAGATCTGGCCGATCGCCACGAACCGTTTCGCGTTGTTCGGATACAGTGGCGGCGGGCAGTTCGCGCACCGATTCCTGTATCTGCATCCGCACCGTTTGACGGCGCTGTCGATCGGGGCGCCCGGAAACGTCACGCTCCCCGATTTCGTTCGTGCCTGGCCGGCCGGCCTGCGGGGACTGGAAGAGCGGTTCGGGGTCCGATTCGACGCCGACGCCGTGCGGGCAGTCCCCATCCACCTGGTCGTCGGAGGCGCGGACACCGAGACCTGGGAGATCGCCAAGTCTCCCGGCGATCCGGTCTACGTCGGAGGCGTCAACGACGAGTCGACGACCAGAGTCGACAAGCTGAAGCGGCTGAGGGATGCCCTGGACGCATTCGGCTCGCCGACCCGTCTCGACGTGGTCGAAGGCGCGGCGCATCATGGCCCGGCCATGGGGCGGGCCGTGACCCGATGGCTTGCAAGCAGCGATGCGGTGCTCAACCCGTGCGGAGGAACCGGGTAGCTTCGCCGGTTCGTCGATGCTGGCGACAGGCCGGAGAACGCGAGCCGCAAGCAGAGAAACCGCAGCCAGGAGCGACCGATTCGTCGGCGACCGGACAATGAGCAACGCCGTTCTCCAGTCCCGTTCGTCGTCCGGCCCGGCGCGCCCGGCGCTGCGCAAGCATGCCCTGCTGGCGTTGATGGTCGGCACAGCGGGACTGTCGGCCCTGTTCTTCATCGTTCGGCCCGTCCTGCCCGCGGCCTGGTCGACGCCCGGCAGCCCGGAGCTGTATCTGACCGGCGTCCTCGGGGCATTGCTGTGCCTGGCACCCTTCGCTTTCTCGATTGCCAAGCGGTCCGGTCGGGCAGACAGCCCGCCCGCCTGGTTCATTGCGCACGTCGCCGCCGCGACGGTCGGTGTCGCGCTGCTGGTCGTCCACTCCGGCCTCCATGTCCGGCGGCCCCCGGCGCTGCTGCTGGCCGGGGGGGTGTTTCTGGTCGTCCAGGGCGCCTGGGCCCGCGTCTGGCTGGCGCACCGGATCGCCGGTGTGTTCGGCGGCAGGTACGCTGCGATCATCGGCACCGGCGGCGTCGACAAGGAGCGGCTGCGGACGTTGATCGACGCCAAGACGGCGTTGTTGACGCGGCTCGACCGGGAAGCGCAGGAGGCGCTGTTCTCGCCGGCGCTGTCCCACTGGTGCCGCCATCCGCTGCTGAGCCTTCGATACGTGCGGCTGGCGAAGGCGGAGTCGGCCCTCGTCGGACGGCACGGGGCCGTCTCGCCGGTCCTCGCCCATTGGCGCACGCTGCACATTGCGGTCGCGTTCCTGTTCCTGGCCGGACTGGCCGTGCACGTGATCACCGTCACCTTCTTCGCCGGATACGTGGCCGACGGCGGACCGATTGACTGGTGGCATCTGGCCGCATGGGGCGCCCCGTGAGCCGGCTCGCGCTGATGATCGTCATGGACCGCTGCATCTGCTGCAAGAGCTGCGAGGCCGCCTGCAAGCAGGAGCACGGGCTCGGCCCCCACGAATACCGCAACAAGGTGCTCTGGCTCGAGACGCCGGGGACGCCGCGGGTCGACCTGTTGACGGTGACGTGCCAGCACTGCGAGCGGCCCGCCTGCCTGCGGGCCTGTCCCGTGAATCCGAAGGCTATCGCCAAGGACCCCGAGACCGGGGTCGTTGCCGTCGACGAAGCGCGCTGCACCGGATGCGGCGAATGCGTCGTCGCCTGCCCCTACGGTGCCATGGGGTTCGACCCCGTCGACCACCACGCGGTCAAGTGCGATCTCTGCGCGAGCCGGCGCGAACGGGGGCGGACACCGGCCTGCGCCAGCGTCTGCCCGACCACCGCGATTCGCTTCGGGGAACGCGCGGATCACCTGGCGGCGGTCGCGAGGGAGGGGCGCGACGCAATCGAGCACGACCACTTCCTCATGGGGCCGGCGACGGTCTACCTGCCGCCGGCGCGGCGGCGGAGCGAACGCGAAGCTTCGCCGAAACTGATTGCGCTGATGGCGGACCACTCGAGCCGCGACGTCCTCAGGACCGTCACGCGCGAGGGGCCCTATGGGGCGGACCGCGACCGGCGCACGGCGGACCGGATCGTGCCGGGGGCGTGCAACGTCTGCTTCAACGGCTGCCCGGTGAAGTTCCACATCCGGGAGGACAAGGTCGTCGGCATCACCGGCAACGACGAGGATCCCACCTTCCAGGGCCGGATCTGTCCGAAATCGCAGATGACCCTGCAGCTCTACAACAACGAGCGGCGTCTGACCCGGCCACTGAAACGGGTGGGGCCGAAGGGGTCGGGGCGGATGGAGCCGATTGCCTGGGCGCAGGCGCTGGACGAAATTGCCGCGAAGCTCGTCGAGCTGCGCGACCGGCACGGCCCGGAGACGCTGGCCCTGTTCTCCGGGACCCGTTCCGGAATCATCACCAACAACGGCTACGTGAGCCTGTTCCGGCAGATGTGGGGAACGCCCAACCAGGAGAGCACCGAGCCGTTCTGCTCCTCCACCAAGAACCTTGCCTTCGGCATGGTGCAGGGTAACCGGGCACTGCCCAACAGCTACACGCCCTCCGATATCGGCAGCGCCGGGCTGTTCGTGTACATCGGCGACAACCAGGCGGAAACGCGGCCGGTCTATTTCGGCATGATCAATGAATGGCGGCGCCGGACCGGGGCCGCGATGGTGGTGATCGACCCCCGACTCAGTGCGACTGCCAACGCGGCCGACCGCTGGCTGCCGATCCGCTCGGGCACTGACATGGCGCTGGTCCTCGCCATGATCAACCACATCTTCGCCCGAGGACTGCACGACCGGCATTTCTGCGAGCACTGGATGGAAGGCTGGGAGCGCTGGCGCGACTGGCTCGACGCGCAGGGATACACGCCCGCCTGGGCCGCTCCGATCACCGACCTGCCGCGAGAGGAGATCGAAGCTCTCGCCGAAGCGATCGCCACCGCCGACGGCTGCATGATCTACGCCAGCCGCGGGATCAACCAGCATTCCAACGGCACCCAGACCAACCGCGCACTGATGTTCCTGGCCGCGATGACCGGCAACTGGGCACGTCCCGGCGGCGGGTACTTCAACGTCTCGTCGGCCACCTTCATCCGGGCCGACGCGCCGCTGGAGCGGCGGGTCGTGCCGGCCCGGCCGGCGGTTGGCCGGTCGCCGGCCGCGTGGCTCGCGGCGATGACCGACGCCGACCCCTATCCCATCACCGCGATGATCGGGTCGAACAATCCGTTCGCCCTGTGGCCGTCGCAGGAACACGTCCGCGCCGCGGCCCGGGCCCTGGAGCTGTACGTCCATCTCGCGCTGTTCGAGAACGAAGCGAGCGCGTTCGCCGACTATGTCCTGCCGGTGGCGAGCGGGGTGGAGAAGGGCGGCATCAGCCGCGCGTCGGAGGAACGCCGCATCGTGTGGAGCGACAAGCTGATCGACCCGCCGGGCGAGGCGCGTTCGGATGGCTGGATCTGGATCGAGCTCGGCAAGCGCCTCGGATTCGGCGACGTCCTGAAGGAAGAGTACAAGGATATCTGCGTGTTCTGGGACGAGATGTGCGCCGGCAGCGAGTATCTCCGCGGCTGCACCTCCGAAGCGTTCCGCGCGAGCCCGACCCGCACCCTGCGCTTCCCGATGGGCCCGAACGGGGCCGCGCCGGAAACGCTCTACCGCGAGGGCACGACCGCGGCGGGTGAGCCCGAGGGCCGGCGCTTTCCGACGAAGACGGGCAAGCTCGAATTCTGGACCGAGGAGCAGGAGGCGGCGTTCGCGGCGCTGGGCCTGTCCGCGCTGCCGGAGTTCTACAGCGAGCCCGAGCAGGTCGTCGCGCTGCCTTACCTCGAGCGTGACGGGAAGGAGGCGGCGCTGGAGCAGCCGCGCATGTTCTCCGATCGGCCGAGCTACGGTCGGTCGGCGCGGATCGTGCCGGGTTCGGACGATTCACCGGGTGCGCGTCTCCGCGCGCGGGGCTTCGACACCGCGCTCGTGACCGGACGTCCGCCCGCGCCTCACTTCCATTCGTGGACGCATGACTTCTGGCAGGCGCAGGAGATGTGGCCCGACCTCTACGTCCAGGTGCATCCCGGCAAGGCGGGCGCCCTCGGCATCGAGGACGGCGCCCTGGTGCGCATCGAGACCGCCGATGGGGCGATTGAGGCGCGGGCCTGGGTGCGCGACGGCATACGCCCCGACACGGTCTACGTTCCGATCGGCTGGGGCGAGAAGCAGCCCTTCAATCCCTGGCGGCCGGTCAACCACCTCACCGACCACACGCAGCGAGACCCCATGGCCGACCAGACGAATCTGAAAACGCGCCTGTGCAGGATCTCGGCGGTGTGACCGGCGGGTCGTTCCACCTGTCCTTTTCGTCCCCGATTCGGTCCCACGTCGACTACGTGACACCGCGGGCGATTCACGGTCGGATGTTGAAGTTCGGGTTCCCGGACCGCGAGGTGCCGGAGAGCACGAAGTGCCGACCCGAGCGACGGCTCGATCGGAAGCCGGTCGGGGAGGGCGTCCGCGTTCCCCGACCCGACATCTTCCGCGACGCCGCTCGTGCATTGCGGCTCGACGCGATGTCAGGACTCCATCACTCCGATGGGCTTCTCCCCGGCCATCTCGATTGCGGAAGATTTCTATATTGGAGTAAGTTTTTTTGTGATCACACAAGAATCATTGTTATTCTCCAGATTGTGCGCAAGATCCTCGTATGCTGGATTGGCCATACCGACCTTCGGGCTCCGGAGGAATCCGAGGCTGTCGGTGCGGGGCCGGTCGCCCAGGCTCTGGGCGCCGGATCGTATGACGACGCGTTCCTTCTCACCGATTATGAGGAAGATATCGTCCGCCGTTACGTTCCCTGGCTCCAGGCGCACGATCCCGGATGTTCCATCCACGTGCTGCACGAGCGCCTCACCGGTCCGACCGAGTTCGGGGAGATCTACGCGGCGGCCGCGCGCGCCTGCGAGACGGCCGTGGCCGGCAAGGCCAGCGATACGTCGCTCACCTTCCACCTGAGCCCCGGCACTCCGGCCATGGCCGCGGTCTGGATCATCCTCGCGAAGACCCGCTTCCCCGCCGAGTTGATCGAGTCGTCCAGGCAGCATGGCGTGCGTACCGCCTCCGTGCCTTTCGACATCTCCGCGGAGTTTCTGCCGGATCTCCTGCGCCGGCCGGACCGGGAGCTCGAGCGCCTGAGCGCCGGTCTTCCCCCGGCTGCGCCCGAGTTCGACACCATAGTTCATCGCGGGAGGGCCATGCATCGAACGATTCTGCGGGCGCGGAGGGTTGCTCCCCGATCCGTGCCCGTTCTGATCGAAGGTGAGACGGGAACGGGCAAGGAGCTGATGGCGAGGGCCATTCACCGGGCGAGTCCGCGTAGGGAGCGCCCCTTTGTCGCCGTCAACTGCGGCGCTCTCCCGCCCGAACTCGTGGAATCGGAGCTCTTCGGCCACGAGAAGGGTGCGTTCACGGGTGCTGATCGGTTGCGCAAGGGGTACTTCGAGGCGGCCGACGGCGGCACGCTGTTTCTCGACGAGATTGGGGAGTTGCCGGCACCGGCGCAGGTGAAGCTGCTCCGAATCCTCCAGGAAGGGAAGGTAGTGCGAGTCGGTGCCACCAGGCCGATCGGCGTCGACGTGCGCGTGATCGCGGCCACCAACCGCACCCTGACGCAGGAGGTTGCCGAGAACCGGTTTCGGGAAGATCTGTACTATCGGCTTGCGGTGGCGGTTCTGAAGCTGCCGCCGCTGCGCGAGCGCACGGGCGACCTGGGGCTCCTCGTCGATCGCCTCCTCGACCAGATCAACGAAGAGAGCGCGCACGAGCCCGGCTATCGCGACAAGGAGCTTTCCGCCTCCGCAAGGAACATTCTGCTCCGGCACTCCTGGCCGGGGAACGTCCGGGAGCTGTTGAACACGTTGCGTCGTGCGGCAATCTGGTCGGACGGCAAGACCATTGAGGCCGAAGACGTACGGGAAGCCATCCTCCCCGCCCCACGCGGCCAGGGACACGAGGTTCTGAACCGCGCGCTGGGAGAGGGATTCAGCCTCCCCGACCTTCTCGCGAACGTCGCTCGCCACTACCTCGCACGCGCCATGGAGGAGGCTGCGGGCAACAAGTCGAGGGCAGCCGATCTGGTGGGACTCGCGAGCTACCAGACGCTGACCAACTGGTTGTCGAAGTACGGGGTGAGCCGATAATGGCACGGCCCTTGCACTACTGGGACCGGAAGCCGAAACCATGAGCCGAAACGAGACACAAACCTGCCGCGAGCTGATCGAGCCCGCCCTCCGAGAAGCCGAGTGGAGCTGGAGCGCTCAGGTCGAGATCGGCCCCGGTCCTGTCAACCTGACGGGCGAGGCGATGTACGACCCGTCGCAGCGTATCGTTGCTGACTACGTCCTCAAGCTGTGGACCATGCCGCTCGCCGTTCTCGAGGCGAAGCGCGAAGGTGAGCCTGCGTCCAACGGCATGCAACAGGGGTCGAGGTACGCGCAGCGTCTGGGGCTGCGCTTCTCGATTACGAGCAACGGACGCGAGTACATCGTCACCGACAACGAGTCGGGAAAGTACGAAAGCTTCGCCACGCCGCCGTC
>JAJDTI010000006.1 GCA_022827245.1 Pseudomonadales bacterium | reverse complement strand
CTCGACCTGGACGCGGACGTGCCCATCACGGATCTGCTGGGTCTCGAGGGACTGGATCTGCCGGACCTCGACTTCGAGGACGTCCCGGGACTGGCGGCCCCCGTGGAACGCGATCCGAGCATCAAGCCGACGGAAGAACCGGCGTTCGAGGCCCCCGCCGACTATCGGTTGCACAAGCTGAAGCGCGGCGGATGATCCTTGGCCCGGGCAGGTGGCTGGGCCGGGGTTCCTACCGGGCCATCGACACCACCCAGGGGACGCCGTTCAGCGTCGACATGACGCTGACGGAAGAGGAAGACGGGCGCCTGGTCGACGCGCTGCTCGAGGTCGAAGGCCAGTCCGCCATCGAACTGACCGTCTGGATCGTTCCGGACGAGTTCGGCGGCTACGCCGTCACCGTCCGGGGGCCGTTCGACGTGGACGGCACGGCCAAGCTCGAGAGCGCGCCGCACCTGGGGCTCCTGTGGTCCGAAGACGGTGCGACCCACGCCGCCTTCGCGCTCTTCGAACTGCGGGACACGTACGGCCTGCGCGGCTTCGCCCGGAACGGCGGCAACGCGGCGACGTGGGAACTGGCGCTGCGCCCGCAGTCGGAAGCGCTCGCCGGGGGCAACGTCGTCGCGTTCCGTGGCGGACGCCGCGGGTCCTGACGGCGCCTACGGCCCGCGGCCGGAGCGGATTTCGCGACGGAGCGGTCCGCTCAGTCGTTGACGACGACCACCTTGCCGATCACCCTCCGCTCGTCGATGAGCTTCAGGGCGTCCGCGGTCCGCGACAGCGGCACGCGGTGCGAGATGTAGGGATGGATCCGCCCCGACGCCAGCCAGTCGAGGATGGTGCGCCGGTTGCGTTCCGCCCACTCCGGATCGTGCCGCTCGAGCGCGCCGATCGTGAAGCCGATCGCCTCCGCGTCCTTGATGAGCAGGTGGTTCGTCTTCGCGAGCGCCGGGCGACCGCCGGTGAAGCCGACGATCAGGATGCGGCCGAACGGCGCGATGCAGCGCATCGATTCGTCGAATACGTCGCCCCCGACCGGGTCGTAGATCACGTCGGCGCCGCGGTCGTCGGTCAATGCTTTCACCTGCTCGCGAAAGCCGTCGGTGTAGTCGATGAGATGGTCGGCGCCCATCTCCCCCACGACGGCGAGTTTCTCCGCGGTGCTGGCGGTCGCGATCACGCGGGCGCCCATGAGCTTGCCGACGTCGACGGCGGCGAGTCCCACCCCGCCGGCGGCCCCGTGCACGAGCAGCGTCTCCCCGACCTGCAGCCGGCCGCGCTGCAGCGCGTAGAGGGCGGTGGCGTAGTTGGCCCCGAAGGAAGCGGCCTCGGCGAGGTCGACGCCCTCCGGCAGCCGGGTCACGCGGTCGGCGCGGGTGACGATCCGCTCGACGCAACCGCCCCCGGCGAGGACGGGATCGCCGCGTTCGAAGTGCCCGACGCCGGGACCGACCTCCGCGATCCGGCCCGCGGCCTGCCCGCCGACCACGAACGGCAGGTCGGGCTTCACCTGGTACCGGCCGCCGACCATGAGGAGATCGGTGTAGCTGATCCCGCGGACTTCGAGGTCCACCGTCACCTCGCCCTCGCCGGGGCGGCCCGGGTCTTCGATCTCGCGTACGACGAGGTCGTCGGGGGTCCCGAGCGTTTCACAGAACACGCCTTTCATGTGGTTGCCGCTCCTTTTCCGAAGCCGTTCAGTCGTTGACCACTACCACCTTGCCGATCGCCTTGCGCCCGGCGATCAGCCGCAGCGCCTCGGGCGTCTTCGACAAGGGCAGCCGGTGCGATACGTGGGGACGTATGCGTCCGGACGCGAGCCAGCCGAGGAGCGCCCGGTCGTTCCGCTCGGCCCAGGCGCGTTCGTGCACGAGCATGTGGTCGATGCGCAGGCCGATGACCTCCGCGTCCTTGATGAGCTGGTGGTTGGTCTTGGCGAGCGCCGGACGCCCGCTGGTGAAGCCGATGATCAGGAGGCGCCCGAATGGCGCGATGCAGCGCATCGACTCGTCGAACACGTCGCCGCCCACGGGGTCGTAGATCACGTCCGCGCCGCGCCCGTCCGTCAGCGCCTTGACGCGTTCGCGGAACCCGTCGGTGTAGTTGACGAGATGGTCCGCGCCCATCGCGCCCACGACCTCGAGCTTCTCGTCCGTGCCCGCCGTTGCGATGACGCGGGCGCCCATGAGCTTGCCCACGTCGACAGCGGCGAGGCCCACGCCCCCCGCGGCGCCGTGGACGAGCAGGGTCTCCCCGGCGCGGAGCCGTCCGCGTTGCAGTGCGTACAGGGCGGTGGAGTAGTTGCCGCGGAACGCGGCGGCAGCTACGAGGTCGACGCCCGCCGGGAGCAGGGTCAGGCGTTCGACCCGGGTCACGATCCGCTCGACACAGCCGCCGTCGGTCCAGACCGGGTCCCCGACCGCGAACCCCGTGACGCCCGGGCCGACCTCCGTGATGCGCCCGGCCGCCTCGGCGCCCACGGCGAACGGCAACGGGCGCTGGACCTGGTAGCCGCCCGCGATCACAAGCAGGTCCGCGAAACTGAGCCCGCGCGCTTCGAGGGCGACCGCCACTTCGCCTTCGCCGGGGGGCGCCGGGTCGTCGATGTCGCGTACGACCAGGTCGTCGGGAGTCCCTAGCTTTTCGCAGAACACGCCCTTCATTGCCGCTCCCTCATTCGTGTGTGCCCGTCGCGCTCGGCGCGTCGTACCGACGGCCTGAACGACTCCGGCGGGCCGATCCGGCGCCGTTGTATGATCCGGCGGCGGGGCCCCGTAGTTCAATGGATAGAACGATCGCCTCCTAAGCGATAGATGCAGGTTCGATTCCTGCCGGGGCTGCGGGCCGCTCTAGGCTCGCTGGGAGGCGCCTTTCGCGATTTCGGACACGACCCTGGAAGCAGCAGTCCCACGGCAATCGTCACTGGACGGCGTCACGGCGGTCGTCCCCGTCCTCGACGACGCGGAGCACCTGGCGCGACTCCTCGAGCAGCTCGCGTCGTGGCAGGGGCTGGAGGTCGTGGTGGTCGACGGCGGGAGCCGGGACGACCCGTTCGCGGTGTGCCGCCGTTTCGGCGTGCGCTGCCTCGGGAGCCGTCGCGGCCGGGGCGGCCAGTTGCGCCGCGGCGTCGAGGCGGCCGGGGGCGACTGGCTGTGGCTGCTGCACGCCGACGCGGAGGTTACGGCGGGCTTGGCCGGGGCGCTTGCGGAAGCGATGCGGACTGCCTCTTGGGGCCGTTTCGACGTCCGCCTTGCGGGCGCTTCCCCGCTCCTGCGAACGATCGCCTTCCTGATGAACTGGCGGTCCGGGATCACCGGCATCTGCACGGGAGACCAGGGCATCTTCGTGTCGCGCACGCTGCTCGACGCGGTGGGCGGCATCCCGGACCAGCCCCTGCTGGAGGACGTCGAACTCTCCCGACGCCTGCGCCGGCGCGCGCGTCCGTGCCGTGTCAGGGCGCGTCTCGGGTCCTCGGGGCGGCGCTGGGACGAGGCCGGGGCCTGGAAGACGGTGGTCTTCATGTGGTGGCTCCGGTGGCGCTACTTCCTCGGCGCCCGGCCCGCGGACCTGTACCGGCGCTACTACGGAAGGACCGCCGAAGAAGCGCCGGCGCGGCCGCGGGTCGCCGTGTTCGCCCGCGCCCCGGAGCGCGGACGCGTCAAGACGCGGCTGGCGCCGGCGCTCGGCGTGGACGGCGCCTTCGAGGCGCACGTCGAACTCGTGGAAACCACGTTGGCCGCGCTCGCGCAAGGCGACTTCGACGCCGAACTCTGGTTCGCGGGGGCGCGCAACGCGGGGCTCTTGGCCTGGGCGGAACGCTTCGGCCTGCGGCTGGTCGAGCAGCCCGAAGCCGATCTCGGGGAGCGCATGCTCGCGGCCCTGCGCGCCGGCGCGCGGGTGGTCGTCGGGACCGACATTCCGCGGATGGACTCGGCGTACATCGAAGACGCCCTGCGCCGCCTGGGCAGCGCCGACGTCGTCCTCGGGCCGGTGGAGGACGGCGGGTACTGTCTGATCGCCATGAACGCGCCGCATGCGGAACTCTTCCGCGGCATCGAGTGGGGCGCGGACGACGTGCTCGAGCGTACGGTTGCCCGCGCGGGGGAGGCGGGGCTTGAGGTCTCCCTCCTCGACACGCTCTGGGACGTGGACGACCCGGACGACTACGCGCGCTGGCGAGTCCCGTAGGGGACGCCGGTGCTCACCCGTCTCGCTGGCGAGACCCCCTTGAGGTGATTTGCAGGGTATTGGACAATGTCAATCACGTTGTCCAATAGATTGGCAAAACGCCGATGCGCCTCCCGGCATCACCGCCCAGCGACCTCGAGTTGATCACGTCGATTGGTGCCCCGCGAATGCTCGAGCTGGTCTCCTCCGACATCGGCAACGAACGGCGGGACCGGTATCTGCACTGGGACGAGATGCGTCACCGGCCCCCTCCGGACGGATTCAGCCGGGAAGAGTGGTGGCTTGCGACAAAACTCGCGCGGATGTCGAGCCGCCAAAAGCTCCCGCTACGTGACAAACTCGGTACGCCGTTCTGGTTCAGTGACTCCCAACACATGCACCGCAGGCTGCACGAGATCGACCAGGATGCGAGCGGTCGCATCCAGGTGCCCGCGGAAGACATGGCGAGCACAGCCACCAGAGAAAGGTACGTCATACGATCGCTGGTGGAAGAAGCAATCACTTCGAGCCAACTGGAAGGCGCCGCAACAGCTCGTGTCGTGGCGAAAGAGATGTTGCGGAGTGGCCGTTCGCCCCGCGACGCAGACGAACAGATGATTCTCAACAACTACCGGGCGATGGAGTTCATCCGCGCCCACAGCGATGTGGATCTCACGGTCGAAATGCTGCTCGAGTTGCAGCGCATGCTGACTGACAAGACCTTGGATGCGTCCGCCGTCGGGCGCTTCAGACGGCCATCGGACAACGTTCACGTGGTGGATATGGAAGAGAACATACTGCATACACCGCCGCACGCGGACGAACTGGACCAACGGCTTGCCGGCCTGCTGAGCTTTGCCAACCGGCGCGGGGGAGAGGAGTTCGTTCATCCGGCCGTCCGGGCGATCTTGCTGCACTTCATGATCGGATACGACCACCCGTTCGTCGACGGAAACGGTAGGACCGCCCGTGCGCTGTTCTACTGGTCCATGGCGCGATCCGGCTACTGGCTGATGGAATTCGTTTCGATTTCCCAATTCATCAGGAAGTCGTATCCCAGCTATGGGAGAGCCTACCTGTACTCGGAGACCGATGGGGGCGACGTAAGCTACTTTCTCCACTACAACCTCCGAATCGTTCGGCAATGCATCGACGACCTGCACAGCTACCTGGCGCGGAAGATGAAGGAGAGGCGGCAGCTCGAACGGATGTTCAGCGAGGGCAACCTAGCCCACTACCTGAATCACCGGCAGAAGGCTCTTCTCGCGCATCTGGTCAAGAAGCAGGACACCGTCTACACCATCGAGGGACACAGGAGATCCCACGGTGTGAGCTACCATACGGCCAGAAAGGACCTTGAGGAGCTTGCCGAGGTGGATCTCCTGACCAGGAGGGCGCCGCGCGGCAGGAAGCTGTTGTACACGATGAATCCGGACTTCGCCCGGAACCTGAAGGACATCGTCGAGCTGCTCGCCTGAGTGCGGCCCCCGGCGCCGGCAGGACTCGGGTCAGGCCGCCAGCCGCTCCTCCGCCTCCTGCCGTATCCGCGCCACCATCGCGCGCAGGCCGTTGCCGCGGGTGGAGCTCAGGTGCGCCAGCAGGTCGAGATCCGCGAACAGCCCCTCCATGTCGAAGGCCAGGATCTGTTCGGGAGTGCGGTCGTTGTAGGCCGCCAGGACGATGGCGATGAGTCCGCGGACGATGTGGGCGTCGCTGTCGATGTCGAGGCGCAGGGTGCGCGCTCCCGCATCGAAACTCGGCACAAGCCACACGAGGCTCTGGCAGCCCCGCACGAGCCGGTCCTCCGTGCGGTCCGCTTCCGGAAGGGACGGCAGGGACTTGCCAAGGTCGATGATGAAGCGGTAGCGCTCCTCCCACGCATCGAAGAAGCCGAAGCTGTCGCGGATTTCGTCGAGATCGGCGTGCACTGCCGACGCCCCTGTTCGGCCCTTCAGAACAGGCCGAGGGAGAGCTGCGCTTCCTCGGTCATCATGTCACGCGACCAGGGCGGATCGAACACCAGGTCGACCACCACGTCGGAGACGAAGGGGACGCGGCCGACGCGGCGCTTCACGTCGTCCACGAGCACCGGCCCCATGCCGCAGCCGGGCGCCGTGAGGGTCATCTCGATGTGGACGGCGTCCCCCTCGAGTTCGCATCCGTAGACAAGCCCGAGATCGACGATGTTTACCGGGATCTCGGGGTCGTGGACGGAAGCCAGCGCCTCGCGTACCTGCGAAAAGCTCGGCGCGCCGTCCGCCGGGGGCTCGAACTCGAGGGTTTCCGGCTCGAAGCCGAGGGCGTCCGCGTCCTCGCCCTCGATGCGCGCCATGTTGCCGTCGACCACGACGGTGTAGGTGCCGCCGAGGGCCTGGGTCAGGGTCACGAACTTGCCGGCCTCGATGTCGATCGGCTCGCCGGTCGGTACGAGCCGGGCGCTGACCGGGCGGGCGACGGGGACCAGGCGACGTTCCATGGCTTGGGCCGCGCGGGCGGCGTTCAGTCCCGGATCGAGAAGCTCTCGCCGCAGCCGCACATGGCGTCGGCGTTGGGGTTGTTGAACTTCAGGGCTGAGTTCAGTCCTTCGACGACGTAGTCGATCTCGGTCCCGCGGACCAGCGGCCAGTGGTCCTCGGCCACCTCGACCCGCACGTCCGCGCCGAAGCGGAAGGAACGGGTGTCGGGCAGTTCGGCGTCGGCGAACGCGAGTTCGTACATGTATCCGTTGCAGCCGCTCTCGGTGACCGCGAGCACGAGCGCCTCCGCGCCCTCCTGGCGAAGCTGCCGCCGGACGTGCCTGAGCGCCGCCGGGGTGATGCTGATGCTCTCGGGATCGTACTGATGCGCTTGCATGTTTCTCGACTCTCGGGCCCGGCTCAGAGGAAGGATCGGGCCTTCTGGACGCCGGCGACGAGTCGCTCGACATCCGCGGTGGAATTATACAGCGCGAAGGACGCGCGCACCGTGCCGGGGATGCCGAGGCGCTGCATCAGCGGCATGGCGCAGTGGTGGCCCGTCCGCACGGCGATGCCCTGCCGGTCCAGGAGGGTGCCGAGGTCGTGCGGATGCGCGCCGTCCATCAGGAAGGACACCAGCGGGCCCTTGTCGGGGGCCGTTCCGACGATTCGCACGCCTTCGACCTGCTGGAGCCCGGCGGTTGCGCGGTGCAGGAGTTCTCCCTCGTGACCGCCGACGGCGCGGGGGTCCAGGGCCTCGAGGTAGTCGATGGCCGCGGCGAGACCGATCGCGCCGGCGATGTTCGGCGTGCCGGCCTCGAACCTGAACGGCAGGCCGGCGTACGTGGTGGCCTCGATGGTGACCTCCTCGATCATCTCCCCGCCCCCCTGCCAGGGCGGCATGGCCTCGAGGAGCGCTTCCCGGCCGTACAGCACGCCGATGCCCGTCGGCGCGTACATCTTGTGGCCCGAGAAGGCGTAGAAATCGCAGTCGAGGGCGCGCACGTCCACGGGGTAGTGCGCCATGGCCTGGGCGCCGTCGACCAGCGTGGTCGCCCCGGCGGCCCGCGCCAGCGCGACGAGGTCGGCGACGGGATGCACCGTCCCGAGCGCGTTGGACACGTGTCCGAACGCGGCGATGCGGACGTCCCCGCGGCCGAGCTGCGCCTCGAAGTCGTCGAGGTCCAGCGCGCCTTCGGGCGTGACCGCCGCCGCCGCGAGCGTTGCCCCGGCCCGTTCGCAGGCCATCTGCCACGGGACGATGTTCGAGTGGTGCTCGAGTTCGGTGACCAGCACGCGGTCGCCCGGACGCAGCACCGAGCCCCCGTAGGACCGGGCGACCAGGTTGATGGCTTCCGTCGTGCCCCGGGTCCAGACGATCTCGCTCGGCGCTGCCGCGTTGATGCGGCGCGCGACCCGCGCGCGGGCGCCCTCGAAGGCGTCGGTCGCGGCGTCGGACAACTGGTGGACGCCGCGGTGGACGTTGGCGTTGGTGGTCTCGTAGTACGCGCGTACGGCGTCGAGCACGGCGCGCGGCTTCTGCGTCGTCGCGGCGTTGTCGAGGTAGACGACGTCGTCCCGACCCTGGATCAGCGGGAAGTCCGCACGCAGCCGGGCGATGTCCGCTACTGCGGCCGTCGTGCTCGAGGGGCGGTTCATCGCCCGATCCCGAGCAGCGCCCGGGCGTCGTCGCCCGCGACATCGGCGACGGCTTCGGCCAGGAAGCCGCCGATCAGGAGCTCGCGGGCAGCCTCCTCTACAACCCCGCGCGAGCGCAGGTAGAAGAGCGCATCGGCGTCGAGTTCCCCGACCGTCGCGCCGTGGGCGCACCGCACGTCATCGGCGTAGATCGTCAGTTCGGGCTTGGCGTTCAGTTGCGCGGTCGCCGCCAGCAGCAGGCTCTTCGTGGTGAGCGCGGCATCGCTGCGTTGCGCGCCGGGAGCGACGTGGATACGGCCGTTCAGCACCGCTCTTGCGCGGTCGCCGACCACGCCGCGGGCCGTCTGCCGGCTGACGCCGTCGGTCGCTTCGTGCTCGACGCCGACCTGGGTGTCGAGGTGCGTCCCGGCGGCGAGCCGGTAGCCGCAGCGGACCTCCGCTTCGCCGCCGCGGCCGGCGACACGGACGTGCAGGTCGTTGCGCCGCAGGCTGGCGCCCTGGCTGTACTGCGCCAGGCGGTAGCGGGACGCGGCGCCGAGCCGAGCCGCCACCAGGTGGTACTCGACGGACTCCGCGGGCGGTTGGAGGCGGACGTGATCGAGTTGCGCGCCTTCGCCGAGGACGCACTCCACGACCCGGTGCGTCGGCGTGGCGGGACGTTCGACGAGGGTCGCGGACGCGTTTGGGTCCACCACGACCAGGACCCGCTCGATCCCGCCGCCGAGTTCGCCGAGTTCGACCTCGGCCGGCGTGTCCGAGACGGGTACGTGCACGAGCAGACCGAGGCGCATGGCGATGTCGTTGACGGTGGCGAGGGGATGCTTCGCGCGGTCGGCGGCGGTGTGCAGGTGGTCCCTGACGAGCGTTCGGGCGTCGTCGTCTGCGGTGGCGAAGTCCACCAGTCGCGCGCCGACCGCGCGCGGCGATGCGCCGGCCGAAGGGGAGGGGCGCGGCTCTGCCTGGTACCAGCGGTTCGGGTTGGAGTACCGCCACGCCTCGCAGCGCGGCTCCGGCAGGCCGTGTTCGGCGAGGGCGCGGCGGCTGGCTTCCCGGTCGAGCCAGGGGGCGTAATCGACGCGCTGGGCGTGGGTACGTTCCGCGAACGTCTCCGCCGGGGTCATGATGCGGGGTCTGCCAGCCAGCCGTAGCCGTTCGATTCGAGTTCGAGCGCCAGCGCCTTGTCGCCGGTGCGCGCGATGCGGCCGTCCACGAGCACGTGGACGTAGTCCGGCACGATGTGGTCGAGCAGGCGCTGGTAGTGCGTGACGAGGACCACGGCGTTGTCGGGCGACGCATAGGCGTTGACGCCGGCGGCGACGATGCGCAGGGCGTCGATGTCCAGGCCGGAGTCGGTCTCGTCGAGGACCGCGAGCGTGGGTTCGAGCAGCAGCATCTGCAGGATCTCGTTGCGCTTCTTCTCGCCGCCCGAGAACCCCTCGTTAACGCCGCGCTTCAGGAACTCCGGGTTGAGGTCGAGCCGGTCGGCGGCGCCGCGCGCGCGCCGCATGAAATCGATCGCGGACAGTTCCTCTTCTCCGGCTGCCGCGTTGCGGCTGTCGAGGGCCGCCTTCAGGAACTCCATGTTGCTGACGCCGGGGATCTCGACCGGGTATTGGAAGGCGAGGAACACGCCGTGGTGGGCGCGCTCTTCGGGTTCGAGGGCGAGCAGGTCGATGCCGTCGAAGCGCACCGCCCCCTCGGTGACCTCGTACCCCGGTCGACCCGCGATGACGTTCGCGAGGGTGCTCTTGCCGGAGCCGTTCGGACCCATCACGGCGTGCACCTCGCCGCGCTCCACGGTGAGGCTCACGCCCTGCAGGATGTCCCGCCCGTCGGTGCGGACGTGCAGGTTCTCGATCTGGAGCATGGCGGCCGCCGCGCTATCCGACCGCGCCCTCGAGGCTCACTTCGAGGAGCTTGCCCGCCTCCACGGCGAACTCCATCGGCAGTTCGCGGAACACCTCGCGGCAGAACCCGTTGACGATCATGGACACGGCCTTCTCGGGATCGATGCCGCGCTGGGCGCACAGGAAGAGCTGGTCGTCGCTGACCTTGGACGTCGTCGCCTCGTGCTCGACCACGGCGCTCGGGTTCCGGCTCTCGATGTACGGGAACGTGTGCGCGCCGCAGGCGTCGCCGATCAGCAGCGAGTCGCAGCGCGTGTGGTTGCGCGCGCCCGTCGCGCCCGGGTTCATGCGCACCCGGCCGCGGTACGCGTTCTGGCTGCGCCCGGCGCTGATGCCCTTCGAGACGATGGTGCTCTTCGTGTTGCGGCCGATGTGGAGCATCTTCGTGCCGGTGTCGGCCTGCTGGGCGTTGTGGGTGAGCGCCACGGAGTAGAACTCGCCGATGGAGTCGTCGCCGCGCAGCACCACGCTCGGGTACTTCCAGGTGATGGCGGAGCCGGTCTCGACCTGGGTCCAGCTGATCTTCGAGCGCGCGCCGACGCACGCGCCGCGCTTGGTGACGAAGTTGTAGATGCCGCCGCGGCCCTGCTCGTCCCCCGGATACCAGTTCTGCACCGTGGAGTACTTGATCTCGGCGTCCTCCAGGGCGACGAGTTCGACGACGGCCGCGTGGAGCTGGGTCTCGTCGCGCATCGGCGCGGTGCACCCCTCGAGGTAGCTGACGTAGGAGCCCTCGTCGGCGACGATAAGGGTGCGCTCGAACTGCCCTGTGTTCTCCGCGTTGATGCGGAAGTACGTCGAGAGTTCCATCGGGCAGCGCGTGTGCTTCGGGACGTAGACGAACGAACCGTCGCTGAACACGGCGGAGTTGAGCGCGGCGTAGAAGTTGTCCGACACGGGCACGACCGTGCCGAGGTACTTCCGGACGAGTTCCGGGTGGTCCCGCATCGCCTCGGCGATGGAGCAGAAGATGACGCCGGCGTCGCGCAGGCGTTCCTTGAACGTGGTCGCGATGGAGACGCTGTCGAACACGGCGTCCACGGCGATCTGCGGCTTCTCGACGCCCGCCAGGGCTTCCCGTTCGTGCAGGGGGATGCCGAGCTTGTCGTAGGTGCGCAGGAGTTCGGGATCGACCTCGTCCAGCGACTTCGGCTTGTTGCGCGGCGCGGAGAAGTAGGAGATCGCCTCGAAGTCGATGGGATCGAAGCTGACGTGGGCCCAGTTGGGTTCCGGCATCGTCCGCCAGCGCCGGAACGCGTCGAGCCGCCAGTCCGTCATCCAGGACGGCTCGTCCTTCTTCGCGGAGATGGCGCGCACGACGTCCTCGTCGAGTCCGGGGGGCAGCGTTTCGGACTCGATCTCGGTGACGAAGCCGGCGCTATACTCGCGTGCGAGACGGTCGTGGACGGCCTGGTTCTGCTCGCTCATGGCGGGATTATACGCAATACCCGAGTGTTTCAGTCGGGTATGCGGGTCGCCTCCAGGGCGCGCTCGAGGCGGTCGAGGGTACGCATCGCAGGGAGTCCCTGGGCCAGGCTCGAGTTCGGCTCCCGTCCTTCCCGGATGGCCGCGAAGAACTCCCGGTCCGCGAGTTCTATGCCGTCGCTGGAGTCCGCCACTTCGGAGAGATCCACCGCGTCGCCGTTGCCGGTGAACAGGTCGTCGTAGTTCGCGACGTACGTGCCGCGGTCGCAGATGTAGCGGAAGAAGGTGCCGAACGGCCCGTCGTTGTTGAACGACAGCGACAGGGTGCACAACGCGCCGCCGGTCGCCTTGAGGCCGATGGCCATGTCCATCGCGATGCCGAGGTCGGGGTGCGGAGGGCCCTGCAGCGCGGTCACCGCGGCCGCCGGCCCGCCCGTCTGGTACTCGAAGAGGTCCACCGTGTGGCACGCGTGGTGCCAGAGCAGGTGGTCCGTCCAGCTCCGCGGTTCGCCTTTTGCGTTGGTGTTCGTGCGGCGGAAGAAAAAGGTCTGCACGTCCATCTGCTGGATGGCGAGTTCGCCAGCCGCGATGCGGTCGTGGACCCACTGGTGGGACGGGTTGAAGCGGCGCACGTGGTCGACCATGGCGACGACGCCCGTCTCCTCCTGCACGCGGACGAGCGCTTCGGCGTCGGCCAGGCTGTCCGCCATGGGGATCTCGACCAGCACGTGCTTGCCGGCGCGCATGACGGTGGTTGCCTGCGCGGCGTGCATCGGCGTCGGCGTGGCGAGAATCGCCGCCTCGACGCCGGGGACGGCGAGCGCCTCCTCGAGGTCGAGGGTCCAGTGGGGGATGCCGCGCTCCCCGGCCACGGCGCGCGTCGCCTCGGGCACGCCGCCGCAGAGCGTCGCGACCTCGATGCCGTCGATGCGCGCCAGGGCGTCGAGGTGCTTGTTGCCGAAGGCGCCCTCGCCGGCGACGCAGATCTTCATTCGTCGACGTACCTCAGTCCCGCGGCCCGGAGTCTCTCGCGCATGCCGTAGAGGTCGAGCCCGAGTTCGCCCGCCGCGAGCCGCGCGCGGGTCTCCGCTTCCTTGCGCGAACGCGCCTGGCTCGCCTCGAGGGCTTCCCGTGCGCGGTCCCTGGGCACGACGCAGACGCCGTCGTCGTCCGCCACGATCACGTCGCCCGGCGCGACCGCGCCGCCGGCGCAGACCACCGGCACGTTCACGGAACCGGGCGTCGCCTTCACCGTGCCCCGCGCGGAGACCGCCTTCGACCAGACGGGGAAGCCCATGGCGGTGAGGTCCGCCACGTCGCGTACGCCGGCGTCGATCACGAGACCGCGCACGCCCTGCGCCATGGCCGATGTCGCCAGGAGATCCCCGAACATGCCGTCCGAGTTCTCTGCCGACAGCGCCACGACGAGGATGTCGCCCGGTGCGCAGAGTTCGACGGCGACATGGAGCATCCAGTTGTCCCCGGGATGCGCCAGCACGGTCACGGCGCTGCCGGCGATGCGGGCGCCGGGATAGATGGGGCGCAGGGTGGGTTGCAGGAGTCCGGATCGCCCGAGCGCCTCGTGGACGGTGGCCACGCCGAACTCGCCGAGGGCGTCGATCGTGGCCGGGTCGGCCCGCTCGATATGGCGGACCGCGATGTTCTTCATGAGAGCTTCCCTCCTGTCGGCGGCGGGGCCTACGCGATGGCCGTGCCCGAGAAGAGCAGCCGCGCCGTGCGGACCACGCCGGCTTCCGTGACGCTGCCGTCCGGGCCGAGACGCATCCGGACCTGGAAGCTGCCGCTCGGGTGTTCCACGTCCAGGGCCTTCGGGTTGCCGTCGGGCGCGTCGGCGAGACTGGCTGCCGGCGCCTCCGGCAACAGGCACGCGGTGGCGGTGGAAACGGCGCCGAGCACGCCGATGGAGCGGTGGCAGACGTGCGGGATGAACGTCCGCGTGGTGACCAGGCCCCCGCGCCGCGGGGGCGACACGAGGCACATCTTGGGGACGGACTGCGCCGCGACGTCGCCGAGGCGCATGCGCGGACCGGCCTGCAGCCGAATGCTCTCCAGGCGCTCCTTCAGGGGCTCGTCGCCGTCCAGCGCTTCCGGGGACTCGGCGCCCTCGAGCCCGAGGTCGGCGGCGCGCAGGACCACGACCGGCATGCCGTTGTCGACGCAGGTCACGGCCACGCCGTCGATCTCGTCGACGGCGTGGCCCGTCGGTAGCAGGGCCCCGCAACTCGAACCCGCGATGTCCAGGTAGTTGCAGACGATGGGCGCGGCCGTCCCCGGCACGCCGTCGATGGCGGTGTCGCCCGCGACCTCGAGACGACGGTCCGGGGTCCGCAGCACCAGGCGGCACAGGGCGCCCGTGTTGACCATGTGGACACACACCGTCGTTTCCCCATCCCGGGCCGGGACGAGGCCCCGCTCGATCGCGAAGACGCCCACCCCCGCCAGCAGGTTGCCGCAGTTCTGGGCGTCGCTGACGGTCTGGCGCGCCGGGTCCACCTGCAGGAACAGGTAGTCGACGTCGGCGGGCTGGCGCGTGGGCGGTGCGATCACGGCGACCTTGCTGGTGAGCGGGTGGCCGCCGCCGATGCCGTCCACCTGCAGCGCGTCCGGGCCGCCCATGATGCGCGCGAGCAGGGCATCGCGCCCGGCCGGGTCCTCCGGCAGGTCCTCCGCCTGGAAGTACGCGCCGCGCGAAGTTCCGCCGCGGATCAGCGCGCAGGGGATCGCCGGCATCAACCGACTCGCAGACGCGGGAAGATGCGCCGGGCGTTCTCCGAGAAGATGCGGGCCCGGTCGGCTTCCGGCACGTTCGCGCGGTCGATGTAGCGCTTCGTGTCGTCGTAGTGATGGCCGGTGCGCGGGTCGATGCCGCGCACCGCGCCGAGCAGTTCCGACGCGAAGAGCACGTTCTCCGCCGGGATCACGTCGAGGAGCAGGTCGATGCCGGGCTGGTGGTAGACGCAGGTGTCGAAGAAGACGTTGTCGAGGACGAGTTCCTCGAGTGGCGGCTTGTCCATCGCCTGCACCAGGCCCCGGAACCGCCCCCAGTGGTAGGGCACGGCCCCGCCGCCGTGGGGGATGATGAAGCGGATGGTCGGGAAGTCGGCCAGGACCTCCGAGGTCAGCATCTGCATGAATGCCGTCGTGTCGGCCCCGAGGTAGTGCGAACCCGTCGTGTGGAAGGCCGGGTTGCAGGCGGCGCTCACGTGGATCATCGCCGGCACGTCGAGCTCGCACATACTCTCGTAGAAGGGATACCAGTACCGGTCGCCCATGGGCGGTCCGGTCCAGTAGCCGCCGGACGGGTCGGGGTTCAGGTTGCAGCCGACGAACCCGTATTCCTCCACGCAGCGCGTGAGTTCGGCGACGGAGGCGCCCATGTCCGCCCCCGGCGACTGCGGCAACTGCGCGACACCCACGAAGTTCTCCGGGTAGAGCTCCGTGATGCGGTAGATCAGCTCGTTGCAGTGCTCCGTCCAGTGCCGCGACGTGTGCACGTTGCCGACGTGATGCCCCATCCAGCTCGCCCGCGGCGAGAAGAGCGTCAGGTCGGTCCCGCGCTCCGCCTGCATGGCGAGTTGGGCATCCTCGAGGCTGTCTCGAATCTGCTGGTCCGAGATGCCGAGCAGGCCCTTCGAACCCGGCGCCATCGGGTCCTCTTCCAGCTCGGCGCGCTGCGCGTCGCGGTACCGGCCCAGCGCGTCGGGAGCGGTTGTATAGTGGCCGTGGCAGTCGATGATCATGGGCGGCAGAGCCTTCAGCCAGGGAGCGCGAGGGGCTTGCCCCTCGCAAGTAAAAGCAGCGCGAGGGGCTTGCCCCTCGCATGAATCAGCAGCGCGAGGGGCTTGCCCCTCGCAAGGAGAACGTAGTGTACGGGATTGGCTTCGGCCCCTGCGGCAGGGCGACGGGGATGGGCGGGGCGTAAGCCGTGGACCCGGACTGGCTCCCGTTCCACCCCACCCCGTCGGCGCCCGCGTACCGCCCGCCGCCGGGCGCGGTGGACGCGCACTGCCACGTCTTCGGCCCCGAGGCACGGTTCCCGTTTGCCCCGGAGCGCAAGTACACGCCCTGCGACGCCGGCAAGGAGGAGCTGTGGGCGTTGCGCGATCACCTCGGGTTCACCCGCAACGTGATCGTCCAGGCGACCTGCCACGGGGCGGACAACCGGGCGCTGGTCGATGCGCTCGCGCACGCGGGCGACCGGGCGCGCGGCGTCGCCACCGTCCGGCGTGACGTCTCCGTGGAGGAACTCGAACGCCTTGACGCGGCGGGCGTGCGGGGCGTCCGCTTCAACTTCGTCAAGCGCCTCGTCGACAGGCTGCCGCACGAAGACCTCACCGAGGTCGCGGCGAAGATCGCGCCCCTTGGCTGGCACGTCGTCATCTACTTCGAGGCCGAGGAACTGCCCGAGATTCAGGAACTGGTCACCGCGCTGCCGACGGTCGTGGTGGTCGACCATATGGGGCGTCCGGACGTCAGGCGACCGGTCGACGGGGAGGGCTTCCAGCGGTTCGCGCGGCTCCTGGAAGAGCACGGCAACTTCTGGACCAAGGTGAGCTGCCCGGAGCGGCTGTCGGTCCGCGGGCCGCCGGACTACGCGGACGTCGCGCCGTTCGCCCGCCACCTCGTCGAACGTTTCCCCGACCGCGTCCTCTGGGGCACGGATTGGCCGCACCCGAACATGAAGTCGCACATGCCGGACGACGGCAGGCTCGTCGACTTCCTGCCGCGGATCGCGCCGACGGAGGCGCTGCGCCGGGCGTTGCTGGTCGACAACCCGATGCGGCTGTACTGGCCGGAAGAAGGGCTGAGCTGCGCCCACCCGTAGGAGGAACGATGCCGGACATTCATGCGGACACCGACGCGCGCAACGTCGTCACGCTGACCATCGACCGGCGAGAGCGGCGCAACGCACTCGATAGCGCTGCCATGTCGGCGCTGGCGGAAGCGATTGGCCGCGTCGAGGAAGCGCGCGCCGTACGCGCCCTCATCATCCGGGGCGCGGGCGGCAGCTTCAGCGCCGGCCGGGACCTGAAGGAAGCCGCGCACCTGCCCGCGAAGCGCGCCCTGGATCAGCACTCCGCGTGGACGGACGTGTTCCGTCGGCTACGCCGGCTGCCGTTCCCGTCCGTCGCGGCGGTCGAGGGCTACGCCGTCGCGGGCGGCTTCACGCTGGCCATGGGCTGCGACTTCGTCATCGCTGAGCGGGGGGTGCGGTTTGGCGCGCTCGAGATGAAGAACGGCTTCCCCGCCGCGGTATGCACGCCCATCCTGGCGCGGCTCGCGCCGCCGCGGATCGGGCTCGAACTGGCGCTGTTCGGAGACCTCGTGCCGGCGCAGCGGCTCTACGAGGCGGGACTCGTGAACCGGCTCGCCGACGGCAGCGACGGACTGGCGGAGGCGGTCGCCGACTTCACGGACCGGATCGTCGCCCTCTCGCCGACCGCGGTGCGACAGACCCTCGAGACCTACCGCGCCGCCGAGACCATGCCCCTCGACCAGTCCCTCACCCTCGGCCTGCACCTGAACCAGCTCCTCGACGCCGCGGGGTCCTTCCGCGATGCGGGGCAGGCGTTTGCGGGCAGGGAAGGCCGGGATTCCTGATTGCTCGATCGGCGCGGCGGTGGGAGATCGTGTTGCAGTTACATTCCCGCGCACCCCGACGGGGCGTCTCATGACGATCACCATCCTCAGCAGCCGTGAACTCGGTCGAAACGTTGGTCGCGCCAAGCGCGCGGCCCATTCGGGTCCGGTGTTCATCACCAACCGGGGCCGTCCGACCCACGTGCTGCTCAGCGTCGAGGACTACCGGAGATTCGCCGGAGCGCGTCGCGGCCTGGCGGGGTCTCTGTCCATGGGAGGACTGTCGGACATCGACTTCGAGCCGCCGAAGCTCCACATCGAGACGTCCCACGCCGACCTGTCCTGATGTTCCTTCTGGACACGCACGTCGTCTCCGGTTTCGAGGCGACGCGCGTGGCGCTCGTCGATCCCTGGAGCGCTCCCTGACGCGAAAGTGTCACGTCACAGGGCGAGCGTGCGCGCCGTTTCCTCGATGAACCGGACGGCCGCGTCCGCGGCGCCGTCGTCCGCGGGCAGACGCCCGGGCAACAGGACGAGGCGGGAGACGCCGAGGTCCTCGTAGCGGCGCACGACGTCGCGGTCGACCCGACCGGCGGGCGTGACCGTGATCTCCAGGTCGCCGAGGGCCGCCGGCCTGTCCAGGGCATCGGCCGCGCGCGCGAGGCCCGCCAGGGACGCCGCAGTCGCTTCGACGGTCTGGGCGAAGCCGTACCAGCCGTTGCCCTGGGTTACGGCACGCCGGTAGGCCGGGGCGGACATGCCGCCGATGACGATGGGCGGGTGGGGCTCCTGTACCGGCATCGGCTTCTGCTGCACGTTGGCGATGCGCGTGAAACGTCCGTCGAAGGCCGGCCGGTCTTGCGTCCAGAGCGTGCGGATCGCCTCGATGTGCTCCGTCACGCGGGCGCCGCGTTCCGCGTAGGGCACGCCGATGATCTCGAACTCCCGCTCCACGTACCCGACGCCCACTCCGAAAACAAGGCGCCCACGGGACAGCCGGTCGATGCCGGCGAGTTCCTTGGCGAGGACGACGGGGTTGCGCTGGGCGAGCAGGATGATGCCGGAAGCGAGCCGCAGGCGTTCGGTGATGCCGGCGGCGAACGCGAGCGCCGCCACGGTGTCCAGCATCGGGAAGTCGGGCGGTACGGGCGACGGCGCTTCCTGCGGGTCGATCAGCACGACATGCTCGCCCGTCCAGGCGGACTCGAACCCGGCTGCCTCGAGGGCACGCAGGGTCGCGGCCATGGTGGCCGGGTCCGCCAGGGGACCGTTGTTGAAGCCGAAGAAGCCGATGTTCACGAGGAGGTTCTCCCTGTCGTGGGCGCGGAGGCGGCAGCGTGCCCGACAGCCGCATCTTCCGCGTTGCGTCCGATATGCACTATTCTGCAGGAAGCCTCATGCCCAGCGACAAATCCTACAGCGACATCCCCGGCACGATCGTGTTCGATTCCGACATGGCGCGCCGGGGCTTTCACGCCAACCAGTTCTGCATGTCGCTCATGCGCCCGGAGAACCGCGAGCGCTTCCTCGCCGACGAGTCGACCTACCTAGACGAGTGGCCCATGAGCGCCGCGCAGAAGGACGCGTTCCTGCGGCGTGACTACAACGCGCTGCTCGGGCTCGGCGCCAACGTGTACTACCTCAGCAAGCTCTTCTTCACGGACGGACAGAGCTTCGAACAGGGCGCGGCGGCGATGACCGGCATGCCCCGCGAGGCGTACCGGGCGATGATGCTGGCCGGCGGGCGGCCGCTCGCCGGGAACCGGTACCGGGAGGAGAGCGGGGGTGGCTAGGGTTACGGCAGGGGTCGCCATGTCCCACGTGCCGGCGGTGGGGGCGGCGTCGGACCTCGGCAACACCGGCGACGACTACTGGAAGCCGCTGTTCGCCGGTTTCGAGGTCTCCCGCAAGTGGATCGCGGAGCGGTGCCCGGACGTGGTGGTGCTGGTGTACAACGACCACGCCACGGCCTTCGACCTGAATTTGGTGCCGACCTTCGCCATCGCCTGCGGGGAGGAGTTCGAGATCGCGGACGAGGGCTGGGGACGCCGTCCGGTCCCCAATGTGCGGGGCGCGCCGGACCTGGCGTGGCACGTGCGCCAGGCCGTCATCGAGGACGGCTTCGACCTCACGTCGGTGGGCAACGTCCCGGTCGACCACGGGCTGACGGTGCCGCTCACGGTGATGTTCGACCGCCCCGACGCGTGGCCGGTCCGGGTCGTGCCCCTGGCGGTGAACGTGATCGTCTACCCGCCGCCTTCCGGGCAGCGCTGCTACGCGCTCGGCAAGGCGATCCGCCGCGCCGTTGAGTCCTTCGACGAGGATCTCGACGTGCAGGTGTGGGGGACGGGCGGCATGAGCCACCAGTTGCAGGGACCCCGGGCGGGTCTCATCAACTCGGAGTTCGACGCCCGTTTCCTGGACGGCATGGTGCACGACCCGGAAGGCCTCGCCCGCATTCCGCACATCGAGTACATGCGCGACGCCGGCTCGGAAGGGATCGAGCTCGTCATGTGGCTCGTCATGCGCGGCGCCCTCGACGCGCGCGTGCGCGAAGTGCATCGGCACTATCACGTACCCGCGTCGAACACGGCGTTCGGTCACCTCATCCTGGAGAATGGCCCGTGAGCGCGCCCCGGTCTCCGAGCCCCGCGCACCGGCTCAGGGCCAGAGTTCGCCGAGGCTGAAAGTGCTTGCCTCGAAGGGGGGGATCGAGACGGGATCGTCGTCCTGGGCCGTGGCGATCAGCGTCCACCGTCCGTCGGCGAGTGCGAAGGCCTCCAGCGTGCGATCGAACGGATCGAGCAGCCACAGGTACGTGACGCCTTCTCGTGCGTAGACCGGCCGCTTCTCGTGCAGGTCGGTCCTGCGGGTGGAGGGCGAAAGGACCTCGCACACCCAGTCGGGAGCGAGCGTGACGAACGCGGTCTCCGGGAAGGCCGGCATCCGCTCTCGGCGCCAACCGGCGAGATCAGGCACCAGGATGTCCTCGCCCAGGTGCAATTCGGGTTCGTAGATGATCCACCACCCACCGTGACCGCCGCTGCGGCGGCCGAACGATGCCCCGAGTTCGATGCCCAGCGACGAACTCGCCAGGGCGTGGGGCATGCTCGGTCTCGGTTGGGTGTGCAGCGTCCCGGCGACGATCTCCGCAATCATGTCGGCCGGCGCGTCGAGCACATCCTGGTAGGTCGCCGGTCGCTTCGCGGCGGCGTCGCCGCTCATTGCCTCTTTCGTAGCGCTCACGGGAGCCATCCACCCTCGTCGTCGCGATGATACCGCGCCGGGCACTGCCCGCTACCTCGACTGCCCCTCCATGACGCGGAACCTGGCCCGATCCTCCCGGGCCTGCGCGGACCGATCCAGCCGCGAGACGGCGAACATCGTTCCGAAGGCTGCCAGGATCGCGTACAGCCCCGGGTAGGCCTCTGGAAACACCGGGCGTTCGTTGCCGAGCACGCCCACCCAGACCGCCGGACCGAGCACCATCAGGCCGATGGCCGTGGCGAGCCCGACGATGCCGCCGGCGACGGCGCCGCGGGTCGTGAAGCCGCGCCAGTACATCGAGAGCATCAGCAGCGGGAAGTTGGTCGACGCGCCGATCGCCAGGGTCAGGGAGACGAGGTAGGCGATGTTCTGCTTCTCGAACAGGATGCCGAGGACGGCCACGCCCACGCCGAGGCCCACCGTGGCGATGCGGGACACGCGCAGTTGTTCGCGCTCGCTGGCGGCGCCGCGGCGGATGGCCTTGGCGTAGAGGTCGTGGGAGATCGCGGATACCGACGCGATCGTGAGCCCGGCGACGACCGCCAGGATCGTGGCGAACGCCACCGCCGCGATGACGCCGAAGAAGACGTCTCCGCCGACCGCCTGGGCGAGGTGCACGCTGACCATGTTCGTGCCGCCGACCACCTGCCCGGCGGCGTCGAGGTAGGCCGGATTGTCCTTCACCAGGGCGACCGCGGCGACCCCGACCACGAAGAAGATCGCGAGGTTGACGATCGCGATGGCGCCGAGGGCCACCCCGGCGGACAGCCGCGCCGCGGCGGCGTCGCGTACCGTGAAGAACCGGATCAGGATGTGCGGCGACCCGCCCAGGCCGAAGCACAGGGTGAGCCCGAGGGACAGGGCGGACAGCGTCGAGAGTTCGAGCCCGCCGGGCCGCGTCAGGAAACCCCCGGGCCCGTGCAGGGCGTGGGCATCCGCGTACAGCCGCGCGAAGTCGAAGTCGAAACGCGCCAGCGCCAGCAGCGCGAGGACCACGATGCCCGCGAGCAGCAGCGCGGCCTTGGCGATCTGCACCCAGGTCGTGGCCAGCATGCCGCCCACGGCGACGTAGAGCACCATCAGCGTGGTCACGATGACCACCGCCCAGGCGTAGCGGATGCCGAACAGGACCTCGATCAGGGCGCCGGCGCCGACCACCTGGACCATCAGGTACATCACCGAGAAGGCCAGCGTCGTCGTCGCGGCCAGGATGCGCAGCGGCCGTTCCTTCAGGCGCGCGCAGACGATGTCCGTGAACGTGTAGCGTCCGAGCTCCTTCAGCTTGTCCGTCACCAGCAGGATGACGATCAGGAACGCGGCCATCGGGGCGGCCAGGTAGATGACCACGTCGAAGCCGGCGGAGAAGATGATGGCCGACATGCCGAGTATGGTGGCGGCGGACATGAAGTCCCCGGCGATGGCGAGGCCGTTCTGAAAGCCGCCGATCCGCCCGCCGGCCACGTAGAAATCGTCCGCGCTCCGGGTGCGCCGCGCGGCGACGGCGGTGAAACCGACGGTCACGAGGACCACGGCCACGAAGCAGGCGATGGCCGTCATCTCGAGGATCTGTCCCGTTGGCGCAGGTACAGGTAGACGAAGGCGAGGACGGGCGTGCCGACCAGGATCACCGCGTACACGGCCATGCCGAGGTTGAACGGACCCGCGAGCGGAAGCGCCAGGAGCTCCGGCCAGACCGGGATGCCGATCGTCAGGAGCAGGAACAGCCCGGTCACGGCCAGCGCGCAGATCCAGCGCAGCCTCATCGCGGCGGCCCCGGCGCTTCCCCCGGCGCCCGTGCCCGCAACGCGATCCGCTCGCTCATGTCATCGGTCCTCGGTTGGTTCAACTCTCGAACGGCAGGCCCGCGTACTGCTCGCAGACCGCCGTCATGTAGGCCTCGGACGTGGCCATGTGCTGCAGTTCCTGCTCCTGCGCGCGCAGCTCGAAGCCGCTCTGGTCGGGAAAGCGGTGCAGCAGCCCGGTCAGCCACCAGGAGAAGCGGGCCGCCCCCCACACGCGCCGCAGGGACATCTCCGCGTACGAAGCGAGGTAGGTCTCGTCGCCGTGACGGTAGTGTGCCGCGAGGGCCCGCGACAGGTAGAAGACATCCGAGATGGCGAGGTTGAGCCCCTTGGCGCCGGTGGGCGGCACGATGTGGGCGGCATCCCCGGCCAGGAACAGCCGCCCCCAGGACATGGGCTCCGACACGAAGCTCCGCAAGGGGGCGATGGACTTCTCGATCGAGGGTCCCGTGACGATGGCGTTGGCCAGCGCGGCGGGATAGCGTGCCCGCAGTTCCTCCCAGAAGCGCTCGTCCGGCCAGTCCTCGAGGTCCGTGTCGAGTGGGCACTGCACGTAGTAGCGGGCCATGGCCGGCCCGCGCTGGGAGCTGAGGGCGAAGCCGCGCGGGCTGTTGGCATAGATGAGTTCCGGCAGCGGCGGCGTCTCGGACAGGATGCCGAGCCAACCGAACGGATAGGTCTTCTCGAACTCGCGCCGTTGCGCGGCGGGAATCGCCTGCCGGGAAACCCCGTGAAAGCCGTCGCAGCCCGCCACGAAGTCGCAGGTAAGGTGGTGCCGCGTCCCGTCGCGCGCATACGTCACCGACGGCGTCGCGCTCGTGACGTCGTGCAGGACGATGTCCTCCACCCGGTCGAGGACGACCCCGCCGGCGGCGTCCCGGGCCCGGTAGAGGTCCTCCGTGAGGCCGGTCTGCCCGTAGGCCATCATCGGTCGGCCCGCGAAGCGGCGGGTGTCCATCGTGAGCCGGTGGGCGCCTCCCCAGACGATGTCCGAGCCGTCGTGCTCGAGGCCCTCGCGGTCCATCCGCGCCCCCACGCCGGAGTCCCGCAGCACCTCGACGGAGCCCCATTCGAGCAGGCCGGCACGGATGCGCCCGAGGACATGAGCCCGGGACTGTCGTTCGAGCACGATGGTGTCGACGCCCTCGAGGTGCAGCCGCTGCGAGAGCAGGAGGCCGGCCGGTCCGCCACCGACGATGGCGACCTGCGTGCGGGAGTCAGGCATGGTGGTCGATGGTCGCTGTCAACACGCTGTCTCCCGTCCCGGCTCGAGCGGGTCCGCCCGGCAGCGCATAGTGTTCCAGAAGCGGCGTGTCCGATGCGACCGGGACTCGTCTTCAGAGTGCGTCTCCCGAGTGCGTCTCCCGAGCGGATTGACGCGTTCGATTCGCCCCCGGCACACTATTGCGAGGCCCGCCTTGCCGACCGAATGCCGTCATGCCCAAACTCGAACAGATGCCCGAGGAGCACGTGTACCAGGCGTACGGCATCTACCTCCTGGGAGCGCGGCACCGGCTGATCCGGGCCTTGCGGGAGCGCTACACGCCAAGTTCGCACGGGCACCGCACCTGGCAGTCCAGCTTCGTCCTCATGGACTACCTGCAGCACCGGCCGCCGCGGAAGCGGGCGCGGATCATGGAGATCGGCTGCGGCTGGGGCAGCGCGGCGGTCTACTGCGCCAAGACGTTCCACGCGCGGGCGACCGGGGTCGACTTCGACGGCAACGTGTTTCCGTTTTTGAAACTGCTGGCCGGACTCAACGACGTCCAGGTGACGCCGCTGCACCGCCCGCTGGAACGGCTGACCACCCGGCGGCTGGGGGAGGAAGACCTGCTGATCGGCTCGGACGTCTGTTTCTGGGAACGCCTGGTCAAGCCGATGACCCATCTCGTCAACCGGGCCATGCGCGGGGGCGTGCCGCGGATCGTGATCGCGGACCCGGGGCGCACGACCTTCTACGAGTTCGCCGAGCGTTGTTCCAGGCGATGGGAGGTGGAACTGACGGAGTGGTACGCGTCCGACCCGGGGCGTGTCTGCGGCGAGGTGCTCGAGGTGCGCAACGGCGCGGCCTAGGAGCCTTCAGCCGGGGAAGCTCCCTCGGCCGCTGACGCGTAAGGAAGTATTGGCGTTCCCCCCTTCGGCGGATGCGTACTTCCATGCAAGCCCGCGCCGTTGCGGCGCGGCCTCCTACGTTTCCGCCTCGTCCGACAGGAAAGACCGCAACTGGTCGGAAAGGCTGCTGCAGGCGCCCTGGCGTACCCGCGCGACGATGGGAATCGGCACTACCAGGGCGGGAATGAAGCTGGTGCCGACGGCCTCGGAGCGGACGCGGCCGACGTTGATGCCCTGCCGCACGTCCCACACCGAGGCCTCGTAGTTCGAGTCGTTCTCCCACGACAGGAAGCCGAAACACGCGGGGATACCGCCGCTCACCATCGTGCAGTTGACCGTGCCCGTCTCGCTGGTGCGCTGGGTCGTGCCCTCGATCCACACCAGGTAGCGCACCCCGATTTCGCGGATGCGTTCGGACAGCAGGGGGTGCGCGACTACCTGGGAGAAGTCGTCGACGTCCACGGGCGCCGTGCGCGGCTCGAACCAGGGGAACGTCGCGTCGACGAAGTCGCTCTCGGACATCACGCCGAAGTCCCGGCCACCGGCGACGGCCCGGCTCACGCAGTCGACGAAGCCCGACTCCGTCTCGCCCCGCGTCTTGTGCCTGCGCCCGAGGACCACGATGGACTCGTCCGCGCTGATGCCGGTGCTGCCTTCGCGCACTTCCTGCACGGTCGCCGTGACGCAGCCCGGCACGCTCGTGAGGGTGGCGAGCGCCAGGAGGGTCCCGAATGCGGCGCCGCGCGTCATCCGCTCGCCTGCATGGCCCGGTCGGTGAGCGTCCTGATCTCGGGCGCCTGGGGGAAGTAGAAGGCGAAGTGCGCCGCCGCGTCGCGCAGCGCCCAGATCGTGGCCTCGTTGAGCCCGAGGTCGCTGGACGACTCCATGAACCCGAAGTTCCTCGAGTTGCTCTTGCCGTAGGCGGGCAGGGGCCAGCTCGAGAGCAGTTCGCCGTTCGGGGCGTAGATGTCGATCTTGTACTTGATCCAGATCTCGAAGAAGTCGCTGCGCGTCTGGGCCGGTATCGAGAACTGCAGTTCCTCGACCACGGGCACGATGATCGCGTCGACCCCGGCGCTCGGCGCATCGAGCGTTTCCATGTGCTCGGTGCGGGCGAACATGGCGTCGAACACGCGCTCGAACACGGGCACCTGCGTGGACCCGAGCTCGATACGGAACTTGCCGTACAGCTCGAGGTCCTCCTCGTGTACGTAGTCGGTGAGGGATGCGTCGAAGTGGACGCCCATCGTCAGGGGCAGCGGTTCGACCAGCGGTGTGGGGACGGTGGTCTCCACGAGGACGTTCGCACCGCCGCAGCCGCCAAGAACGAAGCATGCGGTCAGGATCCCGGCGGGAAGCGGGTTTCGCATCGTCCTCTCCTGTTGCGGCCTCACTGTGCAGACAATCCGCACGGGGGTCAAGTCAGGGGCACGACGCTACAAGGGCTGCGCGCGGCAACCGCCGGGGGCTCAAGGAAGAAACAGCGGCGATGGCGGTTCCCGGCGGTCCCCGTCCGGGTTTCCCCGGTCGGGAGGAGGCGGTGCTCTCCCTTCTGCCGCCTCGTGGTTTCCTCCGCGATCCGCCCGTCGCCGCGGGCAGGACGAAAGTGCGAGCAGTCTAACTCCAAGTTGCTACGAAAGGCAACGGTATATTTCAGACTGAAACCAGCCTGACGGGCGTCAGTGCAGCGAGTCGACGCCGAGCCCCACGAAGGTGCCGTTGTTGCGGTAGGTCAGTTCGCGCATGAGCGCGGCGAAACGATACGCGGACTGCTGCTGGCGCGGCGCCGCCTGGAAGATGACGGGGAAGCCCACGGCGTGGATGCGCACCCGCCGCTCGCCGGATTCGTCCGCCCGGTTGATACGGTCCACGGTGTCGACCACCTCCTCGACGGAGTCCCCGCTGAAGTCGTCCCCGAACACGTAGACGCTGATCTTCTTGTCGGGCGACCAGAATGTCGCGACCGCCCGCTCGATGCCCTCCACCGGGCTCGAGTTGCTGAACGGCGCCCAGGTCTCGAGCCGCCGCATGATCGCTTCGCGGCGGGTCGGGGAGTCCGGTATCCAGCGATCGCGGAAGTTGCCGAACATGTAGTCGCCCATGTCGTTCAGCACCTGGATGCCCTTGACCTCGGGGTAGATGGCCAGGGTCTCGCCGAGCTTGCGCACCACCGATCCCCACGCGAAGCGCTGCATGCTGCCGGACGTGTCGATGACGAAGATGATGTACTCGGAGTCGACGGTGATGCCGCCCACCACGTTGTCCCGGCGCTCGAAGCCGGCGCCGAGCAGGCGCGTCATCTCGTCGGTCAGCGTCTGGCGCGCGGCGGCGAGGCGGCTGCGCTCCACGGCCTGGATGTCGGCCTCCTCGGAGGTGGTGGCGAACTCGCCCAGGATCTCGGAAAGCTCGCGCCGGGCGCGGGCCAGTTCGCGCAGGTCCTCCTCGAGCTGGCGCTGCTCGTCCGACATCTGCCGCTCGAGTACCTGGATCTCCCCCCGGATCTGGTGCGCCGACTCGCGCCTGGCGGCGACCTGCCCGTCGAGATCGACGCTCACGAGTTCCAGGGCCAGCGGCTCGACCGTCTTGGTGATGATGAGCAGCAGCACGATGGCGCCGAAGCCGCAGCAGATGACGTCGAGGAAGGACAGGCTGAACTCCTCCACCTCGCGTCGCGCGCGGGTCTTCACGGCCAGTCCTCGGACGGGGACATGTACACGCCCCCCGTGTTCTGCGCCAGCGACCAGTAGGCCGCCGGCGCCAGCGGGTCGCCCTCCATGGGGAACATGATGACGTTGACGGGGACGTTCGGCGGCAGCCGCTTCAGGGCGTCGCCGTAGTGCGACATCCGCTGGCGCCCGGTGACGGTCGCGCGGCGTGGCGCGTTCGCGCCCTGGGTGGGCAGGCTGTCGACGATCAGGAAGACGTTGTCCGGCACCGGGTCCATCCGCCACATGGCGTCGAACAGGTTCTCGAGGCTGGTCCCGCCGCCCGGCGGCGTCTCGCCGAGCGCCTCGATGGCGTCGGACATCACGTTGGCGTCGGTGGTGTCGTACCACGCCTCGGAGGGGAGTGCGGACTCGACCGCGGTGTTGAAGCGCACGATCTGGAACTGGCTGTCGATCGGCACCTGCGCCGTCAGCCACTCCACCGTGCGCACCGCCCGTCGCCACTTGGGCGACTGCAACTGGCGTTCGACCGGCATGTTGCGGCGGCGGATGATGTTCACGATGCTCGCATCGAGCATGCTCGCGGACGCGTCGAGGGCGATGAGGATGTGCGACCCGCCGACGAACAGGCCCGTGAGGTACTGGCGGTCCCCTTCGCCTTCCACGAAGATGGCCGAGCGGCCGGCGTTCTCTTCCTCGATCGCGCGCAACCGATCGACCTCTTCCTCGCGCGTCTCCACGTCGGTCTTGAGTTGCTCCAGGCTCTCGCGCTCCGCGATGGTGAGCGCCTCGAGGTCGTCGAGTTCGTCGCGCCGGCGTTCGGCGTCCTCCACGATGGACATCCGTGCCCGGCGCGCCTCCGCGATCTGGCGCTTGAGCTCCTCGATGCGCTCCTGCAGTTCGGCGAGGTCCGGCCGCCCGCTCTCGATCTCGTAGTCGAGGAGCCGGATCTCCGCGAGAAGGTCGCGGCTCACCGCGCGCACGTCGTCGTCGGTCGAGTGCTCGATGATGAGGAAGATCAGCACGACCGCGCCGAAGCCGCAGGACATGACGTCCAGGAAGGAGAGCGAGAACGCGTTGAAGCGGCGTCTTCTGGCCATGGCGTCAGTCGCCCGTCACCCGCACGATGCGGAACGCGCGTCCGCCGGACTCGATCGCCGCGCCCGGGCCGACCGCGGTCGCGCCCCCGACGGGCTGACCGTTCAGGGAGACGGGGACGCCGGCTGCCGGCACGAGGTAGTGGGCGTCCTCCCGGCGCTCGATGCGGAAGGCGGCGCCGAGACCGCCGGCCTCGGGGTGTGCGGCGGCCTCGCACAGGTCGCCGAGGGGGACCGCGACGGCGCCGCACAGGAGGTGCGTGCCGGGGGCCTCGGCGACGGCCACGGGAACCACGCGATCCGGCGCGGGCACCGCGGACACGAAACTGACGCCGTCCCCGGCCTCGAGGGTGTCCGCGGACGCCTCGACGCCGGCGCGGGACGCCTCGGCGTCGAGGCGCACCACCGTGTGGCCGAGGCCGTCGAGCAGGGCCGTGAGGCCCGGCAGCCGCTGCGCGCGGCGCGTGAGCGCGAGGGTCGTCGGGGCGCCGACGTGCTGGGCGAGGACCTCGTAGCGTTGCGCGGACTTGCCGGCGAGCACGGACAGCGGGAGGTCCACGGTCCGCGTGTCGCCCCGGTGCGCCACCTCTATGGTCAACTCGGCCGGCGCGGCGCCGGACGAGCGCGCGACGGCGGCGTAGACCTGGTCGAACACCTGCTGTTCCGCCGCGGCGATGGTCAACGGGTCGAAACGGGTCTCGGCGACGAAACGGTCGGCCACGGCGTCCACCCACCCCTCGAGCAGGCGCAGCAGGCCCGCCTCCCCGACCTCCTCGGCGGCGATCCGGCGCACGGTGGACTCGCACGCGAGGCTCGCGACCGACGCCCGATGCAGGGAGACGTCGAGGAGGCGCGCTTCCGCCGGGAGCGACGCGGTGGCCGCGGCGGCCACCGCCGCGTCGAGGAGCGAAGCGACCTCGAGGCCCGCTTCCTGCGCGATGCCGAGGAGCAGGCCGAGCTGATCCGGTGTGCTCGTGCTCGGCACGACCAGGTGAACGGCCACGCCGTCGAGGCCCGCTTCCTGCGCGATCTGCCGGAGGTGCCGATACACCAGGTCGGCCTGGTTTGCGACCCCCGGGGCCGTTGCTTGGACGGGCTCGCCGTTCATGCGCGCGAAGTACTGGTTCTCGGAGCGCCGGGGGTCCAGGCGCGCGGTGGCGAGGGCGTCGTTGCCGAAGGCCGGCGTGCGCCCCGCCAGGGAGGCGATGCCGGGCTCCTGGTAGGCGACGTTCCCGTCCCGGGACAGGGTGATCTCCGCGTCGTTGAGTTCGAGGATCCACACGTCAGCGGACCTGCATGTGCCGGATGAGACGGCGGTCGCAGTAGGTCTGGATATCGAGCACCAGGCGTTCCTGCACGAGCTGGACCTGGTCGACCAGAAAGCGGATCAGGATGCTGATCACCAGCGCCACGAACGTCGAGTTGAAGGCCACGCCCAGGCTCTCGGTGACCCCGGCGATGTTGCCACCGACGGCCTCGTACGCCTGGCTGAGCGCGTCGCCGATGCCCCGCACGGTCCCGATGAAGCCGATGGAGGGTATCGCCCAGGTGATGTAACGCACCATGGCGAGTTCGCTGTCGAGGCGGTCGGACTCGGCGTCGCAGACCTGGCGCACCGCCTCGGAGACGTCGTGCACGTTGCGTGTCGAGGCGAATCGCTGCAGGGCCGCGAGCAGCGCGCGCGGCAGGAGCTGGTTCTGCGTCTCCGCCGGCAGCGCCTGGACCGGGCGGGCGTATTCCCGGGTGTCCTCCGGGAGGATGCTCATGCCCTCGCCGACGTGGGTGATCTCGGCGTCGAGCAGACGCCGCTCCCTGAGCGAGTTGCGCGCCTTGAAGCCGATGATCGCGATCGCCCACAGCCCGAGGATGAAACACGACTCCTGCTCGTAGTCCCGCATCACGACGTACAGCGAGCGTTCCGTGCCCACTGGCTCGCCGGCCGCCGCCTGCTCCGCGCGGACGGCGAGGATGGCGTCCGCGTTCGGCCGCACGACGGTGACGTAGACGAGATGCACGATGATGATCGCGACGAACAGGGCGACCACCTGGTAGATCGACTCGAAGGGCAGGGTTCTCTTCATGTCTCTCTTCCTGTCCGGGCGCCGCGGTTCAGATGTCTACCGGGAAGCGGACCGAGAGGTCCTCGGAGATGTCCTCGCTCGGGACGAAGATGTCGGGCGTCGGGTCCGGCGGCGCCGGGGCTTCGCGGGGGGCCTCTTCGCGCTCCACGGTCTCCTCGGTTTCGCGTTCGGCGCCCGCCTCGCCGGCCAGGACCGGCCACGGCCCCGCCGCGAGCACGCACGCGAGGGCGGCTGCCAGGATCAGGCTACCGCCGCGGCGTCTCCTCTGGGCGCATATGTCGCGCATGTACCGCATTCTCCTCACTCCGCGAACCGCGCGATACGGAACCCGACGTCGGGGCGGCCCTTCGCGCCGTAGTCGCGGAAGGTCAGGCGCAGCTCCGAGATGGCGCCGTGCATCCAGCTCGAACCCTTGATCACGTGGTAGTCGCCGTCCTTCGGGCCCAGCGGGTTCAGGCGCTGGTCGGGCTCCGGTATCTCGTAGAAGTCGTGCACCCATTCGGCGACGTTGCCCCCGAGATCGTAGAGCCCCTTGGCGTTCGCCTGGAAGGTGCCCGGGGGACCGCTCACGATGTGGTTGTCGTTGTAGCCGAAGATGATGCGGCCGACAACGTGGGTGGCGGAGCGGTCGGCGTAGTTGCCGTGCCGGTCGGGCGGCGGCAGGCTCTCGCCCCAGGGAAACCGCAGCAGGGGCTCCCCGTCCTGCACGTGCCGGGCGGTCCAGGCCCACTCGGCCTCGGTCGGCAGCCGGTACCCGAGGGCGTCGGGGTCGAAACCGACGACCTTGCCGAACTCCTCGACGTAGAAGGGGTCGAGGCGCTCCTGGCCGGAGAGCCAGTTGCAGAAGAGGGCGGCCTCGTCCCATGCCACGTTGGCGACGGGCTGCTCGTCCTCGTCGAGGTCGGCCGTCTCGAAGGAGCCGGAGGAGTGCCCGGCGGCGAAGCGGCGGAAGTCGGCGTTGCTGACCTCCTTCTCGGCGATGTAGAAGAACCGGGTCAGGTCGACGTCGCGCAGCACCTCGTTGGCGCGGCGGCCGGGTTCCCGGCGCGATGCCCCGAGCCGGATCGGGGTGGGCTTCATGAGCAGCATTTCCTGGCCGAGGGCCGTGGCGATGCGCGGCTTCAGGCGCGCGAAGCGGGCCTCCTCCAGGGTCAGGAGCCGCACCTTGATCTCCTGCACGAGGCCGGGTTGCGGCGTGACCGTCTTGCGGTAGCCCGCGTAGCCGGACTTGCGGATCTCTATCTCGTGCGGCATCGCCGCTAGCGTGACCGTGCGGTTCACGCCGCCGCTGCGCGCGCCGTCGATCCAGAGTTCGGCGTCGGCGGGGTCCGCGGTGACGGTCACGTTGCCGGTCAGGGCGGGCAGGTCGAAGCGGACCGCGGTCTCCTGGCCAGACGCGACGCGCACGGTGCGGGTGAGGGCTCCGAAGCCGATCTTGAAGACCCTGAGCCGGTGCTCGCGTCCGGGCGTCAGCGTCAGCTCCGTCGGCGTCGTGCCGCGATACGTGCCGTCCACGGTGATGCCGGCCCCGTCGGGCGAGGACCGGACGCTCAGGAGCCCGTCGGCGCGTTCGAGGTCGATCGGGGGCAGCACGCGGGTTTCCTCGGCGCGCACCTGCAGGATGTCGCGCCAGGCCTTGTAGCCGGCCAGCTTGACCTCGATGCGGTGCTCTCCGCTCGGCACGGGCACGGGACCGGGGGTGACGCCTACCTCCGTGCCGTCGACGCGCACCGTGGCGCCCGCGGGCCGGGTGGGGAAGGTGACGTCGGCCCAGTCGGGGCGGAGCACGCCGCGCACGGTCTGTTCGACCTCCCGCCCCTCGACGTCGATGTCGACGAGGGCGTCCTGGTAGCGGGGCAGGGACATCGTCACCGTGCGCGCGCCGGCCGCCACGTCGGTGGTCAGCGGAGCTTCGCCGAGTGCCGTGTCGTCGACGAACACTGCCGCGCCGGCCGGCTCCGAGTGGAAGGTCAGGCGGCCGGGCAGGCGCGTCATGACATGCGCGAAGGTCTGGCTGCGCGGCGCCGCCACGTCGAGAACCGCCTCCAGGGGATGGTAACCGGGCGCCGTGGCGCGGAGGAGGTACGCGCCCTGGCGGAGCAGCCGGATGCCCGCGAACTCCAGCTCGAATCCGCCGCTGACCTCGACCGCGGCGGTCGCCGGCTCGATGTCGAACCGGACCGACTTGGCCGTGAACAGGAACCAGAGGAACCAGGCGACGGCCAGCACCGTCGCGATGGCCGCGATGCGCCCCTTGGTGAGTGGCAGGCGGCGACGCGTGTCGTCGACTGCCGTCGGCCGGAAGCGGACGGGCTCGATGGTCGTGGTGCGGGCCGGTTCGCTCATGGCGGCCGGAGTCAGATACGCTCCTCGCACCGGATCGTGACCGGCGCCATGCCGGCGTCCAGCACGATCTCCTTGCGCACGTCGCGGCAACCGGCCCGGCTGCCCACGATGGTGTACCGACCCGGACGGAGCTGCAGCGCGCGCCGCTCGAAGCTGCCGAGACGCCCCACCCGGTAGACCGTCACCTCGGTGGCGTTGTCGGAGACGAGCACGAGTTCGACCGGGACCCCGGCCCGCGACAGGAGGGCCGCGAACTCGTCCACCGTGTCGCGGTAGGCGCCGCCGGCGCCGGCGTCCGCCCGGGCGCGTTCGAGCAGCGTCCGGGCCTGTTCGAAGACGGCGTCTTCCGACAGCGCCGCGGGATCCGCCAGGTAGTCGCGCATCTCCTGGACAGCCTGCGCCCGGCGCCGCAGCCGCATGCGGCCGTCGCGGGCGAACTGGAGGTTGGGGTCTATCCGCAGGGCCTCCTCGAAAGCCGTCAGGGCCGCTTCCCACTCGCCGGCGTCCTCGCGTTCGCGTGCTTGCGCGTGGAGGCGGTCGATCCGGGACATGGTGCGCTCGCGCTCGGTCTGGGCCAGCCCCGCCTGTGCCGCCGCATCGTCGGGCCGCTCCGCCAGGATGTCTGCGAAGACGGCCTCGGCCGCGTCGAAATCCCCCTGTTCCAGCGCGGTGAATCCGCGCGACAGGCGTTGGCGGTGCGCCTCGCGGACGATCTCCGCCCGCACCTCGGCCAGGGCGGTGTCGATGCCCGCGGTAAGGCGATCGAGGCTCCGGGCCTGCTCGAGGAAGCCGATGGCTTCCCGCGGCGCGCCGCGCAACCGGGCGCGCTCCGCCTCCCGGAGCAGGTCGAGCACCTCCGGCTGGCGCTCGGCCCGCGCCTTCCCCGTGCGCCCCTCCACGGAGTCGGGGTGGATGACGAGGGCCTCCTCGAACGCGACGCCCGCGGCGTCCGGGCGCCGCTCGTCCAGGGCCGCGCGGCCGCGGGCAATGGCGTCACCGTACAGCGTCTCGCCGCGCTCGCGCACGGCCTCGAGGTCGGCGAGGGCCCCGGCGTACTCCACGAGGGCCTCTTCGTAGTCCCCCTCGAGGAACAGGCGGTCGGCCTCCGTGGCGCGATCGAGGACGGCGGCCAGGGCCGGACCGCCCCAGGCCTCGACGTTCATGTCCTCTTCCAGCGCGCTCTGCAGCTCCACGAAGTGGCCGAGCGCCTCGCGGGCCTGGGCCTCCGCTCGCTCGAGTTCCAGTTGCCGGAAGGGCGGTGTCCCGGGTTCGCTCGAACGCGCGGGCGCGGTGCCGTCCTGCGCTGGAGCGCCCGGGGCGTCCGCGACGGGGGCGTCCGGCGCCGGGACGCTCTGCGGCAGGGCGATGACGACCCACGCGAGCACGCCGGCCAGGAGCACGACGACCGCGGCGAACGACAGGGTGCGCGCCGACGGCAGCGACAGGGCACGATCCCGCTGCCCGCCCTGCGTGAGGGGCGCGGTGGTGGGAACGATGGTGACGCGGTCGGCGGGATCAGACTGGGTCATCGGCGGTTCGGGCGGCCGTGTCGGCCTGCGGATCCGCGCCTTGCCCGGTGCCCTCCACGGATCCGGCGGCGGTTTCCGCCGGGTCCGAACCGAGCGCGAGGCCCAGCTCCTCCAGGTAGACCTTCTTCAGGATGCGCCGCAGTTCCTCGTACTGCTCGTCGACCGTCCCCTGCAGGCGCAGCGTCTGGTTCTCCAGCTCGATCGTGTGCGGCACGATCTCCGCCTCGGCGGAGATCCCGAGTTCCTGCAGGACCTCGGCGTGCACTTTCGCCTGGGCGAGCTTGTCGATGGCGGTCTTCAGGATTCCGGCGCCCCCGATGATGCTCACGAGGCCGCCGTAACGGGTGACGATGTCGTCCGCCTGGGTCTGCGCGGCGATCCCCCCGATCACGGCGGCGGAGCCCGCCATGATCCTGGCGCGGGCCTGCTGCTTCGCCCGCTTGTACGCGATGGCTTCGTCGTAGGTCGCGTGGCGCCAGTTCTGGTACGGGGCGAACATGCTCGCGCTGAACGTGGCGTAGTGCTCGTCGAGGGTGTCGATGAAGAGGTACTCGCGCTCGCGAATCTGGCGGACGCGGCCGAGCATGGGGTCGTTCTCGGCGGGCAGTCGTTCGATCGTCACCTGCCCCCTGCGCGTGGCGCCCACGTACTCCGCAAAGGCGTCCGGCGCGAAATCCCGCGCGAACTGCAACTCGGCGGTGGTCCGGATCGCGCGGATGTCCTCCGGCGAGAGGGTCTTGAGGTGCGCGAGCAGGTCGTCCGCCAAGGTGCGGTAGGCGGTCTGGAAGGGGTCGATGTCGCGCGGGACGGTGTCCTCGTAGGCGTACGAGCTGGCGAGCGCCCTGTAGTCGCGCTCGAACCACTCCTGGCCGCGCGCGTCCACGGCGCGGGCGCGGAGCTTCAGGCTCTCGCCGTCGGAGTGCTCGATCGTCGCGGTCACGGTGACGTCGACCGCGTGCGTCGGGCGCGGCACCACCCGCACGGCGCCCCAGTTGCCGGTGGACTGGAGGAGGTTCTTGAAGAAGAAGGCCATGTAGTTGCCTTCGGCGCGCCGCACCTCGGGCTGGATGTTGAGGGAGATCTGCTCGTCGTACTCGTCGGGCACGTTCGCGTCGAACACCGCGATGCCGACGTCGAGCAGCAGTTCCTCCGGCACGTCCCAGGCGAGCTGCTCTGGCGGCGTCATGTCGACGACGCGCACCGTCTCGCTGACGCAGCCGGCAAGGGCAGCGGCGAGCAGGAACGGGGCGTAGTGCGTCAAATGCATCACGTATCGCATGCCCGGAGTCTGTCGGATTTGCGGCGGCGATGCCACCGTGCGCGGCGTCGTGTGGGGCGAGCCGGTCAGCCGCCCCGACAGCGCCGGTACTCGTCCCACAATGCCTCGCGCAACGTGTCGTCCGTCTCCGCCATCGCGGCTTCGCGCAACTGGCGGCAGACGACGTCATCGTCGCGCGCATCGGCGACATCGGCCGGCACGGGCGCCGCGGGCGCGGGTACCGCGCGGGGTGTGGGTCGCGGCGCCTGCCGGCCGCCGCCCTCGGGCATGGCGCCCGGCGAAGGCGGCCCCGGGGTGCCCTTCGGCTGTTCGGACTGCTCCCGTTCCGACTCGCCGCCCGGCGGGGCCGCGCGCCCGGTCTGTCCCGCCGTCTCGTTCCGGCGCGCGTACACGTCGGCCCGCTCGGCCAGGATCTGACCGTCGAGGACGCCGATCGCCTCGTCGAACTCACCCTGTGCCCCCGGGCGTCCGCCGGGCGCGCGCTGCCCCTCTTCGTCTCCGTCGTCCGCGCCCCCTGGCTGCCGGGTACCGCCGGCGGGGCGTCCGTCCCCGGGATCCTCGTTGCTCGACTCCCATCCGTCGTCACCGGGGAGGCCGGGCAAGCCGCCGGCGCGGGGATCGGACGGGTCTCCGCTCGAGGGCTGACCGCCGGCCGGCCTCCCGGGCTCGGTGCCCGACGGGTCGCCTGGGCGTCCACCGCCCGGGTCCGCCTGGGCGCCCTGCTCGCCGGGCTGGCCGGGCGTGGGGATGCCGCCATCCTGGTTCCGGTCGCCGGCCTGGGCCGCGTCGGAGCCCTCCTGTCCCGGCAGCGACGGGTCCGATCCGGACTGTTCGGCTCCGGGCCGCGACGGATCCGAGCCTTCCTGGCCCGAGGACTGCGGCGTGGGGATCGTGGGCATCGAGCCGTCCGATGACGACGACTGCTCGGCTCCCGGCCGGGACGGATCGGAACCCTGCCGGTCCGACGACTGCGACGGCGTGGGGATCGACGGGTTCGAGGAGTCGGAGCTCGACGGGGAGTCGGACGACGGGCTCGGAGGTCGCGGCATCGAGGGTTGCGAGGGCCTCGGGATCGACGGGCTCGAGGGGCTCGGCATGGAAGGCTGCGATCGGCTCGGCGGGCTCGGCATGGACGGACTGGGCATCGACGGGGACGGCTGCGACGGTGACGGCATCGAAGGAGACGGCGTCGAGGGCGCAGGCCGGGACGGAGATGGCATCGACGGCGAAGGCATCGATGGCGACGACGGGCTCGGCGGGCGAGGCGGCGGCGGCATGCTCACCGGCGACGAGCAGGCCGCCACGCAGAGCAGTGCCGACCACCCGACGCACTTCCACCCGACGACCCGGGCGCGGGACCCCGGACGGCTGGCGCGGACCCCGTGAGTGTGCTTCATGGTCAGGGTCTGGTGTCTGCGTCGGACGTCATCATACGGAACGCCCTCCGTCGTGGGAATGGCCCCTCTGGATCGACATGAGCCGACATGACGCGAGCGTACGCACCGGGGCCTGAACGGTTCCTGAACCGGCCTCGGTCCGGAGCCCTGGCGACGATCCAGTCAGCGCGGGCCCGCCGTCAGGTCTCGTCGGCTTCCTCGGGGACGTACACGAAGCGGTACTCCACCGGAACGTCGGCGGCGGCCACCGGTTCGGCGTCGACGAACGCCGGCCGATACCTTGCCCGGCGCACGAGTTTGCGCAACCGGAAGTCCATCAGGCCCGCCGGTTCGGAGCGGACCGTGTCGAGTTCCTCCACCTTGCCGCGGTCGTTCACGGCGAGCGCGAGTTCCACGATGCCGGTCTGGGGCTCCCGGCGCACGTCGTCCGGCAGCTTCGGGTTCGGCGGGAACGGCAGGTAGAGCGCGGTCGGCGCCCCCAAGGTCGCGTGGCGTCTCGCCGTGTCCTCCTCGAGGAGCTGCCACACGCGTTCGTAGAGCGCGAAGGCCCGGTCGTACTTCTCGAAGAGCAGGTACCAGTCGGCGAGTTCCAGCATCCCGTCGGCGATGTCGGTGTCCGTGGAGTCGGGATTCTCCTGGTGGAGATTGATCACGGTGATGAGCGCGCGTTCGCCCGGTGCGAAGTTGTTGACGTCGACGGCCCGGTTGCGGTTGGTGTCGCGGTACGACGACATGGCCGCCCGGTTTCGCGTGGCGCTCACGTTGCGCGGAAAGCGCTCGTCACGGAACGTGGCCGCCACGCCGCGCAACGCCCGGATCATGCGCGGGTCGCCGGGCGGAAGCTGGCTCGCGGCGATGGTGACCACGCGGTCGAAGAGACGGCGGGCGGAGAACACGCGGTGGTTCTCCTGGTGCCACTCGGCCAGCGTGAACAGCCCCGGTACGAGCCTGGCGTCCTCGCGGCCGTACGCGCGCAGCAGCACGCTGAAGGCGTAGCTGTGACGGGCGTCCGCCGCCACGCGATCGCCCATGGTCGCGTGCACCACCGCCTCCCGGTAGACGACGTCGACCTGGTCCGGGTCGAACAGGCCGAGATTGACCCGCGCGACGTGCAGGGCGCGTTCGTAGGCGGTCAGGGCGCCCGGGCCGTCGCCCATGCCAAGCAGCGCGTCGCCGAGCAGCGTCAGCGGGCGCTTGAGCGCGAGACCGTAGCGTCCGGACACCTCCTCGACATCCTCCACCAACGCCTCCGCGGCGGTGGCGGCGTCCGCGAACTCACCGGCGGTGAGCTGGACCTCGATGCGGCTTGCCGGATCCTCGGGTTCGAGGGCTTCCTGGATCGTCTCGTCGGTCGCCGACGCGGCCATGGCGAGGCACGCTACCAACGTAGCGGCGCGGCAATTCATCGTGAGTGCGTGACCTCCACCATGGCGCTAGCCCTGGCTGCCCGGATGGTTTCGCGGAGTGTCCTGCCCGCCGCCGGGAGAGTCAAGGCGACGGACCGCGCCGGTTCCATGACCGGGGGTTTGGCTATCATCACGGCCGAGGATCGCCAGGGCCGGCCCGCGGACATGTCGGACGACGTCCAGTACGAAATCGATGCCACCGGACTCATCTGTCCGGAACCGCTCATGATCGTCCGGAACCGCGTACGCGAGATGCGCCCGGGGGAGCGGGTCCACGTGGTGGCCACCGATCCCTCCACGACGCGGGACTTCCGGAACTTCTGCCGCTTCCTCGGACACACGCTCGAGGAACTCGGCGCGACGGGGGAGCGCCTGGAGTTCGTCATCGAGAAGGGTCGGTAGCCTTTGCCTGAACGCTGCGACGCCGTGGTGATCGGGGCCGGAGTGGTGGGCCTCGCGGTCGCGCGCGAACTGGCCCTGGCGGGCCGGGAAGTGCTCGTGCTCGAGCGGCACGAGCTGATCGGTTCCGAGACCAGCAGCCGGCACTCGGAGGTGATCCACGCGGGTATCTACTACCCCACCGGCTCGGTCAAGGCCGAGACCTGCGTGCGCGGCAAGGCGTTGCTGTACGACTACTGCAGGAGCCACGCCGTTCCCCATGCGCGGATCGGCAAGATCATCGTGGCGACCCGGGAGAGCCACTTCGAGGCCCTGCGGGGCTATCGCGCGCAGGCGCGGGAGAACGGCGTGGGCGAGCTGCCGTGGCTCGACGCCGACGAGGTGTCGGAACTCGAGCCCGCCGTGCGCTCCCTGGGCGGGATCTACTCGGAAAGCACGGGGATCGTCGACAGCCACGCCCTCATGCTGAGCCTGCAGGGCGACCTCGAGGCCCGCGGCGGCGTGGTGTCCCTGTGCACGGAGGTGACGGGTTTGCGCCGCCACGGCGACCGCGTGGGCGTCGCCTGCGGCGACTACGAACTGTCGGCGGACACGGCCGTCAACGCCGCCGGACTCTCCGCGCCGGCCCTCGCGGGGGCGTTCCGTCCGGGGTACCGGGGCTTCTTCGCCAAGGGCCACTACTACGCGCTCTCGGGGGCGAGCCCGTTTACGCACCTGGTCTATCCGGTGGCGGAGTCCGGCGGGCTCGGCGTCCACGTCACCCTGGACCTCGCCGGGCAGGCCCGCTTCGGGCCCGACGTGGTGTGGATCGACGGTGCGGACTACGATTTCGACGCGGCCGGCAGGGACCGCTTCGTCGCGGCCATCCGCCGCTACTACCCCGGGCTCGACGAGGAGCGCCTGCACCCGGGATACACGGGCATTCGCCCGAAGATCGTGCCCGCCGGGGCACCGGCCGGGGACTTCGTCATCGAGGGGCCGGCGGAACACGGCGTGAGCGGCCTGGTCAACCTGCTCGGCATCGAGTCGCCGGGCATGACCGCGGCGCTCGCGATCGCCGAGCGCGTCGGGACGCTCGCGGCCTCGTGAGGCGCAGGGACGAGGAGCTTGCGCCGTAGAGTTTCGCGCCAGCGAAACTCCCAACGCGACCGGAGGTCGCGCTAAGACTGCCGATAGCCGGCGAGGAAGCGCTCCAGCCGTTGCATCGCGTCGGTCAGTTCGTCCGGGTGGGGCAGGAACACGATCCGGAAATGGTCCGGCTCGGGCCAGTGAAACCCAGTGCCCTGCACGACGAGCAGCTTCTCCTTCCGCAGCAGGTCGAGGGCGAACCGCTCGTCGTCGACGATGCCGAACCGCTCGGTGTCGAGTTTCGGGAACAGGTACAGCGCCCCCATTGGCCTGACGCAGCTTACCCCCTCGATCGCGTCCAGCAGCGCGTGTGCCTGGTCGCGCTGCTCGTGCAGACGGCCGCCGGGCGCCACGAGGGCCTCGATGCTCTGCGTGCCGCCGAGGGCGGTCTGCACGGCATGCTGGGTCGGCACGTTCGCGCACAGGCGCATCGACGCGAGGATGTCGAGCCCCTCGATGTAGTCGAGGGCGCGGTGACGGGCGCCGCTCAGCACCATCCAGCCGGTGCGGAAGCCGGCGGCGCGGTAGGCCTTCGAGAGCCCGTTGAAGGTCACCGTCAGGACGTCCGCCGGGATCGAACCCGCCGGTACGTACTCCGCGTCGTCATAGATGACCTTGGCGTAGATCTCGTCGGCGAACACGATCAGGTCCCGCGATTCGGCCCAGCGCACGAGTTCCGTGATGCAGTCGCGGCTGTAGACGGCGCCAGTGGGGTTGTTCGGGTTGATGATCACGAGGCCCTTGGTCCGGCGCGTGGTGAGCCGCCGCACGTCGGCGAGGTCCGGCATCCAGTCGGACCGCTCGTCGCAGCGGTAGTGCACCGGCACGCCGCCGGCCAGGCGCACGGCGGCCGTCCAGAGCGGGTAGTCGGGGCTCGGCAGCAGCACCTCGTCGCCGTCGTCGAGGAGGCCCTGCATGGACATGACGATGAGTTCGCTCGCCCCGTTGCCGATGTAGACGTCGTCGACGTCGACGTCCGGGATGTCGATCTGCTGGCAGTACTGCATGACCGCCTTGCGCGCGGAGTACAGGCCCCGCGAGTCGCAGTATCCCTGGCTCGCCGGGAGGTTCCGCATGACGTCGCGGAGGATTTCCTCGGGCGCGTCGAAGCCGAAGGGCGCGGGGTTGCCGATGTGCAGCTTCACCACGTGGTGCCCCTCGTCCTCCAGGCGCTGGGCTTCCGCCGGCACCGGGCCCCGGATGTCGTAGTAGACGTCCGCGAGCTTCGCGGACTTCGCGAAATGCCGGCGTCCCCGCGGAAGTTCCGGAGAGCCCTCAGCCGGGGAGCGCGAGGGGGTACCCCTCGCAAGAAGCAGCCGTCCGGTGTCGGCTGCCGTGTCCTCGCTACCTTGCACGGTCACTGCCCCTGAGCAAGAATCGCCGTCTGGCGGCGGCGGCGCATGTTACCAGCCGCGTCCATTACCCGGAGGAATCGCACGGGATGGCCAGGATCGAGAAGATCGACAAGATCGAGAAAACAGACGCGGAATGGCGGGCCACGCTCACCCCCCGCGACTACGAGATCACCCGGCGGGCCGGGACGGAGCCCCCGTTCACCGGCATCTACTGGAACACGAAGACGCCCGGGATCTACAACTGCAAGTGCTGCGATGCGCCGCTGTTCGACTCCCGCACCAAGTACGACTCCGGGTGCGGCTGGCCGAGCTTCTACCAGCCCATCTCGCCCGACGCGGTGGCCACGCGCGAGGACAACTCCCTGTTCATGCGCCGCATAGAAGTCCTGTGCGCCGCCTGCGACGCCCATCTCGGGCACGTGTTCCCCGACGGTCCGGCGCCGACCGGGCTGCGCTTCTGCATGAACTCCGCCTCCCTCGACCTCGAAGCGGAGTCAGAGGAGACCCAGGAGGGCTGACACCGGTCCTGCCGGCGTTCAGAACCCGGCCGCCATGCCCTCCTTGCGATGGTCCGACGCCGCGCAGTAGCCGTCCGGCACGCGCAGGATGAGTTGCGCTCCTCCGAACAGCGCTGGATCCGCCGCGGCGACCCGGTGGCCGCGGGCGGCCAGGTCGCTCGCGACGTCCGCGGCAAAGCCGGTCTCCAGCGCCACCGTGTAGTCCGGGAGGACCTGCCAGCGGGGCGCGTCCGAGGCGGCCTGCGGGTTCTCGCCGAGGTCGAAGATGCGATGCACCGTCTGCACGTGGCCCTGGTGCTGCATGTGGCCGCCCATGAAGCCGAAGCTCATGCGCGGCGCGCCGCCTTCCGTGACGAACCCGGGAATGATCGTGTGGTACGGACGCTTGCCGCCGGCCACGCGGTTCGGATGCCCGGGGGCGAGGCTGAAGCCGTTCCCGCGGTTCTGCATGGCGATGCCCGTGCCGGGGATGACGACACCGGACCCGAAACCCATGTAGTTGGACTGGATGAAGCTCACCATGCGGCCGGCCGCGTCGGCCGCGGTGAGCGTCACGGTGTCGTGGCTCACCGGCAGGGCCACCGGAGGTAGCGAGGAGGCCGAGCCGCCGATGCGCCGGGCCGCCCGCGCGGTCGAGCCGGGCTCGAGCAGGGCTTCCGGCGGGGTGGTCATGGCGCGCGGGTCCGCGAAGTGGTCGAAGGCGGCGCGGATCGCGATCTTCATCGCCTCGAGCTGCCGGTGTACGGACTCGGCTCCGTTCGGCGGCAGGTCGGCGAGGCCGAGGTGGCCGAGGATCGCCAGGGCGATCTGCGCTGCCAGTCCCTGCCCGTTCGGGGGGATCTCGTGCACGGTGACGGCGCCGTAGTCCTGCGCGATGGGGTCGACCCAGTCGGCGGTGTGGGCGGCGAGGTCGGCGCGCGTCATCGCGCCGCCTTCGGCCGCGGCCGTGTCCGCGATGGCGTCCGCCACCGGCCCCCGGTAGAAGGCTTCGCCGCGCGTCTCCGCGATCGACTCCAGGGTGGCGGCGAGTTCGGGTCGGGCGAAGCGCTCGCCCGGCTCGGGAGCCCGGCCCTCGGGCGCGAAGTGGGCCAGGAAGTGCTCGAACTCGCCGTACGTGTCCAGGGCGAAACGCCAGTGGCCGGCGGTGATGTGACCGACCTGGAAGCCCTCGCGCGCGTAGCGTATGGGTTCCGTGAAGAGGGCCTCGAAGGGGAGGGCGCCGAACCGCTCCGAGAGGGCGACCCATGCGCTGACTGCTCCCGGTACCGTGACGGTGTCCCAGCCCTGGGCGGGCATCTGCGTGCGTCCCGCGAACCGGTCGGCGTCCCACGCGGCGGGGGCGCGGCCGGACGCGTTCAGACCGTGCAGGCGTTCGCCGTCCCACACCATGGCGAACGCGTCGCTGCCGACCCCGTTCATGTTCGGTTCGACGACGGTGAGCGTGATGCCCGCCGCCAGGGCGGCATCGACGGCGTTGCCGCCCCGGCGCAGGGCCTCGATGCCGGCCGCCGTCGCGAGCGGCTGGGACGTGGCGACGGCGTTGGCCGCGAAGACGGGGGCGCGGCGGGACGGGTAGGGGAAGCTCCAGGTCGGCATGGGTAGCGCTCTCTCGAGGATTCCGAGACGTTAGGTGGCGCGGGCGTGCGTGGCAAGCCGGATCCGGCGGCGCAGGCTACCGGCGGGAGCGGAGGAGGTTGGCCGGGGCGTACTGGTCGGTGAGGGCCTCGATGGTGCGGTCCCAGCGGGGGTTGCGGTCGAAGGTCTTCGGGAAGTCGACGATGGACACGCCGTATGGTTCCATGCGCCGGCGCCAGGTCCGGGCGCGCCTGGCGACCGTGGACGGGTCCGCGAGCGGCGCCACCGACGCGAGGACGATGCGGTTCAGGCTGACGTCGCGCGTGAAGTCGATGAACGGGCCGAAGGCTTGGTACCAGGTCTCCGACTCGTGGTCCCGGAGCCCGCTGTCCTGGAACGTGTTGGCCGCGACCACGCCGCGCTCGGTGAGGAGGCCGCGGGTCTCGCGGAAATACTCGAGGGTCATCAGGTGTTCGGGGATGTACTCGCTGCCGAAGGCGTCGAGCACGACCAGGTCGTACCTGGTTTCGCGACCGCGCGCCCGGCGTGTGAACACCCGTGCGTCGGAGACGAACACGCGCATGCGGTCGGTGGCGCGGAAGTCGAAGAACCGCTCCGCCACCGCCACCACGACGGGGTCGATCTCGACCACGTCGATGCGGGCGTCGGGCAGCAGTTCGGCGAACGCGTTGGGCAGCACGCCGCCGCCGAGCCCGACCACGAGGATCGTCTCCGGGTCGGGCATCAGCAGCAGGGAGCCCAGCAGCATGCGGGTGTAGGGCAGCACCAGGCGGCGGGGTCGGCGGCGGTCAACGCAGGACTGGTTGCGCACGTCGGATCGCGCCTCGAACTGGAGGCAGACCGTGGCCCCGCGCTCCGTGACCAGGACGGTCTGGTAGAGGGACGGCTCGCGGTGGATGACCTGGCCGTGGGCGCAGGTGGCTGCAACGCCCGCGGCGAGACACAGGAGGGCGGCGGCCGTGGTCCCGTGCCGGCGGATCGCGCTCACCGGGCCCGTCCGCCCGCGAAGGCGACCGCCGCCAGTATCGCGAGGGTGGCGACCAAGCCCGTCAGGATCGTGTCCACGTCGAACCACAGTACGAAGTAGAAGGAGGTGCCGAGGGTTCCGGCGGCGCTTCCGAGGGTCGAGACGAAGTAGAGCGTGCCCGCGACCCTGCCGGATTCCGGCGCCGTGCGTACCAGCAGGCGTACGGCGTACGGCGAGATCATGCCCAGCAGCACCGTGGGCGGCGCGAACAGCACGAGCGACGCGGCGAGCGACCCGTACCGCGGGTCCTCGATCGCGTCGAAGATCCACCGCATGGCCGGTTCCGCGAGGTGCACCAGGGGATAGAGGAGCACGGCTGCGCACAGGAAGGCGCCGGCGAGCTTGTCCAGGCTCGGGCGGCGCAGCGAGAGCCGTCCCCCGATGAGGTAGCCCGCCGCCAGGGACACCATGAAGACGGTGATGATGCTGCCCCAGACGTGGATGCTGCCGCCGAACCACGGCGCGAGGACGCGTCCCCCGAGCAGCTCCAGGGACATGATGACGAAGCCGCCGCCGAACGCGGCGGCATGGACGGCGATGGGCCTGGCGTGGAACATGAGCGCACGCGAGCGTAAGCGAAGCACGCGATTCGGGAAACAGGGCGGGTCGGGAGAAAGGAGGGCGCATGCGACTCGGAACGACGATACGCAACATGGGAGACCAGTCCACGCCGGAACTCATGGGCGAGTGTGCGAGATGCGCCGAGGAGGCGGGCCTCGAGTCGGTCTGGGTGGTCGATCACCTGGCGATCCCGCCGGACGACGCCGAGGGTTCAGGGGGCCGGTACGTCGATCCGCTCATCGCCCTGGCATGGCTCGCCGGCGCGACGCGGCGCATTCGCCTCGGCGTGGGAGTGCTGGTCCTGCCCTACCGGCCGGCGCTGCCGACCGTGAAGCAGATCGGGTCGCTGCAGGAACTCTCCGGAGAACGGTTGATCCTCGGCGCCGGCGTGGGCTGGATGGCCCCGGAGTTCCGTGCGCTGGGGGTGGACCGGAGCCAGCGCGGGCGCCTCACGGACGCCGTCCTCGACCTGCTCAACCGCTGCTTCGCCGGAGACGAGGTCACCGAGAACGGGCAGGCGTTCCTGTTCCGGCCACGGCCACGCAAGCCCCCGGTGCTGATCGGCGGCGGTCCGCCGCACGCGTTGCGACGCGCGGCGCGGTACGGAGACGGTTGGCTGCCGATGGCGCTGGCCCCGCAGAAACTCGCGCGCCACATGGCGACCTATCGCGCATTCTGCGAAGAAGCCGGCCGCGATCCGGGCCCGGCGACGGTCATGGGCGGCCTGCCGCTGGAGGACCCGATCGCGGCGGCCGAGCGGCTTGCCGAGTACGAGGAGGCGGGAGCGGAGCGCTTCGTACACGGCATGCGCTACGACGGGATCGACGCCTATCGCGCCGCCGTTGAGCGCCTAACGGCGCTCAAAGGATGAGGTATATCAATACGATACCGATGAAACCTACAGGACATTCTAGGTCGTGAAACGTAGGGGAGGAGCTTGTCTTGCGCCAGGCGAAGCTTGGTGAAGGGGGAGGTCATGCTATGACGTGACGGAAACCTTCTTAGCGACCCAGCGGGTGAGAGTCCCGACCGGCCAAGGTTGACCGACCAGCCGGAACCGAGTGTTGCGTGGGCAGTGGCGACGCTGTCTGCGAAGCGTACACAGGGAGCCTTGCAGGCCGCGTGATTGAGCCACGAAATCCTTC
>JAJDTI010000186.1 GCA_022827245.1 Pseudomonadales bacterium | reverse complement strand
CGCTTCAGAGTTCGCCCTGCGCGTCAATGCAAGGCGTGGTCCGCAGGGAATATCGAGCATATTGGCAAGGACCACAACGCGGCAGTGGCGTGCAGGGCGAGCTCCCGAAGGGCGCGCCCCACGGGGCCTGTGGCGGTGTTGCGCCCCTTGGCGATGGGCCCGCCATTCCCTGCGGGGAACGCGCCTTGCCACAGGCCCCGTGGGACGCGCTGAAGCGGCAGAACACGCGTGACACGACACTAGGAGGGAGGCAGATGTATCGAAGAACTCTGTTGCTGGCGGCGTTGCTGACCGGCGCCGTGTTTGGATCGGTCTCGTGCAGCCAGGAAGTGCAGGACACCGCCCAAGCGCCTCCGGACGCTGTCGCCGAGCCGGCGGCCCCACCGGAAATCGAGCGCTACCCGCTGCGGCGCGCCTTCTTCGGTGACCTGCACGTGCATACGAGCCTTTCCAACGACGCCTATAGCTTCGGCAACCGCGTCGGTCCGCGGGACGCCTATCGCTTCGCCCGCGGCGAGGCGGTGGAGTTGCCGAACGGGATCGAGACCCGTCTCGCGACACCGCTCGACTTCGTGGCTCTGACGGACCACGCCGAGGGCTTCGACGCGATGCATGCGTGCTCGGCAGGCGGGCCGCTGGACGGCTCGGACCTGTGCGCACACGTAGCCGGGGCGGGGGACGGGGACGACCGTTTCCGGTCCGGTTTCGCGCGTGGCGTGCTCCGGCCGGCGGCGCGGCTGCCGGGCATGTGCCCCGACGGCGAGGCCACGTGCCTCCAATACGCGCGCTCGACCTGGGAGCGCGTGCAGCAGGCGGCCAACGAGGCGGACGATCCGGGCGCTTTCACGGCCCTCATCGGATACGAGTTCACGCCGCTGCTGCCGCAGTTCGGCATGCTGCACCGGAACGTCATCTTCCGGGGCGAGGAGGTGATCCCGCACGCGGTCTCCTCGATGGACGTGCGCAACCAGTCGGAGTTCTTCGCGCAACTCGACGCCGGCTGCACGCCCCCGTGCCGCGTGCTGACAATTCCGCACAACACGAACTACTCCTGGGGCCTCGCCTTCGCCCGGGAGGACGAAGACGGCACGCCGTACACGGAGGCGGACCTCGAACGGATCGTGCGCATGGACCGCCTGGCGGAGGTGACCCAGTTCAAGGGGACCTCCGAGTGCCAGGTGGGGGTCGGCGCCGCGGACGAGGACTGCGACTTCGGCAACGTCTTCCCGGTCTGCGAAGCGGGTCAGACGGAGCGGTGCGCGTCGGAGCCCTCGTTCATCCGGGACGCCCTGCTCGACGGCATCCAGCTCGCGAGCGAAGGCCGCCCGAACCAGTTCCGCTACGGCATGATCGGCTCGACGGACACCCACACGTCGGACCCGGGCAACACCGCCGGCGCCGTACCGACCAACTTCGTGCCGGCCCTTGGCGTCGCCCCTGCCGTGCGCCAGGCGCTCGAGGCGTCGCACATCGTGATCGGCCCCTTCCGGCGCGCGAACGTGGGCGGCCTGGCGGGCATCTGGGCGGAGGCGAACACCCGGGCAGACCTCTTCGATGCGCTCGAGCGACGCGAAGCGTTCGGGACCAGCGGTTCGCGGATGCGGATCCGCTTCTTCGCCGGCGATCTGCCCGCCGAGATGGACAACGCGGAGGAGCAGTTGGCCGCGGCCTATGCCGGCGGCGTGCCCATGGGGGGCGAACTGGCGGGTGTCGCGGAACCGTCGTTCTGGGTCTGGGCGATGTCCGATCCGGACGGGCCGCTGCTGGACCGCATCCAGGTCGTGAAGGGGTGGGTCGACGATCCCGGGATGAAGGAGCCCCTACAGCGCGTCCGGGACGTCGCCTGTGCCGGGGGACGGGAGCCGGGCGAGGGCGGCAAGTGCCCGCCGACCGCGGCGACGGTCGACCTCGGGACCTGCGAGCGCGACGAAGCGACGGGGGCCGCGGAACTGCAGGCGCGCTTCACGGACCCGGATTACTCGGCTGCCGAGCACGCCTTCTATTACGTGCGCGTGTTGGAGAACCCGAGCTGCCGGTGGCCGACGCGCCTCGCGCTGAGCGCCGACGTGGACCTGCCCGTGGACGTGCCCCCCACCGAGCAGCAGCGTGGCTGGTCGTCGCCGATCTGGTTCCGGCCGGAGTGATGGCGCAGCCTTGGCGCCACTGGTGCCGGGGCCGCGACCGCGTTATCGTCCCGGGCGTCCACGGCCACGGGGCGCAAGTTCATGGAACTCAACCACACCATCGTGCCGACGCGGGACAAGGAGGCGTCGGCGCGCTTCTTCGCAAAGATCATGGGCCTCGAGTACCGGGGAGCGGCGGGACATTTCGCGCCGGTCCAGGTCAACGAGGCGCTGACCATGGATTTCGACAACGCGACGGATTTCCAGAGCCACCACTATGCGTTCAAGGTGAGCGATGTCGAGTTCGACGGCATCTTCTCGCGCATTGAGGCGGACGGGGTCGTGTACGGCTCGGGTCCGTTCTCCTGGAACGACGGGAAGATCAACACCCGCCACGGTGGGCGCGGGTTCTACTGGCGCGACATTGACGGGCACCTGATGGAGGTGTTGACGCGAGGGTAGGAGGCCCCGCGTCGGCGCCCGTCTCGGGCTCGCGAGGAGCTGGACGCACTCAGCGCTTCGACTCCGTCACGGCCTGGTAGACCGCGGTTTTCAGGGCCGGACCCCAGACGAAGCCGCCCATCACCTGGATCATCCCGAGCCCCACGATATCCTCCACCGGGTCGACCCAGAAGACCGTGCCGGCGGCACCGTCGTGGTAGAACTCTCCCGCGTTGCCGCTGACGCCTCTGGCGACGGGGTCCGTGAGTACGCCCACGCCGAGCCCGAAACTCTGCCCGGCGACCGCGCGATGGGGCGCCCCGGCCGACATGATCTCGGGCGGGACGTGGGCCGACGCCATGAAGTCAACGGTGGTGGGGCTCAGGATTCGCACGCCCCCGAGCGCGCCTCCATTGCGCAGCATCTCGCCGAATCGCAGGTAGTCCCTTGCGGTGGAGACCAGTCCCGCGCCGCCGGAAAAGAGCGTGACGCTGCGATAGTCACACCCCGACCCGCACCCGTAGGAGAAGAGCCCGCCCGGGAAGTCGACAGCCTCGCGCGTCGGGTCGATCGCCCGCGTACCAGCCGTCCCCTGTCCGAGCAGATGGTTCGGAAGGAAGCGGTCCCGTTTGCCGTCGGGGACCACGAAGCCCGTATCCCGCATGTCCAGCGGCTCGAACAGGTGCTCCTGCAGGTAGCGGTCGAAACGCTGCCCGGCAAGACGCTGTACGACCAGGCCGGCAAGGTCCATGCCGACCGAGTAGCGCCATTCGGTGCCCGGGTGGGACCTGAGCGGCAGTCGCCCGACCTTCGCCGCGAGGGTGTCTAGATCCTCCGACACCCATAGCTGGGCTTCCAGGTACGCGCGATCGACCGGGTCGTTGGCGTCGATCCCGTAGGACAGGCCCGACGTATGCGTCAGCAACTCGTGCATCGTGATCTGCGTTCGGGCTGGCTCGATCTCGCCGTCCGGCCGCAGCACTTCGAGCGACGCGAGTTCCGGCAGGATGTTCGCAACCGGATCGGACAACTGGAACCTGCCCTGCTCGTACTGCTGCATGACGGCGACGGCGGTGACCATCTTGGTCGAGGAGTACATGCGGAACAGGGCATCCAGCGGCAAGGGCCGCTCGTCTTCCGTGCCCCGACGACCGAGAGCGGAGAGGTGCACGACCTTTCCGTTCCTGGCGACGGCGGCGATGGCCCCCGGAAAAGTGCCGGACTCGATGTAGCGCCCAGCGAGAGCGTCGACCCGCGAAAGTCTCTCCGACGACAGGCCTTCGGCCTCCGGGGGAGACGACGGGAGCTCCGCCGTGGCGGTCGCCGCGCAGGCGATCCAGGACGCGAAGAGGAGTGCGCTTTTTCTCATGCCACGGCATCCTGTTGTCATGCCTGGTTTGGGCCAGCCTGGCCGGTGCGGGCGCGTGCCCGGGGCACCTGGCTCGTTCACCTCGCCAGTCGGTACGCGAGCGTCAGGAAGACCTCCCGGCCCTTCGATGGGAAGGCCGTGACGTCGGGTAGCGTGGCCGCCGCCGTGCCGGTCCCTCCGCCGGTGAAGACGGCTCCCGATGTCGAATCGTAGGTGATCTTGTCCGACAGGTTCCTTCCCACGATCGAGACCTCCCACCGTTCATCGATAGCCGACAGTCGCACTGCCGCGTTCGTCTTGACGTAGGAGTCGAGCTCGTCCCAGGGGGCTCTGCGGAGATTCCCGTAGTAGCTGCCGGAGTAGGAGGCGCCCACGAAGAGGTCCAGCATCATGCCATCCGACACCTGTCGTTCGTACCCGACACTCAGCGAGCCGCTCCACTCCGGGGCGCTGTGCTTCCTCTTGTCCCCCAGGTCCTGCTTGAAGTACACGCCGCCGACAAGGCCCGCGTTGCAGCCCGCGGCTGGTGACTGGCCGGGATAGCAGTCGGAGAGGAACTCCGCGAACCTCGCGTCGTTGTAGGCCAGCGCACCCCGCACGGTCACGCCGTCGACGCCCGGCAGCCACACGAAGTCCCCTTCGGCGCCCCTCACCTCCGCCTTGGCCGCGTTCTTGATGATGAACCGGATCGTCAGCAGGGATTCGCCCGAGGCGCCGCCCACCTGGAGGTCCTCGTAGTCGTAGGCGTAGACGGCGAAGTTCACGTTGAGCGTGTCGTCGAGGAAATAGCCCTTGCCCCCGGCTTCGAAGCCGGTGACCACCTCTTCATCGAACCCGTTCTCATAGGGAGGCGCCAGAATGCCCCCGTTGGTGAACCCGGGGTCGAGGCCGCCGGACTTGAAGCCCTCCTTGTAGGAGGCGAAGAGCAGCAAGTTCTCGTGGAACCGATAGGAGAGTGTGAGTTCCGGGGACACGTTCCGCCAACTGTCGGCGTCTCTGACCAGATTGCCCGTCACGTCCACGTTGTCGAACGTGTACTCGACCTCCTTCTTCTCGTAGGAGTATCTGAGCCCGCCCGATATCTCCAGGCGATCGTCGATCTCCCACTGCAATTGCGCGAACAGGGAGTATGCCTGCTGGTCTTCCACTACCCTCTCCCTCGGAAAACGCAGGCCAAAAGGCACGATGATCGCATCGGTTCCGGTGTCGGATTCCTTTCGCTCGGCAAACGCGCCCAGCATGAAGTTGACGCTCCCCTCGTACTCCGACGCCAGCCTGAACTCCTGCGTGTACTGGCTGATGTCGAAGAGGATGCCCGGGATCCAGACAGTGACCGCGGGCCCCGCGGAGGGGTTCTGCGAGTTGTCCTCGTCGAGACTCCAGTAGCCGCTGACGGAGGTCAGCAGGAGCGTATCCGACACGTCGTAGTCGATCTCGAGCGTGCCGAGATGCTGGATGTTGTCTCGCAACCCGATGCCCCTGTTGGTGAGGGAGTCAGGGCTCAGATCGACGACGAACTGGGGTACTCCGCCGAGGTAGATGTCGTTGGTCCCTTCCTCGCACGGAAAGGGGGGCTGAAACTGAGGGACGCCGGCGGGGCAGATGATCCGTTGCAGCGGGGTCGCCGAGCCCCCGTCGATGGCGGCCTTGTTGTATGTCCACTTCCCTTTCAGGTCCAGCCTGTCGCTGGGGCGCACGGTCAGCGTGCCGCGCAGGAAGGTCTCCTCGCCGTGAGGCCAGGAATCGATGTGCGCTGGCGTCACGAACGGATTGCCGGGCGCATCGACGGTCTTGATGTCGAAATAGCCATCGAGGTCCGTGAAGCGGCCGACGAGCCTCGCTCCGACATTCTCCGACAGCGGACCGGAAACAAGCGCCTGGACGTACCTGTCCCCCGAGGCGGTCTCGTAGCCGGTCCGCGCCTCGAAGAACAGCGTGTCGGTAGGGTCGGCCGTCTTGATCGACAGGACGCCGCCGGGACTGTTCTTGCCGAAGAAGAGCGCCTGCGGCCCGCGCAGCACTTCGATCTGCGCCACGTCGATCTGGGAGACCTTGCGAATGTTGGCGGAACCTACCTGCATGCCGTCGATGTTGATCGCAACGGACGGTTCGGAGATGAATGCGGCTTCGTCCTGCCCGACTCCGCGCAGGTAGATCGAACCGCCGCCGGAGGAGGTCCTTTCGCTGGTCATCAAGCCGGGTGTGAACATGGCGAGTTCGTCGATGCTCGTGATGCGATAGCGCTCGATCTGGTCGCGATCGAAAGCGTTGATCAGAACGGGCGTGTCCTTCAGCAGCTCGTCGCGTTTCCTTGCGGTCACGACGATCTCCTCGAGCACCCGGTCCGTGGTCGCCCCGGCTGCGCCCGAAGCCTCCTCCGCCATGCCCTGCGGGCTGAAGACGGAAAGCGCCACCGCCGCGAGAGCGGCAAGGACGCTTCGGCCTGTTTCGCGTTCCGTTGGGGTCGCCTCCGGCTTGCGCATCACGGGCGTCACGCTCGCCAGCCGCGATACGACGACGCCGTCTTCCTCGAGCCGATAGCCGAGCTCCGTGTCGCCGAGCAGAAGATCCAGGCCGTCGACGATCGTGTAGCTGCCGATCAGCTCGTTGGTGACGATGTCGCGTGCGTGGTGCTCGATGACGACCGACAGCTTGGCCTGCTCGCCGAAGCGAATCAGCGCGTCCGACACCCTCGTCCGCTCGATGTGGAACGGAAACTCCGGCTCGCCGCGCTCGTCCCGCGCCCGTCCCCTGTCGTCGATCGCCATGCGTTCCCCCTTGTCGTCCGAACCGCTCGCCCCGTACGTGGGGGCGAACAGGAACACCACCGCCACTACGAGGAACGACAGTTTGGCGGGGGATCGTCCTAGTGGTTCGGGCGCCACGAGGGTGTCAACGGACACTGGGGCTAGGGGTTCCCGTGCAGCACCGTGAGCTCCGCCGAAGCCTTGACGGGGGTGACGGGGACCGCGTTGGAGAGGAACCGGAGCATCGCTTCCGCGCTGCGAATCTGCAGTAGCGCTGTCACGCGGTGATCGGGCACGCCGTCCGCCACGACGATGTCCCCGGGGGTGTAGCGGGAGAGCTCCCGGACGACCTGCCGCAGGGGTACGGCGTCGAAGAACAGCTTGCCTTCGCGCCACGCGGTCACGTTGTTGGCGTTTACTTGCTCGATGGAGCCGATGACGCCCTCGGGCGCCACCGTCGTCTGTTGATCCGCGTCGAGCAGCAGGGTATCCGGGTCGAGCGGCGCGGGCGGGCTTTCGAGGCGCCCGCCCCCATGCTCGGCCATGGGCCGTTCGGCAGACATGACCGCCACTTTCCCTTCCAGCACGGTGACGATGACCTTGCCGCCTTCAAGATAGACCCGGAACTGCGTGCCCACCGCTACCACCCGGGTGTCACCGGCCCTGACCACGAACGGCCGGTCGTCCTGGTTGACATCGAACATGCCCTCGCCGAGCCGCAGGATCACTTCACGCAGGGTGGGCGTGTAGCGCACGGACACGGCAGTTGCCGTGTTCAGATGGATGCGCGAGCCGTCGTCCAGGGCGACCTCGCGCTGTTCGGCCCTGGCGGTCTCATAACGCGTCTCGGTGTCGGCCGCGGGCCAGAAGACGACGGCGAGGAGGAGGGCCGCGGCGCTGCCGACGCCCGCGAACCAGATGCGGGCGTGGTGGCGGTGCCGCACCATCGCACGCGAGTTCAGGTCCCCGAGTTCGGCACGCATCCAGTCGTCCAGGCCGTCCAGTGCCCCTATCGACGCCTCGATGTCCCGGTAGGCCGCGGCGTTGCGAGGGTCCGCGGCGAGCCATGCGGCATGGGCTCGCCTTTCGCTCCTGGAAGCGTCGTCGGACTGCAGGCGCACGAACCAGTCCACCGCCGCCGCCTTTCGCCTATCGGCCATCGCGGTCTCCCGGTGTGGCGTCGTCGTCATCGGCCCGCAATGGTGTCACCCCTCCGGTCACCGCCGCGACCGCGCGCCTCATGTGGTACTCGACCCCTTTCCTGGAGATGCCGAGTTGCCGCGCGATTTCGCGGTAGGAGTGGCCGTCGACACGCTGCAGGAGGAACACGTGCCGGGTCCTCGGCGGCAGCCCGGCAAGCGCATCCTGCGCCCGTTGCAGCGCCTCGCCCGCCTCGATGGCCCGTTCGGGGTCCGGCTCCGCCTGATTCGCGATGCCGTCGGCCGCCCCCACGTAGCGCTGTTCCACGTTGCGGTGCTCCAACGCGTTGGTGGCCATGTTGCTCGCCATGGTGAAGAGATAGCGCCGGAAGTCGCGGATGCGCGCGTCGTCCGGCATCGTCATGAGCTTCTCGAAAGCGTCGTGCATGATCTCCTCGGCCTCGGCCCGGTTGCCCAGCTTCCGCTGCAGCACGCGCCGCAACGCGGGCGACGCGTCGTCGTAGAGCCGGACGATTTCTGCCTTGTCTGGCGGGGCCTGGGGCACGGTGCACCGAGATCTGCCTGTGTCGAGAACGCTACTACGATGTTGCACGACAGGTGAAGGGGAAGATCACCCCAGGCGAGCACGAGCCCGACGCGGGTCCGTTGGTCGCGGCGATGACCGGCTTGTCGAGGCCGAAGTGGTGGGCGAACGTGGCGTCGAATTCGGGCCGTACGCCGTACCCGGGCCGCGCGATCGCGTCGTCCGTGCCCGAGTCGTAGCCGCCGCGGGCCACGTGTCCCGTCAGCGCCTGCGCGTCGGCGCCGACGCAGAACGCGCGGCCTTCCCCCGTGACGACGATCGCGCGCACGGCGTTGTCCGCGTTCGCCCGCGCCAGGCTGTGCCGGTACTCCGTGTGCATCCGCCCGGTCCAGGCGTGGGGCTACCCTGTCCCATCCGCAGCGCGTCGTCAGTCGAAGAGGAGACTGAGACTGCGGCGACTGCCGTGCGCTGCGGGGTCAGGGTCCCGTTTCCCCCACCAAACAGTCATACTTGCCGGATAGCTGGGCCCAGAGAATGGCCGAGAAACGCCGGTCTGTCGAAGAGATCATCGATCAGCGGTACGAGGACCTGCTGCGCTTCGTGCGCTACCGCATTCGCGATCCTGACGAAGTGCGCGATCTGGTCCAGGAGGCCTTCCTGCGGCTGTTGCAGCGTGACCGCAAGGACCTGATCGAGCGACCGGAGGCGTACCTGTTCCGTATCGCCGCCAACCTCGCCTATGAGCATCGCCTGCGCACAGGCCGTCGAGCCAGTGACCTGGAGTCTGCCGATATCGACGACCGGAGCGCGGCACCCGAGGCGAGGGCCGGGGACCAGGAACGGATACAGCGCATCGATGCCGCGTTTGCCCGGCTGCCGCCGTTACCACGGGCGGCGCTGCTCTTGCAGCGGCGCGACGGGATGACCTACGAGGAGATCGCGGCGCGCCTGGGCACGACGAAGCACATGGTGAAGAAGCACCTGTCCCGTGCGATGCACGAGTGCAGAGCGGCAATGGTGGACGATGAGTAAACGCAGACGACATGGACAGAGTGGCGTCGAGGCGGCGGCGTGGTGGACCGCGATGCGCGATGGCGACCCGTCTCTCGCGGACCGGGCACGTTTCGTCGATTGGCTGCGGGCATCGCCGGAGAACGTCGCGGAGTACCTGGAACTGGCCGAACTCTGGGAGGACCTGGGTTCTGTCGGTCGCGACGCTGACGTTCCGCAGATGCTCGCGGAGGCGCGCAATGCGGACAACATCGTGGACCTGGGGCCGCCGCGCCATCCGCCATCGCGGGTGACGCAGCGGTCCGGCAAAGCGGGCGCCTGGCTCGCAGCCGCCGCCTGCGCCTTGATCGTCGCCACCAGCGTGCTGATCCTGCTGCAACCGCAGGACGAACCGATCACGACCACCGTCGGCGAGCTGCGTTCGATTACCCTCGCCGACGGTTCGATCATCGTTCTGAACACCCGCACGTCCATTCGTTATGGGTTGGACGGGTCTGCGCGACGGGTGGAACTGATCGATGGAGAAGCGCTGTTCGACGTCGGGCGCGACGAATCGCGGCCGTTTATCGTCACGGCAGGTGCGACCGAAGTCCGCGTTCTCGGCACGAGCTTCAACGTCTACAAGAAGAGTGATGTGGAGGCGACCGTCACGGTTCTCGAGGGGCGGGTCGCGGTTCGCGCGCCCGGATTGACCGGTGCACTGGCCGTCGCTGCCACCGACGACAGCCGGGCGGGGGAACCTGCCGAAGTCGAGCTGACCGAGGGCCAGCAGATCCACATCCGGCCGAACGAACCGGTGGTGCCGGTAAAGCAGGTGCCGGCGGACAGGGCCGCCGAGTGGACCGCCCGTCGCATCACCTTCGAGAACACGGCACTTCGCGACGTGGTCGCACAGTTCAATCGCTACAGTGCCAGCCAGTTGCGGGTCGACGACCCGGAGCTGGCCGCGTTGAAGCTGAACGGCGTTTTCGAACCCCACAGCCAGGAAGACCTGCTGGAGTACCTGCGGCAGGCAGAGGCGGTGCGAGTGCACCGAGCAGGCAACGAACGCGTGATCTCCCGCTGATTCGGTGTCGTTCCGGCGGAGGAAGCGGATTGCGGACCCCAGCCTTGTCCGACCTCGCTTGCGCTGACCGGCGCCATGAGGTCCCGATCGGCCTCCTGGACAGTCATACCTCATGGAGGCGGTTCGCGGGGATCCTGACGATCTTCCTCACGTCGGCACTTGTGCAGGCCGACGGCAAGCCCGGAGGGCTGTCGATCTCACCGCAGCCGCTGACGGAAGCGCTGACAGAGTTCGCGGAGCAGGCGGGACTGCAACTGATATACCCGTCGAGGTTGACGGAGGGTATCGACAGTGCGGGAGGTAGTGGAGAAACACCGCAGGACGTCCTCGCTCAACTGCTCGCTGATACCGATTTGACGTATGAGTACCTGAACGCGAACACGGTCACGCTCCGGGAAGCGCCGAGTGTGATTGCCGAGGGGACCATTACCATGCAAAACCAGACCAAGCCAGGAAGACAAGACGAGCCAAGAGGGGCTGAAACTCCCTTGGCCCGGATCGGCATCGCGTTGATGGCCCTGCTTTCTGTCGGCGCCGCGGCGGCGGAAGAGGCGGACCAGCCCATGGACCAGCCCATATTGGAAGAGGTGATCGTGACCGCGACGAAGCGCAGCGACCAGAGGTTGCTGGACGTGCCGTTGTCGCTGCAGCTTCTCGATGAGTCCACGCTGATCGACTCGAGCCTCCGCGACATCGGCGAACTGATCAGTTTCGTCCCGGGGGCATCGGAAGGCCTGAGCCTGGCCGTGGGCCAGCGGTATTTCCAGATCCGTGGCCTGTACCAGGGAGCAGGCAGTCCGATGGTTGGGTATTACGTCGATGACACCCCGCTGTTCGGGACGCTGTACGCGCCGCTCGGACGTGTCTACGACATGCGCCAGGTCGAGATTCTCCGTGGACCACAGAACACGCTGTATGGCAATGGCGCCATGGGGGGCGTCATTCGCTACGTTCCCAATCCGCCCGCTTTCAACGAGTTTCAGGCAGGTGTGCGAGTGGGTTATTCGACGACAGAGGACGGCGGTGACGGCCGATACGGCGATGTCCTCGTGAACGTCCCGCTGATTGACGACCGGCTTGCAATGCGCGTTACGGGAAGCATGGAGAGACTCGCCGGCTGGGCGGACGGCCCGGCGGGAGTGGAGGATTTCAACGACGGCGAACTGGCGGATGTCCGCGCGCTACTGCTGTGGGAACCGACAGACGACTGGCGAATCAAGTTGCACTATTCCCACAACCGGGCGGACCAGGACGGCGGGGGAACCCTTCTTTCGGGGCTGTACCCGGGCGAGACGATCTCCCTCTCCGACACCGGTGATTTCGGCAATGTCGACCTGACCGTCTATTCGGCCACAGTGCAATACAGCGGCTGGCGCTTTGCCGACCTGGTGTCCAATGTCGCCCACACGAAGCCGGGAGACGAAACGCGTCTCTTTCTCGAGTTGCCGCCCCTGACCAAGGTGACCGCGTTCGGTGGAAGCTCCATCAAGACCTGGAGTAACGAAACGAGGCTCGTGTCCAAAGGCGATGGACCGCTGCAGTGGGTCGCCGGGATATTCGTGACCGACACCGAGGACGAGTATGTGTCAGACGTGGTTTGGGACCCTGAAATCCCGCCGTTTTTCGTCAACGCCAGCGACGTGGAGCTGGACGAGCGCAACTCCCTCGCATTGTTCGGCGAACTGTCGTATGAACTGTTGGACGGTCAACTGATCCCGACCGTGGGAATCCGCTATTCCGAAGAAGATCTCGAAGGCGACTCGGTTGAGGCGGCCGGCTTCACGGATGGTCAGAGCTTCGATACGGTTAACTTTCGCTTCAACCTGAGCTGGTTCCCCGGAGAGACTTCCCACTACTACCTGAACGTCGCGGAGGGCTTTCGTTCGGGGTATTTCAACTCCCAGATCTACTGCCCTATCCACAATCTCCTGTTGATTGAGGGTCAGTGCGAGTTGGTACAGGAAACCGACGAGGTCCTGAGCTACGAGGTCGGAGCCAAACACACGCTACTGAACGGGCGGTTGTTCATCGATGCGGCTTTCTACTGGCAGGACTGGAAACGCACGCCGCAGCATTTGGCGATCGGCGGTCTGTTTCAGGCCTACAACGTCGGTGATTCAGAGCTGTACGGCTTCGATTTTGGCCTGCAGTATCGGCCGGCGGCCATCGACGGGCTGACCCTCAGCCTGAACGGAAACTGGAACAGTTCGGAATTCTCGAACGTCGTCCCCATCGTCGCCGCGACCCTGACGCCGCCGTTCACGCCCGAGTCGATAGGCGCCGAGTCCGGCCAGCGTCTGCCGTTCGTACCCCCATGGAACGTGACGGCCGCCGTCAACTACGTCTGGTCCGTTGGCGCCGGCTGGCAGGGGCACTTCAACGTCACGCTCAACCATCTCGACGGCCAGTGGGGACAATTCGGGGCCAACGCGGTTCGGGGTGACCCGAGGAGTCTGCTGCGTGCCCGGTTCGGGTTTCAGCGCGAGCGATTCGGCGTCTTTCTCTTCGGACGCAATCTCCTGAATGAAGACGCGATCATCTACAACCAGCAACCGACCGGTGGGCTGCCGGTGTTTACCCGGGACGCACCGCGGCAGATCGGCCTGGAGTTGACCTTCGACACCGATTGACTCGAAGGGTATCTGCGGCCCAACCGCAAGCGTACAGCCCGACCCGCTCTGGGGCGACTGCCCGTCGCGCCGAAGCTTCAAGAGCGTTACGCCAGCTCACTCGCAGAAACTCAAAGGAGAATCGAGAATGCGCGCAATGGTCATCGGTGAGGGAGGGATCGAAGGGCTGGAGTTAGTCGACCAGGACGATCCCGTACCTGGCGCCCATGAGGTACTGATCGAAATGCACGCCACCTCACTCAACTACCGCGATCTGGGAACGGTTCAGTATGGCGCCCCATCAGGTCTGGTGCCGAATTCCTGCGGTGCGGGTACCGTTATCGCCGTTGGCGAAGGCGTTACACGATTTGCAACCGGTAACCGCGTGGTACCGATTTTCTTCCAGAAATGGCTGAACGGACCGCCCACCGCAACGGCACTTTCATCCGCGCTGGGCGGTCCTATCGACGGCTGCCTGCGCGAGCAGATGACCCTGCATGAAGACGGGCTGTTGCACATTCCGGACTACCTGTCTTTCGACGAGGCGGCAACACTACCTTGTGCCGCACTGACGGCCTGGCGTGGCTTGGTCGAAGAAGGTCATCTCATCGCCGGCCAAAGCGTTTTGGTACAGGGCACCGGTGGTGTGTCCATATTCGCGCTGCAGTTCGCCAAGCTCTTCGGTGCAGAAGTGATCCTCACTTCATCATCGGATGAAAAACTCGAAAGAGGTAAAGCCCTGGGCGCCGATCACACCATCAACTATCGTGCGACGCCCAACTGGGCCGAAGAAGCCCGACGCATCACCGGCGGACGTGGAGTCGACCACATCGTTGAAGTGGGCGGTGCCGGGACCCTGCAGCAAGCTATCGAAACGGTTGCCCTTTACGGTCACATCCATCTGATCGGCGTGCTCAGTGGATTTTCCACCGATTTGAACGTCGCACAGATGTTTGGTACCAATGCCCACTTCCATGGTATTACCGTCGGCAGCCGGTACATGTTCGAGAACATGTTACGCGCCATGACGCTGCACGAAACTCATCCGGTAATCGACTCGCGATATGAAATGAGCGATGCACGGACTGCGTTCACACAAATGGAGCAAGGTGGCCACTTTGGCAAGATTGTCATCAATCACTGATTGGAGGTCGCCGGGCGACCACTCACCCCGGACGACGCGCGAGGGCAACATTCGTTTCCAGTTTAGAGAGGGCCGCTGATGAACATCGCAACACTGAAGGCGATGCCGAGCCTCGATTCGATCATGTCCGACATCGAGCGCTACGGGATCGCCCGGAACGCCGTGGAGCTGATGACCTATGGCTTCACCGTGGTTTCACCCGCGAACCTCGGGGTCACCGACACGTGGGGCGAGCGACTGCGCAACGCGGCCGTGGCCGCCTACGAGAGCAGGAACGACGTCCCGATCGATTTTCGAACCTCGACGATCACCGCGGCCTTCCACGATCCGTTCTTCGACGAGGACGACGTCTTCATCGAGGCAGCGACCAACCCGGCGAAGCTCGCGCTGGTCCGCCTGATGCTGGGCCAGGGTGCGGTACACAGGAACAACCTGCTCATCCTCAAGGGCCCGACCGCCGACGCCGCTGCTGACGACTCCGCGGTTTTCCACAATCTGCCATTGCACATCGACGAGTTCGTTGAAGGCATCCCGATGGGCGCCGGTCATATCTGCCATCGGTTGAACTGTACGTGGATCTGTACCGACGTGGTCGATGAAGCCGACGGTCCAACCCTTTTGGTCCCCGCCAGCCAGCACTACGGCCACGGAGTCTTGCCGCACGACACCGACGTCACCAAATCGCGCTATCCGCTGGTGCGCGTCAAGGCGCAGGCCGGCTCGGTGGCGATCTGGCAGGGGGGAACCTTTCACTCCACCTTGCCGCGCACCCGCCCCGGGCTGCGAATCCATCTGAATGAGAACCACACCCGGCCCTACGTCCAGGGCAGAAACGCCAGCAGCTACATTCCCAATTCGCCCCGGCTATCGCCAGAGCTGCTCGATCGTCATCCGGAGCTCAAACGCGTGCTCGGGCTCTCGGAAGTCGAAATGTTCCCCGGTCCCGAGCGCGGGGAAGATGGGATCACCCGCGTCCCCGGCGACCCCACGACCGACCCGTACGCGTAGGGGGCATGTCCCAGGCGCCAACCCTGAACGACGAGAGGAACCATCGTATGTCATTGGAAGAGCTCCAGGAACGAATCACTCGGCTCGAAGACATCGAAGCCATCAAACGACTCAAGGCCCGATACTGCGAGATCTGTGACCATGACGACTACGATGCGGATGCCATGGCGTCTCTGTTCACGGAAGATGGAAGTTGGCACGGAGACGGAGTCGGAAACGCTGAGGGTCGAGAAGCGATTCGAAGGCTCTTTGCCGGCTTCCCGAAAGGGATCGCCGGGGCACGGCACATCGTGGCCAATCCTCTGATCGACGTCGATGGCGATCGGGCACACGGCGTCTGGTACCTCATCGCGGGCGTGAGCGACGGAACGAAGAGCGAGTGGGGCACCGGGCGGTACCACGAGGATTACGTCAAGCAGAACGGCGAGTGGAAGTTTCGGCGTGTGCGCGCCAGAGCAGCGCTGTGAGCGAGGCACCTGACGGAGGAAGGACAATGAACGAGAGCCTGAAGGAAGTCCTGCGAGATTTCGAAGCCAAGCAGGCCTACGTGGCCGAGCGCATGAAGAGCGAGCCGTTGCCCAACCGCCACCAGGCGGCCGACGCCGTCCGCGAGGAAATCGCTGCACTCGGTCTCGACCGCCACGTGGTGGCGCTCGAGACCAACGGCTACACGGTGCTCACCCCGGAGGAGGTCGGTTGTGGCGACCTCGTCCAGCGCGTGAACGAGGCAATCGACCGAGTCGGCACGCGGCGCAGTCCGCAGGATGCCGACCTCGCGGGCGCGTACGGCGGCTTCCTCTTCCACCTCGTGCCTGAGGACCCCGTGTTCGAGGAGGTGCTCTTGCAGCGAAAGCCCCTTGCGCTCCTCACCTACCTCCTCGGCCACCACTTGAAGCTCAACCAGTCCACGGCGCTGCTCAAGCCCAAGGCAGTACGTTCGCCGCCGATCCATGCCGATGCGCAGGGAAAGTTCCCGCTGCCGTGGCCCGAGACGGCACAGGTGGCGAACGTCAACTGGCTGCTCAGTGACTACACGCGGGAGGGCGGCTGCCTCTGTGTCGTCCCACGCAGCCACCGCATGGGCAATCCCCCGCTTCACACCCCACTCGAGTGCGACGACCCGTCGGTCGTGCCGATCGAGGCGCCGGCCGGATCGGTCGTCGTGTGGCACGGCGGCCTCTGGCACGGTGCCCTGCCCCGCACGATCGACGGCGTGCGTCGCACGCTCATCCTCTATTACTGTCGCGCGCACCTCGAGGCGCAGGAGCCCTACAAGTTCACGACCACGATGGAGATGCTCGAGCGCAATCCGGTGCGATTTGCTGCGATGATGGGCCTCACCGACCCGGTCCCGTGGAGTCTCCGAGGTCCGGTCGGGCCCGTGGCGGCGTCCGTGAGTGGCATCGACCCGTTCGAATGAGCGGAGACCTGCTCGTCGACCGACGGACCCGGGCTTCCCTGAGGATGTCCCGGGCTGGAGGCCCCGCCCAGAGAAATCACCCCAGGATCTGTGGGGCCTGGGCACATACCCATGAGGCCGGGCAAGGATTTCGGAACGCAGATGGAGCAACGAGAGAAGTCGTGGAATCTCGGGTGCCTCGAAGAGGAGAGAGCGCAAGGTGAAGGAACACCTGGAAGGTGCGCAGAAGAGCCCAATTCCGACTCGCGACGAGCTGGGCTTCGACCCTGCGGCCATCCGTCGGAAGTACGACGAGGAGCGGGCGAAGCGGATGCGGCCGGACGGCAACGCGCAGTACATCGAGGCGAAGGGCGGCCTCGCGCACTACGACGACGTCGATCCGTACGTAGAGCCGGGATTCACTCGTCCCGCGATGGACGAAGAGCTCGACGTCGTCGTGATCGGGGGCGGCTTCGGTGGTCAGCTGGCGGCGATTCGGCTTGGGCAGGCCGGCATCACCGATGTGCGGATCATCGAACGGGCGGGAGATTTCGGCGGGACCTGGTACTGGAACCGCTACCCCGGCGCCCAGTGCGACATCGAGTCGTACGTCTACCTGCCGCTGCTCGAAGAGACGGGCTACATGCCGAAGGAGCGGTACTCGTTCGCGCCGGAGATTCTCGAGCATGCGAAGCGAATCGGAAGGCAGTTCGGCCTCTACGAGCGAGCCTGTTTCCAGACGAAGGTCACCGAGATGCGCTGGAACGCGGAGACCGGGCGCTGGGGGATTCGGACGGACCGGGGCGACGTGTTCCGGGCCCGCTTCGTCGTCACGGCCCTCGGCCCGCTCAATCGTCCGAAGCTCCCGGGAATTCCGGGCATCGAGTCGTTCCGCGGCCACTCCTTCCACACGTGCCGATGGGATTACGAGTACACGGGGGGCGACTCGAGCGGAAACCTCCACAAGCTGGCCGACAAGCGTGTCGGCATCATCGGCACCGGGGCGACGTCGGTGCAGTGCGTGGTGCATCTCGGTACTTCGGCCGAGCAGCTCTACGTCTTCCAACGCACTCCGTCGAGCGTCGACGAACGGGGCAATGCGCCCACGGATCCAGAGTGGGCGAAGTCCCTCGAACCCGGTTGGCAGCAGGAGCGGACCGACAACTTCAACAAGCTCCTGAGCGGGATTCCGGTCGAAATCGACATGGTCGCCGACGGCTGGACCCGCGGCTTGCGCTACCACGAGGATCTCATGCGGCGGATCGAGGATCCCTCCAGCCTCATCCCGGAGGAGACCGCGGCGTTGGCGGAGATCGCCGATCACCAGCAGATGGAGTACATCCGCAAGCGGGTCGAACGATTGGTGGACGACCGGGAGACGGCCGAGGCGCTCAAGCCGTGGTACGGTCAAGGGTGCAAGCGGCCGACGTTCAGCGACGAGTATCTGCCGACGTTCAACCGGCCGAACGTGAAGTTGGTCGATACGAACGGCAAGGGTGTCGAGCGAGTCACCGAGAACGCCGTGATCGTCGACGGTGTAGCCTACGAAGTTGACTGCTTGATCTTCGGAAGCGGATTCGAGGTCGGAACGAAGCTTGCCAGGCAAGGCCAGTTCGAGGCGTACGGGCGAGACGGCGTGTCTACGAGCGAAGCCTGGGGGACGGGCAGGCGGACGCTTCACGGCCTCCTCAGCCACGGCTTCCCGAACTGGTTCCACGTAGGCCTCAGGCAGACCGGGGCTTCGTTGAGCCTCACCTACACGTACGACACGCAGGTCCTGCACATCGCGTATCTCGTTGCCGAGGGGCTCGCGCGCAACGCGAAGGCGATCGAAGCGACGACCGAGGCCGAGCAGGCATGGGTCGATCTCGTGAACCAGCCGGGCCCGCTTCAGGAGTACCAGAAGCGCTGTACGCCGGGGTTCTGGAACTCCGAGGGGAAACTCGACGGCAACGGCTTCTTCGATGAGTTGTATCCGGACGGTCCGGTCCGCTTCCGGGAGATGCTCGAAGAATTGCGCAACCGGGGCGACTTCCAGGGACTCACCATCGCCCGTACCTAAGATTGATTCGACCGAGGCCACTCGGGAGAGGTTCGCGCCCGGGGTTCGTGAGGCTTACGGAGCCGTCAGCCCCTCCATCGCGGGGCACGCTTCCCCCTGAAGGCGGCGACGCCTTCCGCGAAATCCGGGTCCCGCATCATCTCTGCGGCCATGCGCTCGGACTCCGCGACCGCGGCGGCCGCGTCCCGGTGCAGGTCCGTGTAGATCTGCCTGCGGGTCGTCCGCAGCGACTCCGGCGAGACCGTGCGGATCAGGTTGCCCGCGTACTCGTAGGTGTGGGGGAGCAGGTCGTCGGCCGACAGCACCGCGTTGACGAGGCCGAGTTCGAGCGCCTCGTCCGTCGTGAACTTCCGGCTCGACAGCAGCAGTTCGTTCGCTCGGGTCAGCCCGATCAGCCGGGGGAGCAGCCAGGACAGTCCGTACTCGGCCGGCAGGTTCAGCTTCCCGTGCGCCGCGCTCAGGTTGACGCCCGAGGCCGCGAAGCGCAGGTCCGCGTAGCAGGCGAGCACGAGCCCGACGCCCGCCGCGGGTCCGTTGATCGCGGCGATCACCGGCTTGTCGAGGCCGAAGTGGTAGGCAAACGTCGCGTCGAACTCGGGCCGCACACCGTAGCCGGGCCGCGCGATGGAGGCGTCGGTACCCGGGTCGTAGCCGCCGCGTGCCACATGCCCGGCGAGCGCCTCGGAGTCGGCGCCGACGCAGAACCCCCGTCCCTCGCCCGTCACCACGATCGCCCGCACGCCCTGGTCGGCGTTCGCCTGGGCGAGGCTGTGCCGGTACTCCGTGTGCATGCGCCCGGTCCACGCGTTCATGCGATGCGGCCGCGCGAGCGTGATCGTGGCGATGCCGCCCTCGACCCCGTAGCGGGTCGCTTTCAGCTCCATCGGCGTTCCTGCTTGCGCTTCCTGGTGTCAGCCGGTGAGGAACCCGCTGAGCCGGTCCATCCGCCGGCGGGTGGCGTCAGCCTCGTCGGGCGGGACCGCGAAGATGATGCGTTCCACGCCGGCTTCCGTGAAGCGGGCAACAAGGTCCGGGTCGGGAGGCAGCCCGAACACGGACACGCCGATGCTGTCCGGGTCCCGTCCGGCCTCTTCCGCCAGGCGCCGCAGGGTCGGGATGCCCTCGAGGACCTGTTCGGGGTCCCTGGCGCGGGGCAGCCAGCCGTCGCCGTGCGCGACGATGCGGCGCAACGTGTGGATGGTCTCGCCCCCGAGCAGGAGCGGCGGATGCGGCTGCTGCACGGGTTTCGGCCAGGAATAGATCGGGTCGAAGTCCACGTGCTCGCCGTGGAACTCGGCCTTCACCTCGGTCCAGATCGCCTTCATGGCCTGCATCTGCTCGGCAAGGCGCTTGAAGCGCGTGTCCCACTCGGTGCCGTGGTGTTCGGCCTCTTCCCGGTTCCAGCCCCCGCCCAGGCCGAACAGGAAGCGTCCCCCGGAGAGATGGTCGACGCTCGCCGCGGCCTTGGCCGCCGTGATGGTGTCACGCTCGATGATCAGGACGATGCCCGTGCCGAGCTTGATGGTGGACGTCACCGCCGCAGCCGCGCCCAGGGCCGTGAAGGGATCGAACGTGTGTGCGTATTCCCGCGGCAGGTCTCCGCCGCCGGGCCAGGGGGTGCGGCGCGACGTGGGAATGTGCGTGTGTTCGGGAATCCAGAACGACTCGAACCCGCGCGCCTCGGCTTCGCGGGCGAGGTCCGGGACCGGCATGGAGTAGTCGGTGGCGAAGTTGAAGAGTCCGATGTTCATGGGGCCGTAGAGTAACATCGCGCGGAGTCCGGGCCGGACAACTGGAGGAGACGATGACGCAGATCAATTCCGTGCTGGGGCCGATTTCCGCGGACGATCTCGGCTTCACGCTGATGCATGAACACGTCATGGTCGCTGGCCCGGCGCTCTATCGATGGCACCCCGAGTTGCTCGGTCCCGAGCCCGAGGAGACGGCCATCGCGGCGCTGAAACGCGCGAAGGCGCAAGGCATCGACACCATGGTCGACGCCACGACCTTCGATCTCGGCCGGGAGCCGGAATTGCTGGCCCGCGTGTCCCGCGCCTCCGGGGTCAACATCATCAACGTGACGGGTTGGTGGCTCGACGTGCCGCGCTGGCTGCTCGGCGTTTCGCCCAACCAGATGGCGCGGGAGTTCGTCCGGGAGATCGAGGAAGGGTTTCACGGCACGGACGTGAAGGCGGGGCTCCTGAAGTGCGCGGCCGACTCGGAAGGGGTCACGAAGCGGCTCGAGGTCATGGCGCGGGCCGTGGCCCGTGCGCACAACGAGACGGGCGTGCCGATCATGGTCCACTCGTTCCCCACCGGGCAGGTCGCCCGTCGCCAGATCGAGATCTTCCGGGAGGAGGGCGTCGACCTCACGAAGGTGAAGATCGACCACTCGAACGACACGACGGACACGGAGTATCTTCTGTGGATCCTCGACCAGGGCTGCTACCTGGGCCTCGACCGCTACCCGGGCTTCCTGGTCAGCCCCCACATGCGCACGGTCACGCTGAAGTCGCTCATCGACATGGGGTACACGGAGCAGCTCTGCCCGTCGCATGACTGCGTCTGCCTGCACATCTTCAAGGAGAACCCGGACGGCTCGATGCCGGACGAGCACCAGTTCAAGCGGTTGAACGTCGACGAGTTCCAGTACATCCACCGCCACGTGATTCCCGATCTCCTGGAGATGGGCGTGGACGAGGCGACCGTGGAGACGCTCTTCGTCGACAATCCGCGGCGGTTCTTCGGGGGCAGTTGAGGGGGCGCGGTCCCGCGGTCAAATAGGCCCCGGGCCGACCCGTCCCTCCAGGATCCACCGGATCATGGGCAGGTGCGCCCGCCCGAAGAACACCTCTTCGTCCACCAGGTACGCCGGTGCGTCGAACAGCCCGGCTGCCGCGAGACTCTCCTGGAGGGCCGCGAAAGTGCCGGAAGCTACCGGCGCGTCCGGCACGCCGATCTCGCGCAGGGCTGCGGCGACCGCGTCCGGGTCCTCGATGTCGAGTGCCACGTTCCAGTAGCGCTCGAAGGCGAGATCGAGGAACGCGTGCAGGGCGCGCCCGGAGTGCGCCTTGGCAGCCAGCATCGCCGCGCCGACCAGGGACGAGTCGGGGCTCCGCTCCGGGTCGCGGAGGGTGAGGCCCGCGGCCTTGGCGTAGCGGGCCAGGTCGCGCTGCCGGTAAGCGACGCGATGCCGCTTGTGCCGGGAGCCGCGATCGTCTCCCTCGGGCGCGGGCCGGCGCGGTGGGATGACGATGGGCAGCCAGTCGATGTCGAGGTCGAGGTCGCGTGCCAGGACCCGGGTGGGAGAGAGCGCCAGGTAGCACTCGGGACTCTTGATGTCGACGGCGACCGTGAGAGACGCCGTCGGCGCGTATGCGTCAGTCATCGGCGTCCCCGAACCGGCGGTACGCGATGTCGGGCGCGGGACCTTCGCGGCCTGTCAGCATCCAGCGTACGGTCGGCAGGTGCTCGCGCCCCCAGAAGTACTCTCCATCGACGACGTAGCCCGGTACGCCGAAGACGCCGGCGTCGAACATCGCCGCCTGCATGGCGTCGTGTTCCGCGCGCCCGGGGCCGGTGTGGAAGTCGTCGAACCCCCCGACGTCGGCGCCTGCCTCCGCCAGTACGGCGGTCACGACACGCGGGTCTTCCGCGTCGAGTTCGCGGCGCCAGAAGCGCTCGTAGGTGATGTCGGTGTAGCGGCGCAGGATGTCGCGTCCCTGGCGCTTGGCCCACAGCATCCCGATGTGCACGAGGGACGTGTCCCAGATCTTCACGGTGCCGCGCAGCATGTAGCCGGCGATGCGCGCATAGCGTCGCGCGTCGCGGTAGGCGTACCGGACTCCTTGCCACTGCTCCGCCGTGCGGTTCTGCTCGACCACCTTGTCCTTCGCGTCGAGGCGCGCGGAACCGAGGAAGCTCGGGATGTCGAGGGTCAGCGGCCGCCAGTCGATCTCGATGCCCAGCTCGTCCCCGATCGCGTACGTCGGGTCCTTGGCGATGAAGGCGTAGGGGCTCTTGTAGTCGATGTAGACGATCAGCGGCGCGTCGGACGCCAGGGGGTCGAAATCGGAAGGGGGCGCGGTCATCGTTCGTTCATCGCAGGGACGCCTCGAAGCCCAGGTCGAGGCCGGCAAGTATGGCCCGTTTCGTCTCGCGGTAGGCGTCGGCGTCGAGCTCGGCGAGCGCGGCCAGGAGCGGCCGGCTCGCCTCGAGCAGGTCGCTGCCCGGCGGGTACACCTTGTGGACCAGGCCGTATTCGAAGGCGCGCTCGCCGTCCATGCGTTCGCCCAGGTAGGCGATCGGCGTGACCGCGGACTGGTCGACCTGCCGGACGAGCTTGTAGGACCAGCCCTCGGCGGCCCACATCGCCCGGTGGATGCGCGGGTCGCCGTAGTTCACGTCCGCCGTCGCCACGCGGAAGTCGCAGGACAGGCTGTAGTCGTACCCGGAGCCGAGGGCGGCGCCGTGCATCAGTGCCACCGTGGGCTTGCCGACGTGGCGCACCCAGCCGGCGGTCTCGAGGAGCAGCGCCGGGCCGAGGCCGAGATCGAGGTCCACCAGCCTGCTCTGCATGCGCTCCGGCCAGGACCTGGAGTCCGCCCCGAGGTCGTCGCCGGCGCAGAACGCGCGGCCGACGCCCGAGAAAGCGATCGCGCGCACGTCGGGATCGGCGTCGGCTGCCAGGAAGGCCCGCCCGATCCGCTCGTGCTGCAGCGGATCGATGGCGTTCAGTTTCTCGGGGCGGTTGAGGCGGATGTGCCGTACCGCGCCGTCGTCCTCGACGATCAGGAGGGGACTGTCCGTCATCGACCGGTGAAGCGGGGCTCGCGCCGCTCGCGCCACGCCTGCACACCCTCGATGCGGTCCTCGATGACGTGCGTCTGGCGGATGCCGAGGCTGTGGACCATCGCGGCGTCGAAGTCGAGATCGAGTTGTCCGAGGACCTGCATCTTGTGCACTTCCCAGGCCCGCGTCGGCATGGCGGCGATGTTGGCGATGACGGCGTCGGCGGCGTCGCGATCCGCGACGACCTGGTGCACGAGCCGGATGCGCAGGGCCTCCGCCGCGTCGAGGGTCTCTCCGAGCAGCAGGATGCGCATCGCCTGGGACTGGCCGATCAGGCGCGGCAGGACATAGGCGATGCCGGTGGAAGCGGCGGTGCCGGTGGCGACGCGCGGATCGCCGATGCGGGCGTCCGGTAGCGCGAGTCGCAGGTCGCAGACGCAGGCGAGGTCGAGGGCCAGGCCGGAGACGGCGCCCTCGAGCACCGCGACGGTGGGTTTCATCAGGGACCGCAGGGTACGCAGGGCGTCCTGCTCGGGAAGCGGGGCCGGGCCGTGCGAGCCCCCGGGTCTGCGGTGGCCGAAACGCTCCGGCCAGGAGCCCATGTCCCGTGCCGCGCCGGCGGAGAAGGTGCCGCGCGCCCCGGTCAGGGCCAGGACGCGAACCTCCGGGTCGTCGGCCGCCCTGCGGGATATCGACGTCAACGCCTCGAGCGCCGCGTAGTCGATGCGGTTCTCGTCGCCGTCGTCGAAGCTGACCGTGAAGCGCCCGCCACTCAACTGAGTGGTCAGGCGATCCGTCGATGAGTCGTACATGCGCCCGGTTGCGTGGTGCGTGAGCCGCTGGGAATCCGGTGCCGTCGCTTCGCTGTGTTGCCGCCGTCGCGTGAGGGTGCCGGCGTTTCGGGTGTGGTGCGCGTCCGGGTGCCTAGGCCCGGCGCGGCTTCAGGACGAGTTGTTTCCGTCCGCTGCTCGACGGGCCCTGTCCGCTTACCCCCATGGGGATTTGCTTGATCTTCTTGCCCGACTTGAGGAATGCGTCCACATCTGCCGCGAGTTGCTCCCTGGTGCGGGCGATGGCCGCATCCGTACGTGGTTTGTTTGCCATTGGTTCCTCCCCTGCAACCTCCTACTGTAACGTCCGGCCTGTGAAGTTGGAACATTGACATCGATCTCCGAATTGGGTAAGCGCCGCACGGGCCGGGCGTCTAGCCCACTATCGCGAAAGGCCCCGCACGGGCGCGACGTGCCCCCGACGCGGGTGCGAGTCGCTGCCTTCGCTGTCGCGGCCGCGCCGCGACGGGCTATGATTGACCCGCGGTCTGGCGCACGAAGACAGGTCGCGCCCGGGGAACCGCGGAGGCCCAGGCGGTTCCCCACCCCGGCTGGCAGGATGTGGCGGGACGGCGTCCTCCCGACGGACCCGAGTGACTGACCGGAGCCGCTTGAGGCATGCAGTACGATCTTCCGACCCTGCGGGGCGACCTGTTCGGGGGCGTCACGGCCGCGGTGGTCGCGCTGCCGGTCGCGCTCGGCTTCGGCATCGCCTCGGGGATGGGCGCCGCCGCGGGTCTGTACGGCGCCATCGCGGTGGGGTTCTTCGCCTCGGTGTTCGGCGGCACCCGCTCCCAGGTGTCCGGCCCGACAGCCCCGATGACGGTAGCCATGGCCGTCATCGTGACCACGCATGCCAGCACGCTCCCCGAGGCCCTGACGATCGTGGTGCTCGGAGGGCTGTTGCAGGTTCTCCTCGGCATCTCGCGCATCGGGCGCTACGTGGCCTATACGCCGCACGTGGTCGTCTCCGGGTTCATGTCGGGCATCGGCATCATCATCATCATGATGCAGCTCCTTCCTCTGCTCGGCCTGCCGGTCGCGCCGGGAGGAGCGGTCGGCGCCGTCAAGGCCCTGCCGGAGGCCGTCGCTGCGACGAATCCGAGCGCGCTCGGCATCGGCGCCGCCACCCTGGGCATCTGGGCGCTGTGGCCGAGGCGATTCGACCGGCTCGTGCCCGGGGCGCTCGTGGCCTTGCTCGTCGGCACGCTGCTTGGGGTGGCCTGGCTGACCGACGCCCCGACGATCGGGAACATCCCGACCGGGCTGCCGGCGTTCCAGTGGACGGCCCCCGCGCCGGAGTTCCTCGCACGGGCTCTCGAGCCGGCGCTCATCCTTGCCTTGCTGGGCTCGGTCGACAGCCTGCTGATCTCGCTCGTGGCCGACTCGCTCACCGGCACCCGGCACCGTCCGAACCGGGAACTCGTGGGGCAGGGCGTCGGCAACGTCGTCGCAGGACTCTTCGGTGGGCTGCCGGGCGCGGGGTCACCCGTGCTTACCGTCACGAACATCCGCTCGGGTGGCCGGACGCGGATGTCGAGCGTTGTGTACGCGTTGCTGTTGCTCGGCGTGCTGCTGGGACTCAGCCGGTTCGCGGAGCCGATTCCCCAGGCGGTGCTGGCAGCCATGCTGATCCGGATCGGCTGGGGCATCGTCGACTGGCGGCTGCTCGGTCGTATCCATCGCATGCAGCGCGAGCACCTGATCGTCCTGCTGGCGACGCTCGGGCTCACGGTGTTCGTGGACCTGATCACGGCCGTCGCCGTCGGTCTGATCGCCGCCGGCATGGCCCATGCCCGGCAGCTCGAGGGGCTCGAACTCGACAGTGCCGTGTCCGTGCCGCTCCTCGACCAGACGTTCTTCCCGGACCGCGAGGTCCCGGAGGCGGATCCCTACTCGGCGCGAGTGGGCCTGGTGGCGTTGCGCGGGCGGTTCACGGTGGCGTCGTCGCGGAAGCTGATGGAGGTGATCGGCGCCGACATCAAGGAGCACGACGTCGTGATCTTCGACTTCTCGGGCGCGACCTACCTCGACTACAGCGCCGCGATGGTGCTCGAGGGGCTGCTCGACGAGGCGGCCCGCGCGCGCACGGAGCCCGTCGTGATGGGGCTCGACGGACCCGTCGCGGATACCCTGGCGAGGCTCGACGTCCTGCGCCAGGTCCCCGCGGATCGGATGGTGGGCAACCTGGACGAGGCGCGGGACGTGGCGGCGCGGTTGCTGTACGGTTGAACGCGGCCTGTCCGCGAATCGAAGAGGAGATATACATGTCCACCGACCTGGTGCTCTACACCAATCCCATGTCGCGCGGGCGCATCGCGCGCTGGATGCTGGAGGAGACGGGCGTCGACTACCGCGCGGAAGTGCTCGACTTCGAGTCGATGAAGTCGCCCGGGTACCTGGACGTCAATCCGATGGGCAAGGTCCCGGCCATCCGCCACGGCGATGTCGTCGTCACGGAAGCGGCGGCGATTTGCGCGTACCTCGCGGACGCGTTCCCGGAAGCGGGCCTGGCGCCGCCGGCGGACTCCCGGGGGGCGTACTACCGCTGGCTGTTCTTTGCGGCCGGACCGCTCGAGGCGGCCACGCTGGACACCATGCTCGGCTTCAAGGTCCCGAGCGAGCTGGAGCGGTCGGCCGGCTACGGCACGTTTCAGGCGGTCGTCGACGCGCTGGAGGGCGCCCTCGCCGCGGGGCCGTACGTGGCCGGCGAGTCCTTCTCGGCCGCGGACGTGTATGTCGGAGCGCAGATCGGGTTCGGCCTGCACATGCTGAAGACCCTGGAACCGCGGCCGGTGTTCGAGGACTACTGGGCGCGCGTCAGCGAGCGTCCCGCGCGCGTCCGTGCGGAGGCGAAAGACGACGCCTTGGTGGCGGCGGCGCAATCGGATGCCTGACGGCGCCGACCGCGCCGCCGGGGAGGACGCCCGGCCGTTCGCCGGCGTGCGCGTCGTGGAGTTCGGCCAGTTCGTCTCCGTCCCGTTCTGCGGCCAGTTGCTCGCGGAAGGCGGTGCGACCGTCATCAAGGTGGAGGCCCTGACCGGGGACCCGACGCGGCTCCTGCGCCAGATTGCACCGCTCGAGACGCGCATCTTCCTGTCGCGCAACCGCGGCAAGCGGTCGCTGCCGCTGGCGCTGCGGGAGCACGCCGCGAAACCCGTGATCGACCGGCTGCTGGGATGGGCGGACGTCGCCCTGATGAACTTCCGGCCGGGCCTCGACCGGGAGCTCGGCCTCGATCCGGACACCCTGCGGCGATGCTTCCCGCGGCTGGTCACCGGCTCCGTGACGGCATTCGGCAAGCAGGGGCCCGAAGCGGACCTCGCGGGCATGGACATCGTCGTCCAGGCCCGGACCGGGCTGATGGCGGCGAACGGGCGGGTCGTCGACGGCCGGCCGGCGCCCGGCGACCCGGTGAGCGCGGACTACATGTGCGCGATGAGCCTGGCGTTCGGCATCGCTTCGGCGCTGCTGCGGCGGGAGCGGACCGGCGTGGGGGGCGCGGTCGACGTGTCCCTCATGCAGGCCGCCATGACGCTGGCCAACAACCAGCTCGTACGCTCCGAACGGGAGGACGCGGCCGTCCACGAAGAGGTGCTCGCGCGTCTCGAGCGCCAGCGGCGGGACGGCGCGGGGTTCGTCGAGCAGGGCCGGGGAATGACCTCGGCGCGGGCCATGCTGCTGCTCAAGGTGTACTTCCGCACGTACGACACGGCAGATGTCCCCGTCGCCGTCGCCTGTGGCAGCCGCGCGTTGCGGGTGCGGTTCCTGGAGGTGGTGGGCGCCGTGGACGAGGAACTGGACGCCCCGGGCAACGAGGACAGCCACGCATACTACGACCGGCTCCGCGCCGAGATAGAGGACACGATGCGCACCGAGCCCGGCGCGCACTGGATCTCCCGTCTGCGCGCGGCGGGCGTCCCGGTCTCCGCGGTCAAGTTCCCCGTGGAGCTGTTCGACGACGAGCACGTGCGCGCCAACGGGATGCTCTACACGTTCCCGCACCCGGAGGCGGGGGACGTCACCGCGCCGTCGCCGCCGGTCAGGCTGGATGGAGACGGTTTCCGGCCCCGGGAACCGACGGCGGCCTTCGCCTCGGAGACACGCGACATCCTCGCTGAACTGGGTTTCTCCGAGGCGGAGACGGAGGCGCTGATCGTGGACGGCGTGACCCGCACAAACGCTGACCTGACCGAGCCACACGTTCGCAGACGAGGAGTAACCGATGTACGCGGATGAAGCATCCCGGGCGAGGGGCGTCCCCCTGGAGGAGATCGACGTCAGCCGGCCGGAACTCTACAGGAACGACACCTGGCGACCGTGGTTTGCCCGCCTGAGAGAGGAAGCGCCGGTACATTATCTCGCCGACAGCGCGAATGGGCCGTTCTGGTCCGTCACGAGCCACGGGCTGATCAAGGAGGTGGACACCAATCACGAGGTGTTTTCGTCGGAGAAGGGCGGGATCGCGATACTCGATTTCGACCCGGCCGATGAACGGCACATACAGGGCCGGAGTTTCATCGCCATGGACGAGCCGGAACACCGGCCGGAAAGGATGGCCGTGGCGCCGGCGTTCACGCCGACCAACCTGGCCGAACTGGAGCCCCTCATTCGCGAACGCGCCATCGACATTCTCGAGGGCCTGCCCGTGGGCGAGACGTTCAACTGGGTGCAGGAAGTCTCCATCGAACTCACCGCCAGGATGCTCGCTACCCTGTTCGGCTTCCCCTACGAAGACCGGCGCAAGCTCGTGCACTGGTCGGACCTGACCACCGCCGTCCCCGAGGTGACAGGCGATGACAGCATCGACATGGGCAGGCGGTACGAAGAACTGATGGAAGGGGCGCAGGCCTTCTATCGACTATGGGCGGAACGGGCACAGCAGCCGCCGAGGTTCGACCTGATCTCCATGCTCATCCACAACGAGAACACGGCCCGCATGAACGAGGACCCCGAGCGCTTCCTCGCCACCATGCTGCTGTTGGTGGTCGGCGGCAACGACACCACCCGCAACAGCATCAGCGGCGGCGTCATTGCACTCAACCGGTATCCGGACCAGTACCGGAAGCTGCGTGAAAACCCCGACCTCATTCCGAACATGGTGGCCGAAATGGTCCGCTGGCAGACCCCGGTCATCCACATGCGCCGCACCGCCCTCGAGGATTACGAGCTGGGCGGCCAACAGATCAGGAAGGGCGACAAGGTCGTGATGTGGTACATCTCCGGCAATCGCGACGAGGCTGTCTTCCAGGATGCGGACAGGCTGATCATCGACCGCCCCAACGCCAGGTTACACGTCGCATTCGGTTTCGGCGTGCATCGTTGCCTCGGCAACCGGTTGGCCGAGATGCAGTTGCGCGTGCTGTGGGAAGAGATCCAGAACCGCTTTCGCAAGGTGGAAGTGGTCGGTGATGTCGAGCGTCTGTCCAACAACTTCATCCGGGGGATCCGGGACGTCCCGGTACGCCTGCACCCGCTCTCCTGAATCGTTGCCCCGGACAAAGGAGGTGGCATGAGCACCGAGTCGTTTGCCGATCGCTGCGTCGGGAACAATGCCCGCTACGCGGAGGCCTTCGACAAGGGAGACCTCCCGTCCCCGCCCGCCCGCAAGGCGGCGGTCGTCGCGTGCATGGACGCGCGCATCGAGACGGGCCGGCTGCTTGGCCTCGCCGAGGGGGACGCCCACGTGATCCGGAACGCCGGTGGCGTCGTCACCGAGGACGTGCTGCGCTCCCTGGTCATCTCGCAACGTCTGCTCGGGACGGAGGAGATCGTCCTCGTCCAGCATACGGACTGCGGCATGCTGACGTTCCGCGACGACGACGTGAAGGACGCGATCGAGGCCGACACCGGCCTGCGCCCGTCCTTCGCCCTGGAGGCGTTCGCGGAGCTTGAGGAGAACGTGCGGCAGTCCATCCGACGCATCGAGGCGTGTCCGTTCATTCCGGTGAAGGACCGGATCCGCGGCTTCGTCTACGACGTGAAGACCGGGCGGATCGCGGAGGTGGCGTGACCCGGCCCGGCCGCCGGTGGCCGGCGCGTGGGCGGCGGGCGCGCCCGCTGGTCGCGGCCCGGGCCCTGCGGCAACTGGTCGCGGATCCGGGGGACACCGTGCGGGTGTTCGAGGTCATCAACGCCATGGCGGGACCGGCGCTGACCCGGGGGCTCGGGCGCTTCCGCCGCACGGAACTCGGCCGGCGGGTGCTCCGGGAGCGCACCGATCTGCTCGACCTGCTCCAGGACCGCGACAAGCTCGGTGCGCTACCGGCCGGTACGCTGGGCCGCGCGTACCACGACTTCGTCTACGGCGAATCCCTGACCGCCGGCGGCCTGGTGGCGGCCAGCATGAACGAGACGGTACAGACCTACGGCTTCGACGATGCGGAGCTCAGACGCTTCGGCGAGCGCGTGCGCGATCAGCACGATCTCCTGCATGCGCTCACCCGCTACGGCCGCGACCCGTTCGGAGAGGTTTGCCTGCTCGCCTTCAGCTACGCCCAGTTGCCGAACCGGGGCATCGGGATGATCGTCCTCGTGGGCGCCTGGAAGCTCGGCCGCGAACTCGGCTTCGGGGTCCCGCGGGCGCTGTGGCAGGCCTACCGCGCCGGCCAGCGCGCGATCTGGCTGCCGGCGCAGGACTGGGAGGCGCTGTTGCGGATGCCGCTCGCGGATGTGCGGCGCCATCTCGGGATTCGCGACCCGTCGGCCTATCTCGACGTGCGTCCGCCGGACCTTCCGGCGATGGCGTGATCCATCGGCGCCGGCGCCGACCGCAGGGTCGCCCCCGGGACGGCGCAGGGGGGCGTCCCCGGGAACATTGGCGCCGCACGGGAGGGGACGAGCGCTTATGGGGACGAGATCCTCCCCTACGGGCCCATCTCGTCCAGGACCGCCTGCAGGCGCGTCCGGGTTTCCGCGGCCGCTGCGTCGAGCTGGTCCGGTGCGAGCGGGTTCTCCTCGAGGATGTCGTTCGGCACGTCGAAGAAGGTCCCGTCGTCGTAGAGCTTGTAGCGCCGGTCGCGGGCGAACCGGGCATCGCGGAGGCCCTCCCCCCAGCGCGGCGTGTAGGCGCAGAAGATCCAGTCGCGGATGGAGTCCACGTCGCCGCGGAGCAGCGGCAGGAAGCTCCGGCCGTCGACGACTCGGTCGGCGGGCAGGTCGGCGCCGGCCGCCTCGACGAGGGACGGCAGGAAGTCGCTGAAGTCGATCAGCGCATCCGAGACCCGGCCTCCCGGGACACGCGCCGGCCATGAAGCGATGAACGGCACGTGCGTGCCGGCGTTTGTCGGCTGCCCCTTGCCGCCCTGGACCTCCGTTCCGTCGGACATGGTGCTGGTGATCGCGGACGACGTGCCGTTGTCGCCCGTGAAGAGGACGAGGGTGTTCTCGCGCAGTCCGAGTTCCTCGAGCCTCGCCACCGTGCGCCCGACGATCTTGTCCATGTACTCCACCATGTCCTTGAAGTAGGCCGGATCCTCGGCGTAGCGGTCGCCGTCCCACCCGGCGCTGTCCGGCGTCGGAACGAACGGATCGTGGGGCAGGGCCATCGGGAAGTAGGCGAGGAAGGGCCGGTCGGGCTCGGTGCGGACGTGGCGTTCGATGAAGTCCAGCATGAAGTCGGTGGACAGGTCCGGGCCGTAGGCGCCGGCCACGGTGACGGCGGCGGCGCCGCTGGTCTCGACGTACGGGTCGGCGAAGCGCTCGCCCGCGGTGAACGGCTCGCGCACCTGCCAGAGCAGGTGGTCGTCGAAGCCTGCCTGCGCGGGCATCTGGCCCGTGCCCTGGGCTTCCGGCCAGGTCCGCTCGTGGCCCCAGAGCTGCCACTTGCCGACCACCACCGTGGCGTACCCCGCGTCCCTGAGGAGGTGCGCGAACGTGATCTCTCCCTCCGGGAGGACGTTGAAGTTCGTGTAGTTCCGATGGTTGTAGCGGCCGGTCATGATCTGCACGCGCGACGGCGTGCAGAGCGGCTGCGAGTGGGTGTTCGTGAACCGGACACCGGAGGCGGCGAGGGCGTCGAGGGACGGCGTCCGGTAGGACGCGCTGCCGTTGACGCCGAGGGTTTCGTAGCCGAGGTCGTCGGCCAGGAAGAGGACGATGTTCGGTCGGGGATCGGGGGGCGGGGTCGGCGCGTCCGGCGCGCTCGCCGGCTCGGAGCAGCCGCTTGCGAGGGCGGCGAGGGCGCAGAGGGCCGGAAGCAGCCTGTGGGCTCGGGACATCGCGTTGTTCCTGTGGGCCTGTGGCGAGGCGAGCCTAAGCGACGGCGGCGCTGTCCGCCAACACGCATGCACGGCCGGTTACTCGTCTTCGGCCCGCAGCGCGGCCAGGTCGTCGTGGGTGTTGACGTTGAAGAACGCGTCGGCGAGGTCGGGCAGCCGCGTCGATGCGACGCCGTTGGCGTCGAGCCAGCGGTGGATGGCGCGGCCGCCCTCGCGGTAGTAGTCGGCAAGCGCATCCGCCCGGTCGCGCCGGATCAGGAGGAACAGGTTCTGCCGCCGGCGCCCGTCGTGCGGGACGGCGACGCCGCTGCGCTCGGCGTCGGGGGTCAACCGCTCCACGAGGTCGGTCGCGATGTGGGGCGAGTCTCCGGGGCAGGTGAAGATCCACGGCGTGGTCACCGCTTCGAGGCAGCACGCGAACCCGCCGAGCGGTCCCTCCCCGGGCGTTTCGTCGGGCACCGCGCGGCACGGTACGGGCGGCGCCACCGACGACCGCAGCCCGGGTCGCGTAGCCGAATCTTCGTCCGCGCGACGCCGGAAACGGGCATAGAGTTCGGGGTCCGCACCCGTGCTGAGCAGGATCGCGCCGACCTGGCGCGAGACCCGGTCGATGACGTGCCCCACCAGCGGCCGGCCGCGCCAGTCGATGAGCGGCTTGGTGACGCCGCCAAGGCGCCGGCCGGCGCCGCCGCAGAAGACGACGGCGGTGATGTCCTCGCGCTTCATGCCTCCCGCGTCATTCGCTTCACTAATGGATGCGGTCGGGGCGCGTGTAGACGTTGAAGCGGTCTGCCTTGAGAAAGCCCGCCAGGGTGATGCCCTGGTCTTCGGCCAGTTCGACCGCGAGACTGGACGGCGGCCCGATCGAGGCAACCATGGGCGTCCCCGCGACGGCCGCCTTCTGCAGCAGTTCGAAACTCGCGCGTCCGCTCAGGAGGATGCCGTAGCCGGCCAGGCCCCCTTCGGAAAGGTATGAGCCCGCGAGCTTGTCGAAGGCGTTGTGACGTCCGATGTCCTCCCGGACGCGCAGGACCGTGCCGTCCGCATCGAAGCTCGCGGTCGCGTGCAGGCCGCCGGTGCGTGCGAACTCGGTCTGCCGCGTGCGCAGGGCGGCGGGAAGTCGCTGCAGGGCGGCCGCCGGCACGCTGAACGGCGTCTCGCCGCGCTCCGGAACATGGACGCGCACGGCGTCCAGCGACGCCTTGCCGCACACGCCGCAGCTCGACGTCGTGTAGAAGTGCCGCAGCAGGCCGCCGGGGTCGACCGCGACGTGATCGGCCAACTCCACGCGTACGACGTTGTGGATGCCCTTGTCGGGACTGGGCGGACCGCACGGCTCGACGATGCGCACGTCCCCTTCCGCGGAGACGATCCCCTCCCCGGCGAGGAACCCGACTGCGAGTTCGCCGTCGTTCCCGGGGGTGCGCATGGTGATGGAGATGCTCTGCTCGAGGCGTTGCTCGCCGTCGTGGTAGGACAGGCGGATCTCCAGGGGCTCCTCGATGCTGACCACGTCGGAGCCGATGCGCCGGCCGGCGTCCCGGGCGATGGCTTCGACGTCGATCCGCAGGCTCGCCGGAGGCGCGTCGACGGTCTCGATGCCGCCGCGCGTCATCCCGCCGGGAGAAGGTCGATCTGCGCGCCCGTCCGGCTCCGGAAGGTCTCCTGCCATGGCGAACGGTGGTTCGCGGGCCGCACTTCCACGGCGGTCACCTTGTACTCGGGGCAGTTGGTGGCCCAGTCGGAGAGGTTCGTCGTGACGACGTTCGTACCGGTCGAGGGATGGTGGAACGTCGTGTAGACCACGCCCGGGGCCACCCGCTCGGTGACGTCGGCGCGCAGCGTGATCTCCCCCATGCGGCTCGTGACCGACACCCAGTCGTCCGTTCGCACGCCGCGCAGTTCCGCGTCCGCCGGGTGCATCTCCAGGCGGTCTTCGTCCAGCCACTCCACGTTGTCCGTGCGCCGGGTCTGGGCGCCGACGTTGTACTGGGTGAGGATGCGGCCCGTGGTCAGCAGCAGCGGGAACCTGCGGTTCGCCTTCTCCTCGGTGGGCTGGTACTCCGTCAGCACGAACAGGCCCTTGCCGCGCACGAACTCCTCGCGGTGCATGACGGGGGTGCCCTCGGGCGCCGCGTCGTTGCACGGCCACTGCACGCTGCCCACGCGGTCGAGCAGTTCGAAGGAGACGCCGGTGAACGTGGGGGTGAGCGACGCGACCTCGTCCATGATCTCCCGCGCCGAACCGTACCGCATGGGATAGCCGAGGGCCCGCGTGAGGGCCTGCGTCGTCTCCCACTCCGCCATGCCGGTCTTCGGGGCCATCACCGGGCGCACGCGGTTGATGCGGCGTTCGGCGTTGGTGAACGTGCCGTCCTTCTCGAGGAACGACGTGCCGGGGAAGAACACGTGCGCGAACTTGGCCGTCTCGTTCAGGAACAGGTCCTGCACGATGACGCACTCCATGGCGGCGAGGGCTTCCTCGACGTGCTGCGTGTTGGGGTCGGACTGGGCGATGTCCTCGCCCTGGATGTAGATGCCCTTGAAGCGCCCCGCGCAGGCGGCGTCCAGCATGTTCGGGATGCGGAAGCCGGGTTCCGCGTCGATCTCCGTGTCCCATGCGGCCTCGAACGTGGCGCGCACGGCGTCGTCCGTGACCATGCGGTAGCCCGGCAGTTCGTGGGGGAAGGACCCCATGTCGCACGCGCCCTGGACGTTGTTCTGGCCGCGCAGCGGGTTCACGCCGACTCCGGGGCGGCCGATGTTGCCCGTCGCCATCGCGAGGTTCGCCATGGCCATGACCATCGTCGAGCCCTGGCTGTGTTCCGTGACGCCGAGGCCGTAGTAGATGGCGGCGTTCGGGGCCGTGGCGTAGGCGCGGGCCGCGGCGCGGATGTCCTCCGCCGGCACGTCGGTCACTTCGGCGACGGCTTCGGGGGAGTGCTCCGGGGAGGCGGCGAACTCGAGCCACGCGCGGAAGGACTCGACGTCGCAGCGCTCGCGCGCGAACGCCTCGTCGATCAGCCCTTCGGTCACCGCGACGTGCGCGAACGCGTTCATGAGCGGGACGTTCGTGCCGGGCCGCAACGGGAGGTGCCAGTCGGCCTCGACGTGCGGCGAGCGCACGAGATCGATGCGCCGCGGATCCAGGACGATCAGTTTCGCGGGCGGGCGGCCCGGGAGGTCCTCGCGCAGGCGCCGCTTCATGCGGGACGCGAACACCGGGTGTCCCTCGGTCGGGTTCGCGCCGATCACGACGATCGTGTCCGCGTGGTCGACGGAGTCGAAGTTCTGGGTGCCCGCGGACGTGCCGTACGTCGTCTTCAGCCCGTAGCCCGTGGGCGAATGGCACACGCGCGCGCAGGTGTCGACGTTGTTGTTGCCGAAGGTGGTCCGGACCATCTTCTGGATGACCCAGACCTCCTCGTTGGTGCACCGCGAGGACGTGATGGCGCCGATAGCGCTCTTGCCATGCGCGGCCTGGAGGTCCTGCAGGCGCCGCGCGGCGTGCGCGATGGCCTCGTCCCAGGAGACCTTGCGCCACGGGTCCGTGATGCGGTCCCGGATCATGGGGTCGAGGATCCGTTCGCGGTGCTGCGCATAACCCCAGGCGAAACGGCCCTTCACGCAGGAGTGCCCGTGGTTCGCCTTGCCGTCCTTGTCGGGCGTCATGCGCACGACCTGGTCGCCCTTGATCTCCGCGTTGAACGAACAGCCCACGCCGCAGTACGCGCAGGTGGTCTTGACGACCCGGTCCGGCACGCCGTGCTCGATGACGGATTTCTCCATGAGCGTCGCGGTCGGGCAGGCCTGCACGCAGGCGCCGCAGGAGACGCACTCGGAGGAGAAGAAGTCGTCCGCACCGGTCTTCACGGAGGCGTCGAAGCCGCGTCCGTCGATGGTGAGCGCGTACGTGCCCTGCACCTCGTCGCAGGCGCGGACGCAGCGCGAGCAGACGATGCACTTCGACGGGTCGAAGGTGAAATAGGGGTTGGACGCGTCCGCCGCGGCGTCGAGGTGGTGCTCGCCTTCCCCGTAGCGCACCTCGCGCAGGCCGACGGCTCCCGCCATGTCCTGCAGCTCGCAGTCGCCGTTCGCGGAGCAGGTCAGGCAGTCGAGCGGATGGTCGGAGATGTAGAGCTCCATGACCCCGCGGCGCACTTTCGCGACCGTCTCGGTCTGGGTGCGCACGGTCATGCCGGCGGCCACCGGTTCGGTGCAGGAAGCCTGCAGGCCGCGGCGGCCCTCGACCTCGACCAGGCAGAGCCGGCAGGACCCGAACGACTCGAGGCTGTCGGTGGCGCAGAGCTTCGGTACCGGGATGCCGGCCTCGATGGCGGCGCGCATGATGGACGTGCCGGCCGGGACCGTCACGACCGTGCCGTCGACCGTCAGGGTGACGGTCTCCAGAGCCTCGGACGGAGGCGTCCCGTAGTCGTTGTCCGCGAGTCTCATGTCACTGTTCGAGAACCTGTTTCCGGTCGGCTTCCGGGCTGTCTCCGGGCCGAGGCATCCTCAGTCGCCGCCCTGCGGCAGCCCGAGCGCGCTGCGAACGGGGATGGGTGTCATGCCGCCCATCTGGCACAGGCTCGCCTGCTCCATGACATCGCACAGATCGGCAATAATAGCCAATTCCACCTCGGGGCGTTCGCTCGCGATCAGCGCCTCGACGGTCTCTTTCCCGCGTACCGCTCCGATGCGGCAGGGCGTGCACTTGCCGCAGGATTCGTGGGCGCAGAACGCGAACGCGAAGTGGGCCTGCTGGACGAGATCGACCGTGTCGTCGAAGACCACGATGCCCCCGTGACCGACGCCGGCGCCGATGGCGGCGAGGGCTTCGTAGGTCATCGGCGTATCCAGTTGCGCCCCGCTCAGGTATGCGCCGAGGGGGCCGCCCACCTGGACGGCGCCCACGTCCCGGCCGGTGCGCGTACCGCCGCCCCAGTCCTCGATCAGTTCCCTGAGCGCGACGCCGAACGGCAGTTCGATGAGCCCGCCGCGTTCCACGTTGCCCGCGAGCTGGAACGTCATCGTCCCTGTCGAGCGTCCGACGCCGAGTTCCGCGTACGCGGCGCCGCCGTGTTCCAGGATGGCGGGGACGGCGCACAGCGTGATGACGTTGTGCACGAGGGTCGGCCGGCCGAAGAGCCCCGCGATGGCGGGCACGGGGGGCTTCGCGCGAATCTCCCCCCGCTTGCCCTCGAGACTCTCGAGCAGCGAGGTCTCCTCGCCGCAGATGTAGGCGCCGGCGCCAATGAAGAGTTCGATGTCGAAGGTCTCGAGGAGCCCCATGCCGCGGGCGGCGGCGATGGCTTCCGAGAAGACCTCGGCCGCCAGGGGATACTCGGACCGCAGGTAGACCACGCCGGTGTCGGCCCCGATCGCGCGGCCCGCGATCAGCATGCCCTCAATGAGCCGGAACGGGTCCCCCTCCATGATGAGCCGGTCCGCGAACGTGCCGGAGTCCCCTTCATCGGCGTTGACGACGACGTACTTCCGGTCGGAGGGGGTGTCGTGGACCGTGCGCCACTTGATGTGGGCCGGAAACCCGGCGCCACCGCGGCCGCGCAGCCCGCTGGCCTCGATCTCCGCCAGGATGTCCGCGGGTGCCCGTTCGAGATGGGCTCGAATGGGCGCCGGGTCGTATTCGAAGGGATCGACCCTGCCGCAGCGGTCGAACACCAGCCGGTGCTGGCGCGTCAGGGCGGGGATCTCCCCGGTCGGTCCGATGCGGGCGGCCTCGAGGTGGGCGAGGTCGCTGACCGGCCCATAGGCGATGCCGTCGATCTCGACCAGCGGCTCGGCCCAGCAGAGCCCGAGCGAACCGGTACGGATGACCTCGTGTCCCTCCTTCGCGAGTTCCGTCGCGATGCGGTCGGCGCCGAGGGCGTTGGCCAGGGTCTCGCGGGGTACTTTTGCGATGGTCACGACGCGAGCGCCTCCGCGGTGGCGCGCACGATGATGCGGTCGTTCACGGTCGCGGCGGGACCGGTGGTGCACAGTCCCAGGCAGTAGACCGCTTCCAGGCTGACGCTGCCGTCGGCCGCCGTCTCGCCGAGGCCCGCCCCGAAGCGCGCTACGGCCGCCGCCGTCAGCTCCCGGGCGCCGACGGACTGACAGGCCTCCGCCTGGCAGATGCGAATGTGGGTGCGGCCGCGTGGCTCGGTGTTGAGATCGCTGTAGAAGCCGACGATGCCCCGGACTTCGGCGAGGGTGAGGTTGAAGGCGTCGGCGACCCCTTCCATGTGCGCGCGCTCGATGTAGCCGAACTCGGCGGCGATCTCGCGCAACGCGGTGATCGGGCCGCCGATGCGTCCGGTGTGGCGTTCCGCGATCTCACGGGCCGACACTGCCTGGTCCATGCGAGAACACCGGCGTGAACGGACGGGCGACTATAGCACCGGCTTCCGCCCGCGGGGCACGGCCCCCCGCGGGCGGTCGCCCGGACTTCAGCCCAGGCGGTGGGCCGCTCCGAGTTCCCCGCAGGTGGCGGTGAACCACTCGATCACTTCGGGGTGGTAGGGGATGCCGTTCGCCGAGCGGTCTTCCTCGTCTTCCGCTTCGAGCATCCCCGGATAGACGACGCGCTCTTCTCCCGGGGCGGTGCGGCACTCGCGCAACCGCTTGAGGTAGGTGTCCATGTCCGCCTTGAACGTCTCGAGGTCCGTGAACGCGGCCACGTCGCAGGCGATGAAACTGTGCGCGAACGCGGTCCGCCGGTCCGGCCCCGCTCCCGTCCCGCCGAGCACCGTGGTCAGCACCTCGACCATCATCATGAGCCCGAAACCCTTGTGCGAGCCGATGTCGCGGGTGCCGCCGAGGGGCAGCAGCAGGAAGTTCGGCGGGACAGGCGCTTCCTCCATCACGGGCGCCCCGTCCTCCGTCGCCACCCAGCCCGGTGCGACGTTGCCGCCCACGCGCCGCAGGAGGCCGATCTTGTTGCCCGCCACCGAACTCATCGACGCGTCGAACAGGAACGGGACCTCCTCGCCGGCGGGGGCCGCGATGCCGAGGGGATTCAGTCCCAGCAGGGGTTCCGCGCCGAACGTGGGCGCGACATGGACGCCGCCGGACGTCATCGAGATGCCGATCATGTCGTGAGGCAGGGCCCGGTGGGCGTGGTAGGCGGCGGCGCCGTAGTGGCCGCCGTTGCTGGTGACCGCGAACGCGATCCCGTATTGCTTCGCGCGCTCGATGGCGAGGTCCATGACAGCGGGCCCGACCACGAGGCCCAGCCCGTTGTCGGAGTCCACGTAGAGGGCCGGCCCGGTGTCGCGCACGACCTTCCACTCGGGCGTCGGGTTGACGTGACCGTTGCGGAAGCCGTGGACGTAGGCCCGCATCATGTTGCTGACGCCGTGGCTCTCGATACCCCGCATGTCGGCGTAGACCAGCACGTCGGCGGCCTGAACGGCATCGGCCTCCGGCATGCCGAGGGCGCGGAACATGCTCTCCACGGTAGCCCGCATGTCGTCGGGCGCGATGCGTACCGCGATATCGTCCGGGACCTTGAATCGATCGAGCACGGGTTTCTCCTTGTCGTGGCGGGGACAGACGGGTAGGCACCTGTCCGGGGTTCGGGCGCGGTGCTACCATCCCATTGTGAGTGAAGGAGGGAACGATGTCAGGAGCAACGACCGTTAGCGCCGAGGTCCGTTACCTCAATCCGGAGTGGAAGGGCCGCGCGGAGGCACCGCGAATCGGCGACCGGACGTCCCGCCGGGCCAACACCGCGAAGCGCGCCGTCTCCATCGACGACGCCCGCGGGCTCGACCTCGGTCTCGACACGTCCGGCTTCGTCCTGGCCAGGCACGAATCCGCCGTCCGCGATTTCCACGACGCCGCGCAGGTACGCGACACCTACTACCGGGAAGTGGGCGACGCCGTACGGACCATGACGGGCGCCGACGCGGTGTTCGTCTACTCGCACACCATCCGCACGGAGGACACCAGCGACTTCAACGTCGCCTACGCGCGCTTCGTGCACTGCGACTACTCCCTCGGCCGCGCGGCGGAACGGCGGGAGAACGCGCTCGCGAAGCACAGGGCCGACCTCGATCCCGCGCGGCACTGGGAGTTCGCCTGGTTCAACACCTGGCAGCCGATCGAGCGGGAGGTGCGCAGGAACCCCCTGGCCGTGATCGACGCCAGGACGCTCGAACTCGGGGACGTGATCGACTACTACTACACGGGGTATCAGGGCAAGCCGGGGCCCGAGACAGGGTCGATGGAGGGCGGAGCGCCGTCGTCCATGCCGATCTTCCGCCCCGATCACCGCTTCTACTACTTCTCCCGCATGCAGACCGACGAGATGATGGTGATCAAGCAGCTCGACACCCGCCCGGACCGGGCGCGGGGCTGCCCCCATACCTCGTTCGACATCGAGGCCCCCGCGGATGCGCCGGGGCGCCGCAGCATCGAAGCGCGGATGGTTTGCGCGTTCGCGAGTTGACACCGGCGCGCTGACTCCGCCTGGCGAATCCGCCGCATGGCGGCGGTCGGCGCGCACCTAGGGCGCTGGCGGCCCGGGTTCGCGTCGCATTGGATGTAGTGTCCGGCGCTTGCCGGAGTGTCTGGCTCGGGGAGGCCGATGGCCGCGCGGGAAGGCGAATCCGGGATTCTCTACGAGCCTGACGAGCGGCCTCCGCTGCTCTTCACCACGGGCCTCGGACTGCAGTTCGCGATCCTCTCGCTGTCCGGCATCATGCTGATGCCGATGACGGTGTTCCGCTCCGCCGGTTCGCCGGAGACGGTGCTCCTGTGGGCCGTGTTCGTCTCGCTGGTCGTATCCGGCGTGATCACGGCGCTGCAGGCCTTCCGCATCGGGCGCATCGGGGCCGGGTATCTGCTGATCACGGGCCCCGCGAGTGCGGCCATCGCGGTGTGCGTCGATGCGCTCGACGCCGGCGGCCCCGGGCTGCTTGCCGCGCTCATGTGCGCCGGCGCGCTGTTCCAGCTCCTGTTTTCGGCGCGCCTGTCCCTGTTCCGCCGCGTGCTCACGCCGACGGTCTCCGGGACCGTGCTGCTGCTCCTGCCGCTGGTGGTGATGCCCGTCATCTTCGGGTTGCTCGACGACGTGCCCGCGGCTTCCTCGTCGCTCGCGGCCCCGCTCTCCGCCCTGGCGACGGTCGTCGTGGTGGCCGGAGCCATGCTCGGGGGCGGCCCGAGGCTGCGCCCGTGGGCTCCCGTCGTGGGGATCGTGGTCGGCTCGGCGGTCGCCGGGGCGTTTGGCGCCTACGACGTGGACCGCGTGCTTTCCGCCGGCTGGGTCGGCGTGCCCGAAGTCGCCTGGCCGGGGCTGGACCTCGACTTCGGCCCGGATTTCTGGGCGCTGCTGCCGGGCCTCCTGCTGGTGCTGGTCGTGCTGACGATTCGAACCATCAGCGCAGGCGTGGGGATCCAGGGCGTGTCCTGGCGTCGGCGGCACGCCGTCGATTTCCGCGCCGTGCAGGGCGCGGTGACGGCGGATGGCGTCAGCAACCTGCTCGCCGGTCTCGCCGGCACGATCCCGAACGGCGCGCGCACCACCACCGTGTCGCTTACGCAGATCACCGGCGTGGGGGCGCGCCCGGTGGGTATCGTGCTGGGCCTGGGGCTCGTCGCCTTCGGGTTCTTCCCGAAAGTGCTCGCGCTCGTACTCGCGGTGCCGGGTCCCGTACTCGCGGGTTACGTGACCGTGATGGTCGCGACGCTCTTCACGCTGGGCGTCAGGACGGTCATGCAGGACGGGCTCGACTCCCGCAAGGGCTTCATTGTCGGCTTCTCCTTCTGGATCGGCTTCGGCTGCCAGAACGAACTCATCTTTCCCGAGTACCTCTCGGACTTCGCGGGCGGACTGCTGCGCAGCGGCCTGACCGCGGGCGGACTGGTCGCGATCCTCATCACGCTGATCCTGGAGATCACCCGGCCGCGCCGCAAGCGCGTTGCGGTGGAACTCGACGTGGCGGCCCTGCCGACGCTGCGTGATTTCGTGCACGCGTTCGTCGCGCGGCGCGGGTGGAATGCCGCGATGGTGCAACGTATCGAGGCGGTCTGCGAAGAGGGCCTGCTGACGCTGATCCGGCCCGAGGGCGACGATGCCCCCCTGTTGGGGCCCCGAAGGCTGGTGGTGGTCGCACGGGCGGAGGAGGGCGGCGCGGTCATCGAGTTCGTCGCCGCGCCGGGCGAGCAGAACATCGAGGACAGCATGACGCTCCTCGCCGAGCACGCGACGGAGGAGACGATGGAGCGCGAACTCTCCCTGCGGCTGCTGCGCCACATGGCCTCCTCCGTGCGGCACCAGCAGTACCACGACACCGACATCCTCACGGTGCGCGTGGCGGCGCCGGGCGCCGGGTGACGCGTAGGGGACGTGGGCTTGTCCCGTCCGTCTCGAATTCACCCCCTGACGCCGAGCGGGCGACCACGAGGGTCGCCCCTACATGATGAGCTGCTCCGCCACCTGCTCGAGCACGTCGTAGCGCGTGTCGAAGTTCGGCAGGATCATCATCTGATCGAGACCCGCGTCGGCAAGTGCGTGCAGGCGCTCGAGCAGTTGGTCCCGCGTACCGATCATGCACACCGCCCCGAGCACTTCCGGCGTCAGGAAGCGTTCCTCCTCCGGCAGCACCCAGCAGTTGTGGCCGCCGTGGATGCGCTGGTGCCGGCGTTCGGCGGGGAAGGTCGCCAGCAGCGCCGTGTAGTCGTCCCAGATGCCGGCCATCGAGTTCGGCGGTTGGTGACCGAAGTTGCGGAACTGGTCGTACGCGAAGTGCACGCCGGCCATGGCCATCGCACCGCACTGGCTCTTCACCCGGTCGGAGTCGATGGCCTCTCCTTCCTCCAGTATGACGATGGTGGTGAGGGCGGTTGTGTAGTAGGCGTCCCGGTCGAAGGCGCGCCCGGCTTCGCGGGCCCCGGCCTCGATCATGTGCCAGGAGCCCCCGAGCGCACTGGCGGACGCCGCGCCGAGCACGGCCCCATCGCCATGCTTGCCGGCGAGGCCGAGCGAACGCGGCCCGAACCCCGAGACGTAGAGCGGAATCGGATCCTCGAAGTTCACGAAGCCCCTGTCCGGCATGATGTGCACGATCGGCTGGCCGTCGTCGTTCATGGCCTCCTCTCCCCGCAGCAGGGGGCGCAGGGTGGCGAGGTACTCGTCGAACTCGCGGATTCGCTGGGGTTTCTTGCCCATCACCCGCATGGCGGTGTTGCCGGTGCCGACGCCCAGGAACGTGCGGCCAGGCGCCAGGGCGTTGATGGTGGCGATGCCGGCGGCGTTCACCGGGGCCGGGCGCGTACCGGTCACGGCGACACCCGTGCCGAGGTGGATGCGCGACGTTCGCGTCGCGGCGAGGGCCAGCGTCGCGTAGCAGTCCGACCACAGCATCTGGCTGTCCGCCAGCCAGGCGTGGCTGTAGCCGAGTTCCTCGGCGCGCACGACGTAGTCGATGTCGCCGACGTGCGAGGCGACGCAGATACCCATGTCCATGAAGGGCGCTCCCTGAAGGTGTAGGGCGCCTACGTTGCATTGCGCGGCGTGTCTGCGCAAGATTCCGTCCCTTCGGGGACGGAGACAGCACATGGACCTGTTGAAGGCGGTCAACAAGCCGATCGACGCGGACGACGAGACGATCCGCCAGGCGCTGGAGGACGCGCACATACCCTCGCTGATGAACGCGCTGGTGCACCTGACGGGCGACGCGGACATCATCCGCGGCGATATCCAGCCCGAGTCCGGGTTTCTCGTCGACCCCCAGGGCGGCATCGCGGAGGAAGACCAGACCCGCATCCGGCAACGGGCCCTGGAAGCGCTCCAGGCGTTCCGGGACAACGGCCAGCGGTTGCCGCCGGCCCCGGGCGCCGACCTGGTGCACGAGATGGTCAACTTCGCGTCCGGGCAGGAATTGTCCCCGGAGTACGGCACCTTCCTCGAAGCGGAGCTCGCCCTGCACGACGAGGACAGCTACGGGGTCCCGGAACTCGCGGAACTGCCGGCCGAGGCGCGGGCGAACTTCAAGGTCCTGATCGTTGGCGCGGGCATGTCCGGACTGCTCGCGGGCATCCGGCTCAAGGCCGCCGGCATCGGCTTCGAGATCGTCGAACGGCACGGGAACGTGGGAGGCACCTGGTATCAGAACACCTATCCCGGTTGCCGCGTGGATAGCCCGAACCACACCTACTCGTACAGCTTCCATCCGACGGACTGGCCGCAGTTCTACTCGTCGCAGGAAGTCCTGCGCCGCTATTTCGACGACTGCGCGACCCACTACGGACTGCGCGAGAGCATCCGCTTCCACACCGATGTGGAGGCCGCCACCTACGACGAAGGGGACGGCGTCTGGCATGTCGACGTCCGGCACCGGGACGGTACCGCCGAGACGCTGGTCGCCAACGCCGTCATCAGCGCGGTCGGACAGCTCAACCGGCCCAAGTGGCCGGACATCCCGGGCCAGGACCGGTTCCGGGGCATCGCGTTCCACTCGACCGAGTGGGAGCACGAGCATGACCTCGCGGGCAAGAAGGTCATCGTGATCGGCACCGGCGCATCGGCGTTCCAGTTCGCCCCGGAAGTGGCGAGGGAGGCGGCCAGCGTCACGATCTTTCAGCGGACCGCGCCGTGGATCTTCAACGCACCCGAGTACCACGAGTACGTTCCGGACGGGAAACACTGGCTGCTGAACCACGTGCCGTACTACGCGAAGTGGTTTCGCTTCAGCATGTTCTGGCGCATGGCCGAGGGCATTCTCGCGGCGGCGAAGAAGGACCCCGCCTGGAACGAGACCGATCGTGCGATCAGCGCGGAGAACGATCAGCTGCGGGAGCTTCTCACGGAGGGGATCACGGCCCTCTGCGAGGAGGACGAGGACCTGCGCGACAAGATCATTCCGGACTACCCGGTGGCGGGCAAGCGCATCCTCATCGACAACGGCAACTGGATCCGCGCCCTGCGGCGCGACAACGTCGACCTCGTCACGGATCCGATCGCCGAGATCGACGAGACGGGGGTGCGCACCGAGAGCGGCGCGCACCACGAATGTGACGTGCTGGTCTACGGCACGGGGTTCACGGCCAGCAGGTTCCTGTGGCCGATGAAGATCACCGGGCGCAACGGGGCGACCCTGGAAGGGCAGTGGGACGGCGACGCCCGGGCCTACATGGGCATCACGGTCCCCAACTTCCCGAACCTCTTCTGCATGTACGGTCCGAACACCAACATCGTGGTGAACGGCAGCATCGTGTTCTTCTCCGAGTGCGAGATGCGCTACATCCTGGGCTGCCTGAAGCTCCTCATCGGGGGCGACAGCAACGCCATGGACTGCCGCCAGGACGTGCACGACGCGTACAACGTGCGCATCGACGAGGGCAACCGGAACATGGCCTGGGGCGTCTCGAAGGCGCCCACCTGGTACCGCAACGACAAGGGCCGCATCGCGCAGAACTGGCCGTTCACGCTGCGCGAGTTCTGGAGCCAGACGCGGGAACCGGACCCGGCGGACTACGTTTTCAGTTGACGCGGACCGGCCCCCCGGGCCGGTCGCGTCAGCCGACCTTCGACGCCACCCCGTCCCAGTACCGGGCGATCGCGTCCACGTGATCCGCGGGCTGGGACAGGCCCGCGTTCATGGTGATCACCGCCGTGTGCGTCACGCCCATGTCCGCGAGGGACTTGAGCCTGTCGAGTTCCTTCGGACCGGCGTCGCCCATCGGCTGCATGCACTCGATGCCGATGTCGGCCGGGTTCCGGCCCGCCGCGCGCGCCGCTCCCCGCATCGTGTCGAGTTGCGACGCGAGTTCCGGGTTGAAGAACGGGAACCAGCCGTCGGCGATGCGCCCGACGCGCTCGATCACCTGGGGCGCCATGCCGCCGAGCCAGAGGGGAATCGACTGGCGCACCGGCAGGGGATTCAGCCCGGCATCGGTGACCTTGTGCCAGCGGCCGTCGTAGTCGATCGTGTCGTCGGCCCACAGCTTCCGCATCAGGTCGATTTGCTCTTCGCTGCGCGCGCCACGGTCGTGGAAGTTCTCGCCGAGGGCCTCGTACTCGACGTCGTTCCAGCCGGTGCCGATGCCGAGGCGCAGCCGCCCGCCGGAGAGCACGTCGAGGGACGCGGCCTGCTTCGCGACCAGCGCCGTCTGCCGCTGCGGCAGGATGATGACCGCGGTGACCAGTTCCAGGGTCTCGGTCAGGCCGGCCAAATAGCCGAACAGTACGAACGGCTCGTGGAACAGACTCTCCGACGTGTAGGGGCCCTGCCAGTCGGGCCTGCTCGCCGTGTTCGCCCCCAGGACATGGTCGAAGGCGATGATGTGATCGTAGCCGGCGGCCTCGGCGGTGGTGGCGAATCTCGCGACGACCTCGGGGTCGGTGCCGATCTCGGTCTGGGGGAACACGACGCCAAGCTTCATGGGGATCTCCTCGGGTAGGTGGGTGGGCGGCGGCAGCGTATCATCGCGCGCGCCTGCGCGACGCTTGGTGGCGTCGCATTCGAGTTGCTGGCGCAACTCGGGCGTGGGATCCGAGAAACAGCCAGTGGAGAGTACCCCCATGAAAGTCGCCCTGATGTCGAATCCGTACAACCGCGTGGATCTCTTCGAGGAGGCCGGTCTCGAGGTGCTCGAGGGGCCGACCCGCACGACGGAGGAGATGATCGACCTCCTGCGCGACGCGGACGGTGCGCTGGTCAACATCATCCCGGCGACCTCCCGCGAGGTGCTCGAGGCGTGCCCGAAACTCAAGGTGGTGAGCCGCATGGGCGTCGGCGTCGACTCGATCGACCACGACGCCGCCACGGACCTCGGCGTGCTGGTGTGCAACACGCCGGGCGTCAACACCACCGAGGTGGCGGACCACGCCGTCGCCCTGCTGCTGTCGCTGACGCGGTGCCTGCACGACTCCATCCACGCAACGCGGGCGGGCAAGTGGAGCAACGACCGGCCCACGATCCGGGGCTACCAGACCGGCGTCCGCCGCATCGCGGGGCACACCGTGGGCATCATCGGCTTCGGCAACATCGGGCGCGCCTTCGCGACGCGTATCCGGGGATTCGGGCCGTCCGAGATCATCGCCTTCGACCCCTACGTACCGCAGGGTACCGGGGACCTGTACGGCGTGCGCATGGTGTCCTTCGAGGAACTGCTGTCGCGCTCCGACTACATCACCATCCACTGCTCGGCAACGGCCGAGACCCGGCACATGATCGACTCCAACGCCCTCGGGCTCATGAAGGACACGGCGATGATCGTCAACACGGCCCGCGGCCCCATCATCGACGGCGCCGCGCTCGCCGATGCCGCGCGGGAAGGGCGGATCGGCGCGGCGGCTCTCGACGTCACGGAGATCGAGCCGATCGACCCGGACGACCCGCTCCTGCACCTGCCGAACGTCGTCGTGACGCCCCACATCGCCGGCTTCTCCCCCACGTTCCTCGAGGACTGTCCCGAGCGGCAGGCGGAGAACGTGATCCGAGTCCTGCGGGGGCAGGCGCCCCACGGGCTCACGAACCCGGAGGTCATCAAGACCATCGCCGTGATGCGTTCGACCGACGCGGGCAGGTGGGAGGGCGTCCCGGACTTCTCAACCGCCCTGGCCGTGTAGGGGAGGGGCTCGTCCCCTCCCGTTCATCGGGAGCACGCGTTGGCGTCGAGCAGGACTCTCACTTCCACATGGCCTCGTCGATGTGGGAGAAGTCCTTCAGGGCACGGTCGATCCGATCGGCCTCATCACTGGACCAGGTGCCCATCAGGTGATCCAGTGACGAGCCCACTGCGTTCGCCTCCCCATGATCTAGGTTCGCTCCCCGGTGAATCAGCCGCATGGCGGCGCGATTCAACGATATGCCCTCGCGTTGGGCGAGGTCCTGGATGCACTTGGCCAACTCGTCGTCGAATCCGCGTAGGGTCAGTTGGTTCATCGGGAGCTCCACGGTCGAGTCGCGAGATGACTCAATGCGAGTCAAGTTAGCGAGTCGGGCCTGCCGCGTCGACTTCTGGGGAAGAGAGGTTCCGCAAGGCGTACATGCATGGCCGTGGCGCGGCGCGCTCAACTCGGAAAGATCTGCGCTCCCCCGTCGAGCCGCAGCACCTGTCCGGTGACGTACGACCCGTCCGCGGTGACGAGGAACTCGACGGCTTTCGCGACCTCCTCCGGCCAACCGTAACGGGTTAGCGGACCCTCGCGGACCTTGCGTTCGTCGCGCGTCGGCCGGCTTGCGAGAAAGCGCGCCGTGATGATCTCGCCCGGCGCAATGACGTTCGCGTAGACGCCGTGCGGGCGGAGCTGCGCAGCAAGGCAGCGCGTGTACTCGTGCACGGCGGCCTTCGCCGTGGCGTACATCGCCGCGCCGCGTTGCCCCGAGAGCCCCGCGATGCTGCCGATGGTCACGATCCAGCCGCGCTCGCGCTCGATCATCGGGGGGACCGCCGCCCGGCTGACGAGGATGCACGTCATCAGGTTGCGGTCCAGGATGCTGCGCGCGTCCTCGAGGGGGATGTGGAGGGCGTCGTTGACGACGGGCTTGCCGGCGTTCTCCGCCTCGACGCCCCCCGCTCCGATATCGCCGCCGGCGTTGTTGATCAGGATATCGATGGCGCCGAAGCGCTCGCGAATGTGCGCGTGGAGATCGTCCACGACCGTTTCGGAGGTGAGGTCGCCGTGCACCGCGAGCACCTCGACGCCGTGGGCGTCGGCGATCTCGGCGGCCACCGCTTCGAGGGACTCGGCCTCGTCGAGCTGACGCGTGGAGGTGGGCGTCGTGCCGTGGACCACGACCGTCGACCCGAGGCTCGCCAAGTGATCCGCGACCACCCGGCCGATGCCACGGGAGGACCCCGTGACCCATGCGACCTTGCCGGTCAGCCGCCTGTCCTTCACTCCGTGCTCCCTGGTCCGCTCCGCGTCCCGCCCTCGGGTTCGGTCAGCAACCGCGCAAGCCGGCGTCGTTCCTGCGAACCGATTCCGAGTGCGGTCGCCGCATATGCCTCAAAGGAACCGTATGCCCTATCGATCGCCGCAAAGGCCTCGCGCAGGTACTCGACGTCGACGCCGAGCATGGGTTCGATCAAGGCGGGGTCGATGCCGTCGAAGATGTCCATGCCTTCCGGCAGTCGGGCCGGGGGAGACGCCAGGTAGTTGGCCTCGACGGTGCTCATGGGAGCGCCCAGCAGGCGCAGGAGAAAGGCGGCGGCCAAACCGGCGCGGTCCTTGCCGGCGGTGCAGTGAAACAGCAGCGGCTCGCCGTCCGAGTCGAGCACGGCCTGCAGCAAGGACCGGTATCGCGGGGCGTGGTCCAGCGCCAGGGTTGCGTACAAGGCTTTCATGTAGGCTGCCGCTTCGTCCGCCGACTCGACTTCGCCTGCCAGCAGCTTCTCCACGTAACCCGCCGGGTCCGCGGGATTGATCGGCAGGCTGATCCGGCGGATGTCCCGGTCTTCCGGCAACCGGTCCGCGCCTCCCAGCTTGCGCTCCTCGTCCATGCGGAAGTCCACTACGGTCCGCAGGTTCAGTTCGGCAACCCGACGCAGGTCGGCATCGGTCAGGCCGCTCAGTGCATCCGAACGGTAGACGGCGCCGAACCTGATCCTGGCCCCGTCAGCGACGCGATGGCCGCCGAGGTCGCGCAGGTTGAACGCTCCCTGAAGCGGTAACGGCACATCGGCGGGGTTTCCCGGCGCTGGCGCGCCGTAAGCCAGGGAGCAGAGGGTTACGACGCCGATTGCCGTCAGTCGCGGCCGAGCGGAGGCGAGACGGTGTCGGTCGGGCCGCTGCACGGTGCTGTTTCCGCCGTCTCAGCTCGGAAAGATCTGTGCGCCGCCGTCGATGCGCAGCAACTGCCCGGTGATGTAAGAAGAGTCCTCGGTCACCAGGAACTCGACGGTCTTCGCGACCTCCTCGGGCCATCCGTAGCGCGTCAGCGCTCCCTCGCGCACCTTGCGCTCGTCCTTGGTCGGCCGGCTCGCCAGGAACCGCGCCGTGATGATCTCCCCCGGAGCGATGACGTTCGCGTACACGCCGTGCGGGCGCAACTGCGCCGCCAGGCAGCGCGTGTACTCGTGCACGGCCGCCTTCGCCGTCGCGTAGATCACTTCGCGGCGGTGCCCGGAGAGTCCCGCGATGCTGCCGATGGTGACGATCCAGCCCTGTTCCCGCTCGATCATCGACGGGACGACCGCGCGGCTCACGAGGATGCAGGTCATGAGGTTGCGGTCCAGGATGATGCGTACGTCCTCCATCGGGATCTCGACCGCGTCGTTGACGAGGGGCTTGCCGGCGTTCTCGGCCGTGACGCCGCGCACGCCGATGTCGCCGCCCGCATTGTTGATGAGGATGTCGACGGCGCCGAAGCGCTCGACGATCCGGGCGTGAAGATCGTCCACGACCGATTCGGAGGTCAGGTCGCCATGCACGGCGAGCACCTCGGCGCCGTGGGCTTCGGCGATCTCCGACGCCACGGCGTCGAGGGAGTCCGCCTCGCCCAGTTGCCGCGTGGACGTGGGTGTCGTGCCGTGCACGACCACGTGGGCCCCGAGGCTCGCCAGGTGATCCGCCACCACCCGGCCGATCCCCCGGGACGAGCCGGTAACCCAGGCGACCTTGCCCGCCAGTCGCTTGTCGCTCATGTCTCCGCTCCTCCCCCGTTGTTCACAGCGACTCGTAGAAGGCCCTGCCGAGGCTGCCGCCCCGCTGGTCGCCGAGCAGCGCGTTCCGCATCTGGTTCATGACGTACGAGAGGCACACGCGGGCGTCCTGGTCCACGACGATGGTGGAACCGCCGGCGCCGCCCCAGAACATGGCCCGTTCGTTGGGCGACATGGGCATCATCTCGTTGGGGAAGGCGTAGCCCATGCCGAACCGTACCGGCAGCATGAGCACGGCGTCGGCGCCGTTGGTCTGCTCCTCCTGGATGACCCGGCAGCCCTCCGGAGAGAGCAGGTCCACGCCGAACGCCGACCCGCCGTTGGCGACGGGGGTCTGTGCGCGCACCACCGCCCGGGCGTTGCCGTGCCCGCCCGCCGCCGGCAGCTCGGCCTGGCGCCACCCTGGCGTGTTGACGGCGTTCGTATCGGCGGGCGAACTCGCGAACACCCGCCCGGTGATCGAGTCGGGCGCCGGTTCTCCGAAGGCGGGGTCGACGGGAGACGTGTCCGGGATCATCTCGGCGACGCGCCCGAAGTGCTCCGCCGCCATGCCGATGTGGAAGTCGGCCCCGAGGGGCTCCGCGATCTCCTCGCGGAAGTAGGTGCCGAGGCTGCGTCCGTCGATGCGCCGCACGAGCTCCCCGATCAGGAAGCCCTGCGTGATGGCGTGGTACCCGCTCTGGCTGCCCGGTTCCCACCAGGGCGCCTGGGCCACGAGGTTGTCGATGCAGCCCTGCCAGTCGTAGAGCTCCTCGGCGCTCGTCAGGTACGGGTCGAAGCCGGGCAGGCCCGCGGCGTGACTGAAGAAGTGCCGGACCTCGGTCTGCTCCTTGCCGTTCTGTCCGTACTCGGGCCAGTAGTCCGTCACCTTCGCGTGGAAGTCGAGCAGACCACGATCCGCGAGCAGCAGCCCGCACAGGAAGGACATCGTCTTGGTCGTCGAGTAGACGTTGACGATCGTGTCCTCCTCCCACGGCCGCGTGCGGGCGAGGTCCGCGTGCCCGGCCCACAGGTCGACCACGAACTCCCCCTCCACGGTCGCCGCGAAGGTCGCGCCGACCTCCCCCTGCTCTTCGAAGTTGCGCTCGAAGACCTCGCGTACCGGCGTAAACCGCTCGTCGCAGAAGCCGTGGACTTCCATGGAGACTCCTTCAGGGGTGGGAATGGCGGAGCATTCTATGGCATGCCGGGCCGTGGGGTAGCGAGCTTAGCGACCAGAGGGCGGCTTCGTTCCGTCCCGAAGGCGGGTCAGCGCCGACTCGAGATCCGCCCTGAAGCGCACCCACGACGCGACCTTCTCGAGCGAGCCGCCGGGAGACAGCACTTCGGCGAGCTGCCTCCTCTGACTATTGAACGCGGCCACGAACTTCCTTCGGCGTGAGTCCCAGGCTGATCCTGTCGGCCACGCGGCGTCCGTGGGCAAACGCACTCCCGTCGGCCTCGGACGCCCCACATGCGATGAGCATCCTCTCGATGTGGGCGACGAGCGAGGTATCCGATGATCCCTCGCAAGCCAGCAGGAAGCGCACTCTCATGTTCGCGCGGATGACTCTCCGCGCCAGAACTCGGCTGGCAGGCTCGTCTGGGGGGCTTCGGGTGGCACCAGGTACGGGAGCAGTTCGAGTTTGCCGATTCCGGGGGTCGCATCTGCCGCGAGGGCGTCCTTCCGATCACGCCAGGTACCCTGCATCGGGTAGCACTTGAGAGGCCAGGTGGCCTCTCCGGAAGCGGACCTGACCGCGGGGTTCTTCGCCAGGACCAGCTCCTGCTCGGCCTGCAACTGCACGAAGTACGGCGAGTGCGTCGCGACGATGACCTGCTGGAGTGGATTGTCTTCGTCGACCGCTTCGTCGGCGTCTACGGCGATATCGTGCAGCAGTCTGCTCATTGCGGAGAGCTTCTCGGGGTGGATGCCGTTTTCTGGCTCTTCCATGCAGTACAGCCCAGCCGTGTCCGTTGCCTCCGCGATGGCTGCCAGGGCGAGGAATCGAAGAGTGCCGTCGGAGATGGAATTTGCCTGCAGGCAGATACCCGAGCGCTCCTCCAGTTCAATCGAGAACAGCTGACGGACGTCGTCTCGGACGGGGCGGACGGCACGCACGGGGACCAGCCCGGACAGTCTGGCGACGATTCGACCGAGAATGTCGTCGGGCGCCGAGCCGTTCCCCGACGCAGAAGCTCTCTGTGCAAGATGGTCGAGGGTGACCGGAATGTGCCCCCCGTCCGCCGTAATGCCGGGTGTGTCCGTGAACTTGTCGGGCCGGCGCATGGCGGATGGTTCTAGGGCAAGGATGCGCCAACCCTGCATCTCGCGCCGGGCTGCCAGAATGGTGGGTGTCGCGGCCGTGTTCTCGGTCCCGATGATCGTTCGCGGCGCGCGCTCGGCCTTGGCGGCGGGACGGGCACGGCCGGAAGAGCCGCCATCCTGATGAATGACAATCATGCCGGGTTCCGCCGTCGTGCCGTCGGTGGTCGAGATATAGCCGGAACCGCGTCGGGTGTTGTGGATGACGCTGCTACGGAACTTGGCTGCCGAGTGCGGGAACCCAAGTCGCTCGACGGCCTTGCCGGACGGAATGTGGTGCAGCTTCTCGCGCTCCAGAACGAGGCCCCCCAGCGGCCCCGCCGAAGCAGACGGTGGTTCGTGACGGAAAGCGACCTCGTAGCGCAGAAACGTGGAAGAAGATTTGCCCTGCCGCCCGAAATCGTCGACCACTTCCCTGTCTACGATCATCTCGGCAGCGAATTCCATCCTTTCCGCGGATCGGCCGTCGATGGTGAAGAAGAGGTCGGCGATTCGCCCGGTGTCCTGTCCGGAGCTGCGAATCTGCAGCGCTGATTCATTGATGGTCCGGTCGGTGAGGAGCGACAGGAAACGAATGGCATCGAAGATGTTCGACTTCCCTACGCCGTTGGCCCCGGCAATGCAGGTGTACGGCCCCAGGTCGAGGGAGAAGTCGACCAGATTCTTGAAGCCGTTGACCTCAAGGCGGGTCAGCATGGCTAACCTCCTGCGGGGCGGCTATCGTGGCTGCACGATCGCAAACATAGCATGCGGGGCCGGCCTTTCCCCGGGGTTGTTGTGCCGTCAAGTGCTCACGAAGTTGGAGCCAGCGCCGGCCCCATCAGGTCCTCGAAGTTCCCCCGGAAGAACCGCTGCCGACCCGCCTCGCTCACCGACGCCGTGGACTTCTCGAACCGCCCCATCGGGTTGCGGCCGCCCTCGACGTGCGGGTAGTCGGACGAGAACATGCAGACCTCCGGCCCCGACTGCTCGATGATCCAGCCGGCGGGCTCGGTGGGGTAGGGCGTCACGCGCACCTGGCGCCGCACGTACTCGCTCGGTCTGAGGGTGAGCCGCTGCAGCCTCTCCTCGTGGCGCCCAAACGCTTCGAAGGCCGCGTCGAGCTGCCGCATGAAGCCGGGCACCCAGACGGCGCCGAGTTCGATCACGCCGATCTTCAGAGCCTCGAAACGGTCGAGCACGCCGTCCAGGATCAGCAGCGACAGCGCCTGCATGGGTCCGTGGGGGATCGCCATGTAGGAGACGGAACGGAAGTTCTCCTCGCCGCCGTGAAAGTCCGGCACGCGGGGCAGGCCGTTGTTCGCGTGGGCCGGCGGCAGGACGCGGTCGGCGTTGCCGACGTGCAGCAGGATCGGCACGCCGGCTTCCGCGGCTTGCGCCCACACTGCGTCCAGGGCGACGTGGCTCGTGGCGTGCGCCTTCGGGCATGCCCACGGGATCAGGAGCGCGCGGCAGCCAAGCTCGAGCGCCTCGGCGGCGGCCCTGGGCGCGCGCTCGAGATCCGCGAGGGGAACGTAGCCCACCGGCAGCAGGCGCGGGTCGACCGAACAGAACGCGACCTGGGCACGGTTCGTGGCGCTCGCGCCGCCGTAGAGGAGGTCGAGGTCGTCGCCGTGCTCGAGTCCCTCGAGCCAGACGTTGGGCGAGGTCGGGAAGACGAGCTGGCTCGCGACGCCGATCAGGTCGAGCGCGAGCGGGCGGTCCTCCCGACGCGTGGCGCCGGTCGCATGGTAGTTCTTGCGCGCCATGATCTCGTCGGCGTCCCGGGCGCGGTACGCGGGATCGTCGTGCCGGGCCACGATCGCGTCGAGTTCGCGGCGCCCCATGCGGGCGTTGAACGCGTCGCGCACGCGGACGGTGGCGAATTCGTCCAGCCAGCCCGTCGTTTCCATGACGTGCGAGTCGGCGTCGTGAACGACGCGGCCTTCGATGTATGGCATGTGCGTTCGCCCCGCCGCGGCGCCGTCAGCCGCCGGCGGCGACGCGCTGCAGCCCGGAGTCGGCGGTGGCGGATGCCTCGGCCGGACCCTCGAACACCAGGGCCCCGTCGTCGAGGCGCGCCCGTCCGATCAGCTTGCGCTCGTAGGCGTAGTTCTGCGTGTTGCGCCACGGGTCCCGGTCGCCCTGCTTCGGCAGGAGGTGCAGGGCGCGGGCGAAATAGCCGGAGGAGAAGTCGTCCACGAACGGCCGGAGCGCCATGTCGCGGTCTTCCTCCCGCAGGCGCGGCGTGCACCGGCGCGTGCCCGTAGCGTCCATGTGGTTGAGCACCTTGCAGACGAAACGCGCGATCAGGTCCGCGCGCAGTGTCCACGATGCGTTGATGTAGCCGAACGTGGAGGCGAGGTTGGGAACGCCCGAGTACATCGTGCCCTTGTAGGCGACGGTGTCCGGGAAGCGCACGGGTTCGCCGTCGACGTCGAAGGAGACCTCGCCGACCGTGACGAGCCGCAGTCCGGTGGCGGTGACGACGATGTCGGCGGGGAGTTCCCGTCCGGAATCGAGCTTCAGGCCGTCCTCGGTGAACGTGTCGATGGTGTCGGTGACCACCTCCACCGCGCCGGAATTGATCGTGCGGAACAGGTCGGCGTTCGGAATCAGGCAGAGGCGCTGGTCCCAGGGGTTGTAGCGGGGCGTGAAGTGGGTCTCCACGTCGTAGTCCGGGCCGAGGGCGGCGCGCACGCCCTTGAGCAGCATCGCCTTCACCCGCTCCGGGCGCACGCGGGTGTTGTGGTAGAAGAACCGCCCCAGCGTCACGTTCTTCCAGCGCGTGATCGCGTAGGCGAGCCGCTCGGGCAGCCACCTGCGCAGCCGGTTCGCGATCGCGTCCTCGTCGGGCCGGGAGACCACGTAGGTCGGCGAGCGCTGCACCATGGCCACCTGCGCGCCGTTCTCGGCCATGGCCGGCACGAGGGTCATGGCCGTCGCGCCGCTGCCGATCACGACGACGCGCTTGTCCCGGTAGTCGAGGTCCTCTGGCCAGAACTGCGGATGCACGACGGTGCCCCGGTACCGCTCGATGCCGGGGAACTCCGGCAGATGCCCGCCCTCGTAGCTGTAGTACCCCGCGCACATGTAGAGGAAGTTGCAGGTGAAGGAGGCCGTGTCGCCGTGTTCGGTCCGGCGCGCCGTGACGGTCCAGCGGCAGGACGCGCTGTCCCACGACGCGCCCTCGACGAGGTGGTGGAAGCGGATGTGGCCCTCGATGTCGTTTTCCGTGGCCGTCTCCCGCACGTAGTCGAGGATGGCGGGCCCGTCGGCGATGGCCTTCGCGGCCTTCCAGGGCTTGAAGTCGTAGCCGAGCGTGTGCATGTCGCTGTCGGAGCGCACGCCCGGGTAGCGGAAGATGTCCCAGGTGCCGCCGATGGCGTCGCGGCGGTCGAGGAGCACGAAGGTCTTGGTCGGGCACTCGCGCCTGAGGTGGCACGCGGCGCCGATGCCGGACAGTCCGGCTCCCACGATGACGACGTCGAAATGGTCCGTTTGCATGGCGCTCCGCAGGCTGGCTGGCAGGCGCGCGATGTTACCATCGGGGCACGGGTGCGCTCTCCGCCCGGACCACGCAAATGGACACGGAGGTTTTGCGCCATGGCTTATCTCGCAGCACTCAACTGGTGGGCGATCCTCGTCGCGACCGTCGCCGCGTTCGCCCTCGGCGGACTGTGGTACGGACCCCTCTTCGGCAAGCCCTGGATGGCGGCGATCGGCAAGACGGCCGACGAACTGCCGACTCCGCCGATGCCATTCGTCGTCAGCTTCTTCGCGGCGCTCCTGACCTGCGTCGTGATGGCGCTGCTGATGCAGGGGCTCGGCATCCGCAGCCTCGGAGGCGGGCTCGCGATGGGTCTCGCCGTCGGCGTCGGCTTCATCGCCGCGTCGACCGCTTCCGACGCCGCCCACAGCGGCACCGGCATGCGGCTGTGGACGATCACGGCGGGCTACCGAATCGTGCTGAGCCTCATCATGGGAGCGATCCTCGGCGCCTGGAGCTGACCGACCATTCGGGAGTTCGGCTGCGGAGAGTCGCTAACGTCCCGGCGGCCGATACACCTTGATTGGATGCGCCTGCCGCATCCAGGGCGGCTGCCGGCGCCAGGTGCGCCCGGCGGAGAAGCCCCCGTCGACGACGATGTCCTGGCCGGTGACGAAGGTCGACTCGTCGCTTGCCAGCCAGACGGCGCAGTGGGCGATGTCGTCGGGGTCGCCGACCCGGTTGAGTGCCTGCTGGCCCTCCGTTTCGCTCCGGAACCGCTCGATGGCCTCCGGCGTGAAGCCGCGGCCGACCGCGAGCGGCGTCTCGATGACGCCCGGCGAGATGCAGTTGGCACGCACGTCCCACTCCCCCATCTCCAGGGCGACGGACCGCGTGAGGGCGATGACCGCCGCCTTGGCGGCGCTGTAGAGATGCGGGGACCAGCCGCCGATCTGGGCGGCCATGGAGGCCGTGCTGACGATCGACCCGCCGCCCTGGCGCTTCATGATCGGCGCGGCGTGTTTCATGCCGAAGAACACGCCTTTCACGAGGACGTCCATGGTGATGTCGAAGTCCTCGGCGGAGGTCTCGTCGATCGGCCCGATCGCGCCGCCGAAGCCGGCGTTGTTGAACATGCAGTCGAGGCGGCCCCAGCGGTCCGCGGCGACCGTGACGGCGTTCGCCACGTCCTCTTCGATGCTCACGTCACAGCGTGCGAACAGGCCGGCGTCCCCGAGTTCGTCCGCAAGCGCGCTGCCGGCTTCTTCCTGCAGGTCCGCGATCAGCACGCGCGCCCCCTCGGCCGCGAACATCCGCGCGGTGGCGGCTCCCATGCCGCTCGCGGCGCCGGTGATCAGGGCGACCTTGTCGCTCAGTCGGGTCATGTGCCTTCCTCCTGTGATGAGGCTATGGACGCTAGAAGCTCGCCGCGGCCTCGGCGGCTTCCGCGCACCGCCGGGCGAGCAGTTCCTCCAGCGCGTCCGGGAGCAGCGCGCTGGTCCGTTCGATCCTGATCGCGCGAATGTCTTCGAAGCCGATGAATCGCGCGACGTGTTCGAGGTAGGGGCGCTGGAAGTCGGTGGCGGGGCCGTGCGTTTCCAGGGGAAATCCCGCCGGGTACGAGCCACCGCTCGCGAGGATGAGCTGGAGCGGCTTGCCCGTGACCAGGCCGACGTAAAGGCCCTGCGCGTCGACGCGGAAGGTCAGCCCGGGCTGGCAGATCAGGTCGATGTAGTGCTTGAGCGGGTAGGGGATCGAGAAGTTCCACATCGGCGAGGACAGCAGCACCTTGTCGGCGCTCCCGAGGCGCTCCACTTCGCGCATGACGCCGGCCCACTCGCCGGTCGCCTCGATGCCCCCGCCCCCGCGCACGAGGTCGAGGATCTGCTCGGTCTTCTGCTCCGCCCCTTCCACGCCGAACGCCGGTAGCGGCTCCTCGAAGAGTGCGAGGCGCTCGATGACGTGATCGGGGTGGAGGCGGCGGTACGCGGTGACGAAGGCGTCGGCCACGCGGCTGGAAGCCGACGCTTCCTTCCTGGGGCTTGCTTCGATGTGCAGGAGCTTCATGGGGCTATACCGGCGATGCCGATGTCGACGAACGACGCGTTGTCGATCTCGTAGCCGCCGAAGCGGCGCGGGACGAAGGACTTGAACACGCCGGCTCGATCACGGCGTCCACGGGCTTGCGGTCCGCCTCGGCCTGCGCGGCGTGTTCCGCGATGAGCGGCGCCAAGGCGCGGACGCGGCCGGTCAGGCCCTCGGGCCCCGGGAACTCGGCCGCGGCCTCAGGCAAGGTGGGAAGCTCTGGTGCTTGCATCGTGCGGCCAAGCTCATCACGCCCGGCGCGGCCGTGGCAACAGCGACGGTGTTGCCGTTGTATAAACGCCGCTTCCCGAAACGCGAGGACATGGAGCCATGGCCGAGAAGATCGTGCACGCGAACGGCATCGACATCTGGACCGAGGACTTCGGCGACCCGGCCGACCCGCCGCTGCTCCTCATCATGGGCGCGAGCGCGCAGGGCATCCAGTGGCACGAGAGCCTCGTGCAGGCGATCGTCGACCGCGGGCGCTACGTGATCCGCTACGACAACCGGGACACTGGCCAGTCCACCTGTTTCGAGGTGGGTGCGCCGCCCTACACGCTCGACGACCTCGCCGCCGACGCGGTGGGCGTGCTGGACGCGTACGGCATCGCGGCCGCGGACGTGGCCGGCGCGTCCATGGGCGGGATGATCGTGCAAGCGCTGGCGATCCATCACCGCGACCGGATCCGGAGCGCCACCATCATCATGTCCTCGCCGCTCTCGGGCGGCGGAGCACAGCCGGAACTCGGCAGCGACGACCTGCCGGGACCCGATCCCGAGTGGATGGCGGACACCTTCGCCATGATGGCGGCGCCCTACGAGACCCGGGAAGAGAAGATCGCCATGCGCATCGAGATGTTCCGCCGGCTCGCCGGAAGCGCGGAACCGTTCAACGAGGAGCGCCAGCGCGACATCGCCACCCGGGATGTGGCCCGGGCGAAGGACTTTGCCGCGATGAACAACCACGGCATCGCGATTGGCATGAGTTCGCCCCCCGACCGTCGGCCGCTACTGAAGGAACTCGATGTCCCGACGCTGGTCGTACATGGCACGGAAGACCCGATCCTGCCCTATGAGCACGGCGTCGCGTTGGCCGAGACGATCCCCGGCGCGGCGTTCGTCACCCTCGAGGGGGCCGGCCACGAGATGCCGGACATGTACCTCGACGGGATGATCGACGCGATGATGGAGGTCAGCGCTCGGGCCGCCTGAGCCGGCGCTTCAGGACGAGCCGTCGCGCCGGAGGGCGTGGGCTCGGCCCTGCAGGGCGGTCTCCTCGTCAGCGGCATTGAACACCCGTACGCCCTCGTCGATCTTCTCTCCGACGGTGTCCCGGGTCGCCCCCTCGAGAAACGCGATGCCCGCCGACCGGCAGGCGCGGAAAACCCGCTCGCGCGCCGCCGCCAGTTCCGGCCGGGCGATGTCCTCGGGCGTTCCCCGGTAGCCGAACGACATCGACATGTCGGCCGGCCCCCACTCCGCGAAGGCGACGCCGGGGACGCGCGTGGTCTCCTCGGCGCGTTCGAGGGCGCGACGGTTCTCGATCTTGAGCCCGATCAGCAAATCGCCGTCCGGGTTCAGGGGCCAGGGGTCGGCGAGCTCCAGGTATTCCGCCGGCGAGACGCCCCAGATCTTCGCGGCCGAGACGTGACCGCCGGCGCCGCGTAGCCCGCCGCGGAAGCTGAACCGGACGGCCTCGACCAGGGCCGCGACCGCGTCGGGCGATTCCGCATGGCACAGCATGAGACCGTGCACACCGCGGGCCAGCAGTTGCCGCGCCTGCCAGGCGTTGGCGCGCACGACTTCCGCGGACGCGCCTTCCACCGGCAACTCGACGACGACGGCGGGCATGGGGCCGGTCCCCGACTCGCGGTGGCCGGCGGCGAGGCCCTGCATGAAGCGGTCGAGCCCGGGCAGGTCGAACGTGCCGTGCTCCATGCCGACGTTGATGTAGTCGGCCCAGGTAGCGGCGGCCGCCCTGCCGGCCTCGAAGGTGAGTTCGGCGCCCGTGTGGCCGCCGGTGTAGAAGATCGGGCCCCCGCCGGCGAGTCCGGCGACCGCGCGGTTCAGGTGCGTCACCCGACGCCTCCCGCGCCGCCGCTGCCCGACAGGGTGTTGCGCAGGGACTCGTGATCGGCGCCCGCGCCCGGCCACTGTTCGCTGTCCATCGTCGCCAGCGCGCGTTCGGCGCGCCGGCTCGCCTCCAGCGCCGCGGCCGGGTCGCCGAGGGCGTGGAGCGCGAGCGCCTCCGCGACCCAGGGGTAGAAGCGGTGCGCGTCGGGTGCGTCCTGTTCGTCGCAGAGCGCGAGGGCGGCGTGCGCGTGGGCGAGGGCGGCGTCCGCCTCGCCGGCCGCGAGATGCGTGTGCGCCAGCCGCACTTCGGCGATCTTCACGTTGACCCACGTGCCGACGCGCTCCCAATACGTGCGCGCGGTGACCGCCGCGGTCTTCATCAGTTGCGTGCCGGCGCCGTCGCGGTCCGGGGCCTGCTCGAGTTCGACGGCCAGGTTGTTGCCGGTCACCGCGAGCGCGCGGGCGGCGGGGTCGTCGGCCGGCGGATCGTACGCCGCAAGCGCGAGGGCTTCCTCGAACAGGGCCATCGCCTCGGTCGTGCGCGCCCGGCCGGCGAGGGCCGCGGATGTCGCCGCCAGCATGCGCACGCGGGGCGACGCGGGGTGATGTTCCGCGGCAGCGGCGGCGGCGAGCTCCCGCTCGGCCGCGTCGCGTTGGCCCGAAGCCAGGTGGAGGGACGCCTTCGACAGGTGGAGCTGGCGGCCGCCGGGCTCGTCGGAGCGGTAGCTTCCGTGCCGGCAGAGCGCGTCCAGGAACGCGGCGCCCTCGTCCCAGCGGCCGAGGTGCTCGCCGCTGACGTGCGCGGCCAGGATGCCGAGGGCCGCCAGTTGTCCCGGCTCCTCGACGAGGGCGGCGGCGTCCCGGCAGCGTGCGAAGACCGCTTCCGGCTCTGCCGCATGGTCGTTCCAGCCCGCGTTCAGGAAGGTGTCGAAGTCCGTCATTGCTTCAGCGCCAGCGTCAGGCCGTCGCCGATCGGCACCGTCGCCGCGTGTACGCGGCGGTCGCCGCGGATCTTCGCGTTCAGGGCCCGGATCGCGTTCGTGTCGTCGTCGTTGGCGCGCGGGTCCGCGACGCGGCCGCCCCACAGGACGTTGTCCACCGCGACGACGCCGCCCGTGCGTACGAGCGTCAGGCACCGCTCGTAGTACGTCCCGTAGTTCGCCTTGTCCGCATCGATGAAGGCGAGGTCGAACGTGCCGGCATCCCCCTGGGCGATCAGTTCGTCGAGGGTGTCCACGGCAGGCTGCAGTCGGAGGTCGATCCGGCCGGCGACGCCGGCGCGTTCCCAGAAGGGTCGCCCCACCGCGGTCCACTCCTCCGACACGTCGCAGGCGACGAGCAGGCCGTCCGGGGGCAGCGCTTCCGCGACCACCAGGGCGCTGTAGCCGGTGAACGTGCCCACCTCGATCGCGCGCCGCGCGCCGAGGAGCCGGACCAGGAGGTGCATGAATGCGCCCTGCTCGGGCGAGATCTGCATACCGTGCCACTGGGTTGCCGAACGCGTTTCCTCGCGGAGCGCGCGGGCCGCGTCCGACTCGGGGATGCCCTCCCGCAACAGGTACTCGTAGAGCGTGTCCGTGATCTTCGTAGCGGTGCGCGACATGCGTGGTTCCGCAGGCTCCGGTGGGCCGGGTACTCTACAACGGGACGGGACAAGCCCGTCCCCTACGTCTAGGATTCCCGGCGCAACCTGTTGCTTGGGGAGTTTATGGCGGCCTGTCCGTCGCGAGGAGAGTGGTGGGTCAGGCTGGCGCCCGCCGTGCTGGTCCTCGTCGGGTGCGGGGGAGGTGGCGGTGGTGGGGGAAGCGCCGCGCCGCCGACCGCGGCGCCGCCCCCGGAGTCGACCGTACCGCCGCCGAGCTGGACCCTCGAGCGGACGGCCCCGGCGGACCTCGAGGTCGCAGCCTCGGCCGTCGATGCCCTCCTCGATCACGTCTTCACCGACGAGGCGGTGCAGTCGGCCGTCCTGGTCGACCGCGGCCACGTGATCGGCGAGCGGTACGCCGACGGCTACGACGGCGAGAGCTACGGCACGAGCTGGTCGGTCGCGAAGAGCATCTACAGCGCCGCCATCGGCGTCGCGCTCGCCGCGGGGGACATCGCGTCGCTGGAGCAGCCGGCCAGCGAACTGCTGACCGAGTGGCAGGGTACGGACAAGGAAGACATCACCGTGCGGAACATCCTTGAGATGCGCTCCGGGTATCCGGCGGACGTCGGCATCTTCGTCGAGGAGGACCAGACCCGGTTCGCGCTCGAGCTCCCGCTCGTCGATGTACCGGGAACGACCTTCGTCTACTCCAACGCCAACTCGCAGCTCATGGGCCTGCTCCTGTTGCGGGCCACGGGGGCGGACGCGCACACGTACGTATCGCGGGAGGTCTTCGAGCCGATCGGCATCGACCCCGCCACGGTGGGACTCTGGTTCGATCCGACGGGCGTCAACCCGATGACCTACTGCTGCATCGACATGCGGCCGGACGACTTCGCCCGGGTCGGCCTGCTCTATTCGCGCGGCGGGGAGTGGGACGGGACGCGCATCCTCCCGGAGGACTACGTCGCGGAGAGCCTGACCGCCCACAGCGCCGTCTACGGCTTCCAGTGGTGGGTGCTGAACAGCACGTTCCTCGACGGGTGGACGCCGCCGATCGAGGTCGTGGCGGCGCTCGGCCTGGACGGCCAGAAGATCTACGTGTGGCGGGAAGAGGACGTGGTCCTGGTGGTGCTCACGCGGTACGAGCACTTCCGCAACCAGGGCTACGTGCTGAGCACGACGAACTGGCCGAACACCTGCTCGGGGCGCAACACGTGCCCGGGCTCGGACGGCCCCGAGGTCCGCACCTACAGCGAGCGCGGACTGATCGACCGGCTGGCGGATCTGCGATAGGGTGGCGCGATACGTTCGGGTGCTTGGGGGATTGGACGTGAGCGAGGCACGCAATCTGGAGTCGGGGGCGGAAGAGGAGGTGGCGCTGACCCGGGAGGAGCTGAAGGCGCTGTACGAACGCCGCCAGCAGCGGCCTCCGATGTTCGGGACGCAGCAGGAGGACATCTTCGGCCGCCTGGAGACCCTCGGGCTCACGGAGTACGCCCTGCAGCTCGACCACAAGGGCTACGCCGTCGTGCCCCCCGAACGTGTCTCCACACCCGACTTCGTCGGACGCGTGCGGGACGCGGTCCTGCGGGTAGCGAAGGAGCGCACCGGCGTCACGCACGAACTCGACCGGGCCGGGAATCCCGGTCGCTACATCACGGACGTCACCAACGGCGACTCGTACCTCCTCTTCTACCTCCTGTTCGAGGACGAGGTGTTCGAGGAGTGGCTGGAGAATCCGGCGCTCGGCGCGATGATCGACTACATGCTGCGCGGCATGGGACAGTTGTCGAGCATGGTGGCGTTCGTCCGCTGGCACAACCCGGACATCACGGACAAGCTGACCCTCAACCTGCACAGCGATTCGCCCGGCTCGCCCGAAGGCGTCCTGCCCCTCGGCTACGACCTGGTGTGCAACTCGGCGCTCGTGCTCACGCCCTACACGAAGGAGAACGGGGCATTGGCGGTGGTGCCCGGCTCGCACCGGCTCGCCCGGCAGCCGCTGCCTGGAGAGGGCGTCGACCGGGCCGTGCCCGTGGAGGCGGAAGTCGGGTCGCTCATCCTCTGGCACGGCGGCACCTGGCACGGCGCTTTCCGGCGCACCAATCCCGGGATCCGCCTGAACGTCACGTCCTATCACTGTCACCGCGCGCTCAAGACGCAGGAGAAGTACCAGCACCACGTGCCGGACGAGATGCTGAAGCGGCGCGGCGCCCGCTTCGCCCGCATCCTGGGGGCGGACGACCCGATGGGTTGGGGTGCGGAAGGGCCGGACTTCCGTGGGCATGCCCGGTACGCTGAGCGGACGCGGGAGACGCGGACAACGTCGTAGAGGAGGAAGCGACATGGCACAGGCGATCGCCGACACGATCCAGGTCATCGACATCGACACGCACATCTGCGAACCGGAGGATCTCTGGACCAGCCGGGTGTCGAAGAAGTGGGGAGACCTGGTGCCCCACGTCGTAAAGTGCCGGGATCTCGGGCTCGGGTCCGAAGGTACCGACAGCCCGCTCCTGCCGTCGGGCCTGTTCGACTGGGACCCCGACGACGACGTGTGGATCCTCGACGGCCAGCCGACGATCCCCACGGCCTTCATGGCCTGGGCCGGTCACGACCGGCCGCATCCGAGCCATCCGCACACCCTCGCCGACGCGCATCCCGGGTCCTGGGATGCCGCGGCGCGCATCCGCGCCATGGACGAGATGGGCGTGCACGCCATGGCCGTCTTCCCGAACCTGAACATCAGCGGAGGCGGCCAGCACGGCCGGCTGGCGCAGAAGGAACCGAAGCTCGCCCTCGAGTGCGTCCAGGCCTACAACGACTTCCTCACCGATTGGTGCGGCGTGGATCCCGACCGGCTGCTGGCGCAGATGGCGCTGCCGTTGTGGGACATGGAGCAGTGCGTGGCCGAGGTGCACCGGGCGGCGAAGATGGGCCATCGCGCCGTGCTGATGACGAGCCAGCCCGACGGGCTCGGGCTGCCCTGGCTGCCGGATCCTTACTGGAATCCCCTGTGGGAGACGGCGCAGGACCTCGGTCTGCCGGTCGCATTCCACATCGGCGCGGACCGCGGCACGCCGATCTGGCCCGGCCACGACCGGCTGGCGACGGTCATGCAGCTCTCGACCATGCTGTTCCTCAGCAACGCGACCTGCATCTGCGAGCTCATCGTCAGCGGAATCTGCGAACGGTTCCCGAAGCTCAGCTTCGTCTCGGTGGAGAGCGGGGTCGGCTACCTGCCGTTCCTCCTGGAGTCGATGGACTGGCAGTGGCTGAACCAGGGCGCGACCGTCTCGCGGCCGGACCTCAGGCTCAAGCCGAGCGAGTACTTCCGGCGCCAGATCTACGGCAGCTTCTGGTTCGAGGAGGAAAGCGCCCGGCGCACGCTGGACATCTTCCCGGACAACCTCTTCTACGAGACGGATTTCCCGCACCCGACGAGCATCTCGCCGGGGCCGCATCCGTTCTCGAAGGACGCCCGCACGGACATCGAGCACAAGTTCCGCGACGTGCCGCCCGAGATCACCCGCAAGGTGCTGCACGACAACGCGGCTCGGGTCTACCACCTGGACTGACGCCGCCAGGGCCTTCGCCCTTTTCGGGGACGGGCTTGCACCGGCCGCCCCGGGTGCTCCGCCGTGGTCCATGACCGCGGTTGTCCACATGTTTTCCACCGTGCTATAACCCGCGGCCCCCTTCGGGGAGGGGGACGACGGAGGGCAGGTCGGCACCGGCAGGTGCGCATCCTTCCTGCGCGGTAGTTCCGTTCGGAACGCCTGGGCGGCGGACACGTCCGCTCGCCCGTGCAGGGAGGACAGATGGCTACGACCGGCCGCCGGCCGCGGGCACGCTGCCCGTTCCCGCTCCCGCGCGCCCTCGTGGCGGCCGCGGTGCTGGTCGCGTTGCCTGCAGCGGGGGTGGCCCAAAGTGCCGACATCATTTCCGATCCGGGCGCGGACAGCACTTACGCGCAGGGCGACGCGATCGAGGTCGCCGTATCGTTCGGCGAGGTTGTCCATGTGAACCACAACCCTGACCCGTCCCCCGGCCTCACCTTCGGACTCCAATTCGGTACCCAGTCGCGATCAATGCGTTTCGTCGACGGGAGTGGTAGCCGGAGACTGCTGTTCCAGTACCGTGTACGGGACGGTGACGAGGCTCCCGACGGAATCTCTTTCGGGACGGACGCGATCACGGGTGGGACTCTGACGGACGGGGGTGGGGACGATGTCGCCACCACTGTCCCAGCAGGTCTGGCCGACCCGAGCCACATGGTGGATGGCGTGGCGCCGAAGGCGACGGGCGTTGAGATCGTCTCCGATGCGGGCGACGACGACACCTACGCCGCGGGTGACCACATCGACCTCACGGTGTCGTTCGACGACGAGGTCGTGGTGTCGGGTGCGCCCGAACTCCTGATCTCCGTCGGCTCCCTGTCGCGACCTGCGACGTTGCTCGCTGTGCGCCCGAGGCAATTGACCTTCCGCTACGTCGTGCAGGCAGGGGACCTCGATGCCAAGGGGGACGCGGCGGGCATCTCCGTCCAGGCCGGCGCCCTGCGGGGCGGCACGATCACTGACAAGGCAGGCAACCCTGCGGTACGCACACTGACGCCGCTGGCGGATCAAAACACCCACAAGGTCGACGCCGTCGCGCCACAGGTCACGGGCGTTGAGATCACCTCTGATGCGGGACCCGACGATACGTACGTCGCCGGCGACGCCATCGAAGTCTCAGTGGTCTTCGGCGAGATCATGCATGTCATCTCGCCGTGCATCACGGGCTCGCCCGTGGACCTCACGCTGCTGCTGTCCGTTGGAGAACTGACGCGGGCCGCGGACTTCGTCGGGGGCAGCGGTACGCGGTCCCTGCGCTTCCGCTACGTCGTCCAGATCGGCGACGTCGACGATGACGGCATCAGCGTGGGTCCGACGTCTCTGCAGGGCGGGTGCATCCGGGACCACGCGGGAAACGCCCCGGGGCCAATGGGCCAGCAGTATCCGCGAGAGGTGCCACCGGTGCCCGCCCAGGCGGCGCACAAGGTGAACGCCGGAGGTCTCAAACCGCCGCTCGTGACGGAGGTGGAGATCGTGTCCGCGCCGCAGTCGGGCTCCACCTACGGCACCGGCGAGGCCATCACGGTCGAGGTGACGTTCGACACGCAGGTCCACGTCACCGGCGAGCCGGTCCTTACGTTGTCCGTCGGCGCCCACTCGCGCGATGCCGGCTTCGCGACCGGCAGCGGCACGACGCGGCTCACGTTCCGCTACACGGTCCAGGAGGGCGACCGGGACGACGACGGCATCAGCATCGCGCCGAGCGCGCTGCGGCAGGGGGTGATCGAGGACAGCGTGGGCAACGCTGCGGTCCGGACGTTTGCCGGGGTGCCGGCGGACCCGGGGCACCGGGTGCGCGGTCTCGGTTCCGTCCAGGCCACCCTGGCGATCGTGTCGGCCCCGCGGTCCGGCGACACCTACGGCCTCGAGGGAGACATCGAGGTCACCGTGACCTTCGCGGGCGTCGTGCACGTCACCGGCGACCCGATCCTGCAGCTCTCGATCGGAGGCAACACGCGCGCGGCGACGTTCACGACGGGCAGCGGCACGCGGGCGCTCCGCTTCCGTTACACGGTCCAGGCCGGCGACCTCGACGAGGACGGGATCAGCATTGCGAGCGGCGCCCTGCGGGGAGGCGAGATCACCAGCGGGACCGGCGGGGAGGTCAGGGTCTACTTCCCGGCGCTCCCGGCGCAGCCCCGGCACAAGGTGAACGGCATCGTGGGGCCACGGGTGACAACGGTCCGCCTGGTCTCCCAGCCGGGGTCGAGCGGGGACACGTACGGCCCGGGCGAGCAGATCGACATCGCGGTGGTCTTCGACGCCGCGGTCCACGTGACCGGAAACCCGGTGCTCGGCGTCTCCATTGGTCCGAGCACGCGTTCCGCCGCGTACCTGGCCGGCAGCGGGACGGACACGCTGACCTTCCGCTACACCGTCCAAGAGGGCGACGTCGATGCGGACGGCATTAGCGTCGCCGCGAACGCGCTGTCGGGAGGAGCGATATCCGGTGCGAGCGGAGACCCGGTGTCCCGGATCTTCGCCGGGCTGCGCGCGCAGTCCGGCCACAAGGTCGACGCCGCCCGGCCGACGGTGCTGGAAGTGCGCGTCGTGTCGGGCCCGGCCCGGCATGAGACGTACGTGCTCGGCGAGGCCATCGAGGTCGCCGTCAAGTTCGACGACGTGGTGCACGTCACAGGAGACCCGATCCTGACCCTGTCGGTTGGTGGCGTTTCCCGGGCGGCTGCGCTCGTCTCGGGAAGCGGCACCGACACGTTGACGTTCCGCTACACCGTCCAGGAAGGCGAGGTTGATGAGGACGGCGTCAGCATCGCCGCCAACGCGTTGGCGGGCGGCGTCATCGCCGACGTGAACGGGAATGGGGTCGTAATGACGTTTGCGGGGCTGCCGGCGCAGGCCGGGCACAAGGTGGACGGCACCGTGAAGATCACGGCGGTAACGAGAGTTGCGGTTGTTTCCAGTCCCGCGCGCGGTCGGACCTATCTGGCGGGAGAAGCGATCGATGTCGCGGTCACGTTCGACGGGGTCGTCCATGTGGGCGGCGAGCCGATCCTGGCAGTGCTGGTGGGAGGCGGGACGCGTGACGCGACCCTGGTGTCGGGTAGCGGAACGGAGACCCTGACGTTCCGCTACATCGTGCGGGAGGGTGACGACGACGATGACGGTGTGAGCATTGCCGCGAATGCCCTGACGGGCGGTACGATCGAAGATGCGGGCGGCATTGCCGTCACGAGGGCTTTCGCGGCGTTGCCGGCCGATGCGGCCCACCGCGTGGATGCCGTGGGCCCGACCGTTTCCGGAGTACGGATCGTCTCGACTCCGGAAAGAAATGCCACCTACGAAGCCGGGGAGATCATCGAGGTAGCCGTGACGTTCGATGAGGCGGTCCATGTGACCGGGAACCCCGTCCTGACACTGTCCATAGGGGGCGGCACGCGCCAGGCAGCGCTCGCATCGGGGAGCGGTACGAACACGTTGACGTTCGGGTACACCATCCAGGGGGGCGAGGTCGACGAAGACGGCGTCAGCATCGCCGCCAACGCGCTGTCGGGCGGGGTGATCGCCGACGTGAACGGAAATGGGGTCGTGCTGACGTTCGATGGGCTGCCTGCGCAGGCCGATCACAAGGTGGACGGCACCGTGAAGATAACGGCGGTAACGAGAGTTGCGGTTGTTTCCAGTCCCGCCCACGATCAGACCTATCTGGCGGGAGAGGCCATCGATGTCGTGGTCACCTTCGACGGGGTCGTGCATGTGGGCGGCGAGCCGGTCCTGGCGTTGCTGGTAGGCGGCGGGACGCGTGATGCGGCCCTGGTATCCGGCAGCGGAACCGACACCCTGACGTTCCGGTACGTCGTGCGGGAGGGAGACAACGACGATGACGGTGTGAGCATTGCCGCGAATGTCCTGACCGGCGGTACGATCGAAGATGCGGGCGGCATTGCCGTCACGAGGGCTTTCGCGGCGTTGCCGGCCGATGCCGCCCACCGTGTGGATGCCGTGGGCCCGACCATTTCCGGAGTGCGGATCGTTTCGACTCCGGAACGAAATGCCACCTACGAAGCCGGCGAGATCATCGAGGTGGCCGTGACGTTCGACGAGGAGGTCCATGTGACCGGCAACCCCGTCCTGACACTGTCCATAGGGGGCGGCACGCGTCAGGCGGCGCTCGCCTCAGGGAGCGGGACGAACACCCTGACGTTCGGCTACGTCGTGCGCGAAGGGGACGGTGACGAGGACGGCGTGAGCATCGCGGCGAATGCGTTGACGGGCGGTGTGGTTGAAGATGCGGGGGGCAATGCCGTCACCAGAGCGTTCGCCGCATTGCCGGCGGACGCCGGGCAGCGTGTGGACGCCGTAGCGCCGACCGTCTCGGAGGTGCGGATCGTCTCGACTCCCGCCGGTAATGACGCCTACGAAGAGGACGAAGTCATCGAGTTCGAGGTGACGTTCAACGAGGTTGTGCACGTGACCGGCAGCCCCGTGTTGACGCTGTCGATGGGCGGTGGCAACCGCCAGGCGGCGCTCTCCTCCGGCAGCGGGACCGGGACGCTCCTGTTCGGCTACGTCGTGGGCGGCGACGACCGGGACGAGGACGGGATCAGCGTCGCGGCGAACTCTCTGACCGGCGGCGTGATCGACGACGGCCACGGCAATGAGGCGGACCGTACTTTCGAAGCGTTACCCGCTGCTGCCCGGCACAAGGTGTACGCCGCCACGCCGGCCGCCAGGGTCCTGGACGTTGGCATCTCCTCGCGGCCGGCCGCCGCCGGCATGTACGCCGAGGGCGAGGGAATCGAGATCACCGTGACCTTCGACCGCGCGGTCCACGTCACCGGGGACCCGGTCCTGACGCTGTCCGTGGGCGGTCGTTCGCGTTCCGCCGCGCTGGCGTCGGGGAGCGGGACGCCGTCGCTGGTCTTCCGCTATGTCGTGCAGACGGGGGACGTCGACGACGACGGCGTCAGTGTCGCCGCCAATGCGCTTGCCGGCGGGGCCATCGAGGACGCCGACGGCCAGCCGGCGGACCTGCGCTTCGACGCCCTGGCGGCCCAGGGCGGGCACCGCGTGGGTCCGGAGATCACGGTCGAACTCGAGGTGCCGGCGCTCACGATCGGTACGCCGTGGACCGCGGATCTCGCGGGCGTGCTGACCGAAGTCGGCGTGCGGAACTACGGCGCGCTCGTGGCGACGTCCGAGCATCCGGGCGTGGTCGGGGCGCATGCGTCAGGCACCGTCGTGACGGTCACTCCGGTTGGCGAAGGCGTCGGCCTGGTGGTGGTCACGGCCACGAACGCCCGGCTCGTGCTGTCCTTGAGCGTAACGGTGGGGGCCAGCGCGGCGGAGAAGGCGGTGCTCGGCGATGCGCTGGCGACGATCGGTCGCGGGCTGCTGTGGAGTGCGACGAACACCATCGGCACTCGGCTCGACATGGCGGGCGACGCGACGATCCGACAGGCGGACGTTCGATACGCGGTGCCGGAGTCGGGGCTGCCGGAAACGGGATGGTCGACCGGGGGCGCGGCGGACGGCTTGCCGGGCGCCATGGGCGGACACCCGGATGCGACCGGCCTCGCGTGGCAGACGACCGGCCAACCGACGCAGCGGGACTTCGGCTTCGAGATGCCGCTCATCGGCATCGGCAGCCAGGCCGTGTCCTGGGGCGTCTGGGGCGGCGGCGACTACTGGGCTTTCGACAGCGAACCGGAGGCGGGCGCCTACGACGGCGACATGGCCTCGGGATACCTGGGCGTCGACGCGCGCGGCGAGGCCTGGGTGGCCGGGGTCGCCGTCTCCCACGCCCAGGCCGACGTCTCCTACGAGTTCGGCGGCGAAGCGGCGGGGGCGGGGACGCTCGAGACGGAGCTCACCACCGTCCACCCCTATGTCCAGTGGTCGCCGCACGACAGGGCCCGGCTGTGGGCCATTCTCGGCTTCGGCACGGGCGAGGCGCTCGCGGTGCGGGACGGGGAAGAGGCCGGCCCGCCGGCCGATCTCTCGATGTCGATGGCCGTGGCCGGGCTGCGCTTCGACCTCGGTCGTTCGCTCGGCGTGGACCTGGCCGTGCGGGGCGACGCCGGCTTCGTGGAACTCGAGACCGGCGACGGTCTCGCGGCGGTCGAGGGTCTCTCGGTCGGCGTGCACCAGGTGCGCGTGGGCGTCGAGGGCTCGTGGCCCCTGCAGCTCGGCGGGGCCACCCTGGTCCCGTTCGTCGACATCGGCGGACGTTTCGACGGCGGCGACGGCCAGACCGGTGGCGCACTGGAGGTGGCCGGCGGCGTGCGGTTCCGCAGTCCCAACGTCGGGGTGGAACTGAAGGGTCGCACGGTGGCGATGCACGCGGTGGAGGGCTACTCGGAGAACGGCCTGAGCGCCGCGATCGTGGTGGGCCCGAGCACGGACGGCCGCGGGTGGAGCCTGTCGCTCGCGCCGCGGTGGGGCGGCGCCGCGGACATGACGGACATGCTCTGGCGCAGGGACTACCGGCGCGGCATGGGCGGCATGCGCCCCGGTTGGGGGCTCGCGGGGCGCGTCGGCTACGGTGCCGGTCTTGCGCACCGTCCGGGTCTGGTCACCTCGTTCGGGGAGTTCGATCTCTCGGCGCGCGATCGGCGGCGGGTGCGCTTCGGGGTCAGCTACCGCCTGCGGGGCACCTCCTGGCAGCCGCCCGTCTACCTGGAACTGGCGGGGGAACGGGTGGAACTCTACCCCGTGGAGACCGACCATCGGCTGGTGCTCACGGGGCGCGCGCACTTCTGAGCGTTTCTGAGTAAGGAGGGGTCCGGAACCTCTCCGTGGCGTTGGCTACAGCCCGTCGAGACGGTCGAACTGGGCACGCAACGCGTCGAGCCTGGTCGACAGGTCCGCCGCCTTGTCGCGCTCGGCGGCGACGATGTGGTCCGGCGCCTTCGCGACGAAGTTCTCGTTGCCGAGTTTCGCCTGTACGCGCTCGACCTCCCGGGAGCACTTGGCGATCTCCTTCGACAGGCGCCCGCGCTCGCGGTCGACGTCGATAACGCCCTCGAGCGGGACCAGGACCTTGAGGTCCCCCACCACGTGGACCGCCGCCGGGGGAGCCTCCGCACCTTCCTCGAGCCACTCGACCGTGTCGATGCCGGCCAGCCGGCAGAGCAGCGTCCGCGTCGCGTCGAGACGGGACCGGTCGACTGGGTCGTCGCCCTGCAGCAGCAGGGCGATCGACGTGCGCGGCGGTACGTTCATTTCGCTGCGGATGGTGCGGACGCCGACCACCACGGCCTTCAGCCACTCGATCGCGGCGGTGGCCTCGGGATCGTCGTCGAAGTCCTCGGGTTCCGGAAAAGGGGCCAGCATGATCGTCCCGGCCCCGTTGCCCGGGGCTCCGTTGCCCGAGACGGCGGCCTGCTCCCGCCACAGGGAGTCCGTGATGTACGGCATGATGGGGTGCGCGGCGCGGAGCACTGCGTCCAGAACCTCGAGCAGGGTGCGGCGGACGCCCCGGGCACTCGCCGGGTCCGTGCTCTCGTCCCAGAGCACGGGTTTGGTCAGTTCGAGGTACCAGTCGCAGTACTCGTGCCAGGCGAACTCGTAGACGGCGTTGGCGTAGAGATCGAAGCGGTACGTGTCCATCGCGCGGGTGACGGCTTCGATCATTTCCCGGGCCCGGGAGCGGATCCACCGGTCCGC
>JAJDTI010000184.1 GCA_022827245.1 Pseudomonadales bacterium | reverse complement strand
TGACGCTCTCCCTCAAGATCGCGTTGCCGCCCCGTTCGAGGTTCTCGGACAGCGCGCCGCCCGCCCGCTTTGAAAGCGGGCGGCGCGCATCGGGCGCTGTCGGTCGGTCCGGAACCGGCCGACGTCGCTCCATTCACGGGGCGTTCGCCCCAAAAGTAAACTGTCCACCGAAACAGGTCAGGTCCAGACGTCGTAGCGGAAGCGGCGTAGCGGCACGCTCGACTTCGGCGGCGGTTCGGCCTCCGGCGGGATGACCGGATGGACGCCAGAGCCCAATGTAGCGAAGGTAATGGCCATGACCCAACCGCAGGAACGGGCCATCGTTAACCTTCCCGCCGCCGTCGGCGCTGTGTCACCCGCCAGGGCCGCAACGCAGCGCAGGAGCCGCGTCGGCGGCTTGACACGGTGGCGGCGGTGGTGTTGCCGGCATCTCCCGAGCTTCCGTCCCCGGACCACCCGTCAGCCGCCGCGCCCCATACTGCGCCAGTGACGCCATAGGTTGTGGGAATGCTGCACTTCTGAACGCCCCGCTCTTCCGCCGCTAAACCAAATGCGCGGCCCGCGCGTCGGTATCTTCCGCGCCGTTGGGTTCCGAACTCCGCCTAGCACACGTCAACGGCAGCGACCAGAACACGGCGTGCAGCAGGTGACAACGGGCGCACAAACGCTTGCCTTGCGCTGAATCTCTGTGCGAGGGTACAGAGACGGAAGTTCAGCGCTTCCAATACTGAAAGATTCTTTTATATCAAACGGTTGCGATTGGTTCCGCAAATCCGCTTTTCCGGACCCTAGCATGGCCTTCTCGAGGCGTGCAAGCCTTTTCTCGACCCTTCTAGTCGCTTTTTTCATGCGACGCATCTGCCTTGTTGTCCGTTTCAACTGGTGCGCTGTACTAGCGGCTGGGCGGGTTCTCCGTCCCGCTTCCGTCAGTGCTCCGCCTTGGACGTTGGGCGGTGTGCGTCCATTCGGCGGGACTACTCCGTAGCGAAGTCGTGCCACTGGCCCTGCCGCGGCCTCCTGGGTCCTGGTGTAGGACGCCATTGTCTCGACTCGCTTCCAACGCCCTGCTGCAAGCAACTCCGGCGTCGTCGCGCCTGCGTCGCGTAGTGACTGTGCGGCTCCCACCCGGAGCGAATGCCCGGAGACGCGCCCCTGGACGCCGGCTTGCGCCGCGCGACGCTTGACGATGTCGCGCATACTGCGTGGACTGAGGCGCGTACCGGCGACGCGACTGGCTTTGTTCACGGGACGAAACAGGGGGCCGTCGTCGATGCCCGCAATCCGCAACCACTTCCGCGCGAACCGTACCGTCGGCAGGCCCGCGTATAGCACCGTTCCGCGGGCTTCCTGATCGCTTTTGCTGCGCCGCACGATCACGCGCAGCCAGTCGTCCTCGAAGGTGATGTCGGCAACGTCGAGCGCGGACGTCTCCGCCACGCGCAACATGCAATCCGAACTGATGCTGAGGAGCAGTGCATCGCGCGCAGCCGCCGCACCGGTGCAGCTTCGTGAGGCGAGAGTTGCCATGTGATCGGCTTGGTCCCAGGAAACACCGACGACTTGGCCCGGGCCTCGCCCAGCGCCATCGCGGCGAAAGCCAGAGAGCGCCTGGTCGGTCTTTTTTCCGAGCGGCGGCTGCGCACCCTCGCGCCTAGCCCGATCTGCGACTGCAGCTACCACGACAGACGCTGTCGCAGGCGCTAGCCCCCGATGGAAGAGCACCTCGAGGTATTCAGCCAGTAGGGAGTCGGTCTTCGGCCTTCCATCGCACCAATCGTCGAATCGTGCCAGCGCTCGGCGGTAAGCGTGGTGGGTGCCCGTTGAAAGCGCCCGCTCAGTCAGATCCGTGCCACTGCTCGCCTCCCCGGATTTCTTCCTGTCGGTTTCGTTGCCCTTGCACTGCCGGTCTCTCGTGCGGCTTGCCATGTCGTCCTTGTCTAGGTGAGTTCCACGATCTGGATCGCCAAAGACGGACAGAGCCAGCCAGACGCAGATTCCCTGCCGACCGGAACATCTGCCCGGCGTTCCTGGCAATCCGCGAAGCCTGCTCTTAGGCAGTTTGTCGCGAAAATGCAACCTGAACCCGACTCCGGGGCCGGTCTCACCCTCGGTGGCTGGAGCTCGCTCAAACATCTCTCGACCTCCCCGATCGGCTCCGCAAAAGCGGATTTGCGGAACCAACCGCAGGTCCCCGTGACAACCGGAGGTCAACGTAAATGCAACTTCCCACACTCTTCCTGCCCTCGGCGGTGCTGACGCTACCGCCCGGGGCAGCAGACAACGCCACTGGACCCCTGTGTCCCTTAGACGGGAGGCAGGAAGCAACGTGAGCATCAAAGGAAAAACACTGTCTTGGCTCGCTGTCGTCGCGATAAGCGGGGGGCTGTTCATGACGGCGCACGGCCAAATTAGTCAAGGGGCGTGCTGGCTCGGGTGCCTACTGACCCAGGGGCCTTGCACCGCCAGTGCGCTGACCGACTGGCTCAGTGACGTGGCCGATGCCTACGAGGAATACAACAGTCACGTCGCAGCCGCAGAGAGAACCCAGCGACTCTGCGACCAGAGAAACCCCGGGCCGCATTGCGGCGAGACTTACCGGACATCAATGGAAGCGGCCCGTACCAATCTGCGAACGAGTTCAGACTTGGCGACGAACCGTTACCTCATGCGCATGCGAGGCTGCGTAGCATCCTTCAATCATTGCAAAGAAGCTTGTCAGGAACCCTAGATCGGGAGAGGTGCATTCAGTGAAGATAACGATCCTTTTGACGACCGCCGTTGTAGCAGGTGCCCTTGCTGCGAGCGCTGCGGAGCCGCCGCTCGTCGAGTACGAGACCGGCTACGATCTCGCGCTTGCGCTCCCCGAGTTGGAGCGCATCAACCCGACGGCCTACCGTGTCCTGCGTGATGGCACGTTCGACACTATGCATCCGGACGAGAAGATTGCGTTTGCAGCGGAGCGCTTCTTGGAGACGGCTAAGGTGAATCCTCTGGTGGCGGCCACGGACGTGGCGGGCGCAATGGTCCGCGACTTACAGAACGTGCGGGAAGGGTTGGACCCGAAAGCACAAGCCATCATGGACCAAGCGATCACCCGCGGCCTGTTGGGGTTGATCGAGGCATCGGAGCGTCAAGCCATGATGATGCGTGAAGCCATGGCGGCTGAGACCCCCGCAGAACACGCGCAGTAAATCCCCATGCGCACCCCTTAGCTCTTCTTGTCTTGGCGACGCCGGGCGGCCCGACGGGTTCCAGCAAAGGACCGCGGGCGTCGCCTGCAGGGGCGCCTGTGCGATTCACGGCGAGGTTGAGCGGCATGCCACTCTAGATGGCACGTACGCCAAACCCGTGACGCAGTCTCTTGGGGAGGCGTGCGGCCCGCGTACGCCGGCGGCGCTCATGGCGTCAGGGACCAGACGCCAGGTCGCCGTGGGGGAATCGGCTAGCCCGACTTTCGCAACTCAGAGGCTGAACACACTTTTTTGGACCGGTATCCGCGGGGTGAGCGCACGCAAGGCATTGTTTTGAAGGGTTGGGGAAGGCTGGAGGCGGCTGTAGTGCCGACCTTGGTCGTTGACAAGTCGGCGCCAGGCGTCAGGCTTGCGGAGCATGTTCGTGCGTGCCAAGACCCGCTACAAGGACGGCAAGCGACACCGCTATTGGAGCGTGGTGGAGAACCACCGCGATCGCGATGGACGGGTGGTTCAGCGGCAGGTCCTGCACCTGGGCGAGATCAATGACAGCCAACGTGCGGCCTGGTGCCGGTCGATCAAGGTGCTCGACGGCGAGACGCAGTCGCGGGAGATGGCGCTGTTCGCGTCGGACCGGGAGGCGCCGGAGCTGTCCTGCGAGGTGGTGCGGGTGCAGGTGGCGGAGGTGTCCGTGCATCGGCCGCGGCAGTGGGGTGCGTGCTGGCTGGCGCTGTGGCTGTGGGATCGGCTGGAGCTGGACCGGTTCTGGCGCCCGCGGCTGCCGGCGAGCCGCCAGGGGACGCGCTGGCTGGACGTTCTGAAGACGCAGGTCTGCTATCAGCTAATCGAGCCGGGCAGCGAGTGGCGGCTGCACCGGCACTGGTATGAGCACAGCGCGATGGCGGATCTGCTGGACGGTCCGCGGGTGCTGGCCAAGGACACGCCGTACCGCTGCCTGGACAAGCTGCCGGCGCACCGCAAGGCGTTGTTCTCGCACCTCGAGGAACGTTGGCGGACCCTGTTCGATGCGCGCTTCGACGTGCTGCTGTACGACCTGACGAGCACCTACTTCGAGAGCGACGGGCCGTTCGACGGCCTGCGCCGGTACGGCTACAGTCGCGACCGGCGCCCGGACTGCGTGCAGGTGGTGATCGCGCTGATCGTGACGCCGCAGGGCTTCCCGCTGGCCTACGAGGTGATGCCGGGCAACATCAGCGAGCAGAGCACGCTGACGGACTTCCTGGCCGCGATCGAGCAACAGTACGGGCGCTCGGAGCGGGTGTGGATCATGGACCGCGGCATTCCCACCGAGGAGACGCTGTCGGCGATGCGCAGCACGGCGACGCCGGTGCGCTGGTGCGCTACCTGGTCGGTACGCCGAAGGGGCGCCTGACCAAGCTGGAACAGCGCTTCCTCGAACTGCCCTGGCGGCAGGTGCGCGAGGCGGTCGACGTGAAGCTGTTGGCCGCGGACGGCGAACTGTACATCCTGGCGCAGAGCCGGCCGGGCGCGCCTGGCACCTGGTCGACATCCGTCTGCCCGCGGCGGACGAGGACGTCTCGGCGCAGACGTTCACCTTCGCGTTGCGGCGCGACAAGCTGCACCAGGTGCGCCGCCGCGAAGGCCGCTACCTGTTGCGCTCGAACCTGACCGGCGAAGACCCGGCCACCCTGTGGCGCTACTACATGCAGCTCACCGAGGTCGAGCAGGCGTTCAAGGAACTCAAGCACGATCTGGCCGTGCGGCCGGTGTTCCACCAGCTCGACCGGCGCATCGAGGCACACATCTTCGTCGCCTTCCTGGCCTACTGCCTGCAGGTGACGCTGAAGAATCTCACCCGACGGCACGCGCCGGGCCTGACCCCGCGGGCGGTACTCGAGAAGTTCGCTGCGCTGCAGATGGTGGACGTGCATCTGCCGACCACGGACGGTCGTCACCTGGTCCTGCCGCGCCACACGCAACCATCGCCCGAGCATCGGTTGCTGCTGCGGCAACTCGACCTGCAACTGCCCGAACAGCCCGTCCCCCGCATCGCGCTCTGACACCGCGCCAGGCTGGCCTTGTAGTGCCGACCGTTGCGTTCCGGCGACGCAAAATCAATCAGTTAGGTACGCCAAACTCCTTGAGTTGCGAAAGTCGGGCTAGAGGTGGGCCGCTGGTCGCCTGGCGCGTGTTTCGTGTGCCTCGTCCAGCGCCGCGTGAGATCCGCGGCACGGACACCGCGCGGTGGACGCCGCGACGGCCGCGAAGCGGTTCAGCCGCGCGACGAAGCGGTTCGTCGTCGGCCGCCGTCAACGCCGACGACGGAACCGGATTGCGCCGCACCTTGCGGAAGAACCAGACCGCCCCCGCGCCCGCCTGCAGCATCGGCACATACACGCTCCGGTACATCCGGTCGATGCACTCGAGCTCCAGCGTCGTGTGCTCGGCCGCCACCTCGCCAGCGCTTCGTGCTACGTCCACGGCTCGGACTCCGGTCGATGGACTCCCTATCGACCAGACTACGGCCACCGACGCCCTCGGGCGACTATCAGGCGGCTAACGCTGCGGAGTGGAGCAACGGCCGGAGTCCATCTCTACAGACGTCCAACGGGAACACATGCCTCGTCGGCCTGAGGGGAAGCGCCGTGGACGCCGCGATGAACAAGATCTTGACCACAATGGACAGTGCCATGGCACTGGCGGAAGCCATGGGCGCGGACATCGCGAGTCTGCCGACAGAGCACGCCCGATGACGAGGCGGGGCCGATCCACGAACTAGAGAAGGCGGTTGCGGAAACGCGCCCTACGCTAGATGCGGAAATCGACGCGCGGCAACCACGCGCGCGACCTTCTCCGGTAACGCCGCGGGAATGGACACCGAGGCGGTGTTCCGGAGACGCTGGCGGATTCCGGGGTCGCTGCCAATCGTGGACACTCAGTCGGCTGATGCCGAGAGTGGCCCGGCGCCGTTAACAGCGGCTTGATGCCACCACGTCGCCCCCGTGTCCGTCCCGCCGGGTCCGAGATGTCCGGAAGACCTTCCGGCCATAGCCAACCGTCCATGCCGGGTCATCCGTCAGGGCGTAGAGCCAGCGGAAGCCCCAGCGTAGCGGATTGACTGGGCGATGGGCGGTTGCTTCCTCGGCCCTTCACATCGCCCGTGAGTGGTCCCCCGTTTGTCCGCACCACCCAAGCTCGCGCCGCTCACCCTGGCCGAGACTGCACCGCCCTTTGCCAAAACCCGCCAGGCTCGCACCGGCGCACCGGCGCACCGGCGCACCGGACGCTACGGCCAGCATCCCTGCCCCTGCTCAAAACCAGCAACGCACCTAGTGATCGAGCGCGGACAAATGCCACGAAATAATGTTAAATCAATTAGTTAAGAGCATTGTGCCTCGGACAAGCCCCTTGCGCCACCGTGCTGAATTCGAGATGGGACGGGACAAGCCCGTCCCCGACAGTCACCCGGTCACGTCCGCGAGCGCGTCGGCTCGCGATCCGTGAATGGCGATGATCTTGTCGAAGCCGCTGACTTCGAAGACTTCCCGGATCGGGCCCGTCAGGGAGCAGAGCGCGAACTTCGCGCCCTGGTTCGAGAGGTACTTGGCCGTCAGCAGGACCGCCCGCAGGCCGGCGCTGCTGATGTAGGAGAGCTGTTCGAGATCGACGATGACCGCGCGGTCATCGTCCTGGACGGCCGTGCGAATCGCCTGCTCGAAGTCGGCGCTGTTCGTCCCGTCGATGCGTCCGCCTATGGAGGCGGCCAGGACGCCGTCCTTGCGCTCGGTGGTCATGTCCATGGCGTTTCGTCCAGACTTCGAGTGGCTTCGTTCCGGGGGCGCACGATCATACCCGATCTTGACGCGGCCGTTCGCGTGTCCTCGGGCTCGGCAGCTAGCGGCGCTGACGCGTGGGGTACACTCGCGCGCTTCGGCCGCTCTCAATGCGCCCCCGGAGTCGATCTTGGCGGAACCCAGGAAGCTGTCGGTCCCGACGATGGCCTCGTTCGGCATTGGCGAGGCCGCCGGCGCGTTCATGGGCACAGCGTGGAGTGTCCTCCTCCTGTTCTACTACCAGCAGGTCGTCGGCGTCGAAGCGTGGCTGGTCGGCCTTGCGATCGGCATCTCCGTGGCCATGGATGCCGTCACCGACCCGTTGATCGGTGCGTGGTCGGACCGGATCCGGACGCGTTGGGGACGCCGACATCCGATGCTGCTGGCGGCCGCACTGCCGCTCGCCATCAGCTTCGTGCTGCTGTTCAACCCGCCGCGCGGGATGTCGGACGTCGAAGGATTCCTTTGGCTTATGACCTTCGGCATGCTCGTGCGCGCCAGCTTCACGTTCTACAACATTCCCCATCTCGCCCTCGGGGCGGAGATGGCGCACGACTACTACCAGCGTTCGACCCTCTTCGCCTACAGCGCCTTCGCCTACGCGATGTCCGTGGCGGTGTGCTACGGGCTCATCACCGGCTACTACTTTCCGACGGTCGAAGGGTTGTACGACCCGGGCTTTCTCAACCCGCACAGCTACCGGACGATGAGCCTGACGTTCGCGACCGTGATGGTGACGGCGATCCTGCTGTGCGTTGCCGGCACGCGCAAGGAGATCCCCTATCTCCGGAAGACACAGGAGCGCGGACAAATGCGTTTCTGGACGCTCTTCACGGAGATCTGGGAAGTGCTCAAGAACGCGTCGTTCCGGGCGGTGTTCTTCGGCCTGCTGCTGGGCTCGCTGGTGGGAGGCGTCGAGTCGGCGTTCAGCCCGTTCATGGGGGTCCACTTCTGGGGACTCCGCACGGAGGACCTGTTCTACCTCGCGTTCGTGGGCGGTTTCTCCTTCCCGGTGGCGTTCGTGCTGATTCCCGTCCTGACGCGGCTGCTCGACAAGCGCATGTCCGTGATGCTGCCCCTCGCGGCCTGGATCACCGCGGTCAACGTGCCGATCTGCCTGCGTCTCGCGGACGTATCGTGGTTCCCCGAGAACGGATCTCCGTGGGTCCTGGGTATCTTCATCGCCGCATCGACGGTCGGCGCACTCTGTGCACCCATCATCGGTGCGAGCGCCAACTCGATGCTCGCGGACGTCGCGGACGAACACGAACTCGACACCGGCATCCGGCGCGAGGGCGTGCTGTACTCCGTACGCGCGTTCTCCCAGAAGGCGACCCAGGCGTTCGGCACGGTGTTCGGCGGCATCCTGCTGAGCGCGATCGACTTCCCCGAGTTCGCGACGCGCGGAGAGGTGCCGGCGGAGACCATCTGGAACCTGGGTTTCATCGCCGGTCCGGCGACGTCGATCTTCTCGCTCCTGGCCCTCGGCTTCTACCTCCGCTACCGCATCAACCACCGGCGCCACACCGAGATCGTCGCCGCGCTCGAGGCGCGCCGCTCGGAAGGTCCGGCCGGGAAGGCACTTGCGGGGGACGCCAGCTAGGTATAGCGTCCTTTCCTTTTTGGCGGGTGCGAAGAGATGCAAGTCGGAGACTGGAAGTCGACGCCGGAACTGGGGCCGCTCTATCGCGAGATCCGCAAGCTCGGACTCGAGCAGAACATCGCGGAACTCGACGCGTTCGGGTTCACGATCCTGGAACCCGGGAAGGCGGCGCCGGTGGCGTGGGTCGAAGGACTCCGGGACAAGGTGCTCGAGGTCGCGGAACGCCGCACCGGGGTGAAGCACGACCTGGTCACGGGCGCCCATGGCCACCTCGACGTCCAGCCGCCGTTCAACCACCAGTACATCCTCTACTACCTGCTGCTGGAGGATCCGGTATTCCAGCAGGCGATCTGCAACCCGTACCTGCTGGCCCTGCAGACCTACATGCTGGGGTTCGACTGCCGCATCTCGAGCTGCACGTCGTTCGTGAAATGGCGCGACGAGGAAGGGTACGGCCCGACCCTCGGCCTGCATGCCGACACGCCGGTCATGCATCCTCTGCCCGTGGGGAAGGACACCCACACCGGCAACAGCGCCTTCCTGCTCACTGACTACACCCTGGACAACGGCGCCCTCGCCATGGTGCCGGGCAGCCACCGGTACGCGCGCCAGCCCCGCGCGGGCGAGGGCGCGGACGCCGCGATCCCCATCGAGGCGCCCATGGGCTCGCTCGTCGTCTGGAACGGCAACATGTGGCACGGCGCGTTTCCGCGCAAGACCGACGGCCTGCGGCTCGTGCTCACCATGTACTTCAACCGGTCGTACCTGTATCCGCAGGAGGACTACCGCCACAACGTCACCCGGGAGATCCTCGACGCGAATCCGAAACGGCTGGCGGTCCTGCTCGGCGTCGCCAACCCCAACATGTGGGACAGCGCCGAGGGTCCGGACTTCCGGGGCGCCGCCGCGATGATGCGCTCGGCCTACGAGGAGGCCGGCCTGCCGGTACCCACGGGCGGCCGAATCACCGATCCGGAACCGGAGGAGGCGAACCTGGCCGCCGGGTAGTCCGGCAAGTTCCGGGCAAGTGACGAAGCGCAGCCGACCTGGCTCCTTCCTGGCGCTGATGGACCTCGAAGCCCGCGGCGAGGACGGGTTCGTGGGCCCGGCCGCCCCGGAACGCAGCGGGACGATGTATGGCGGCCAGTTCCTGGCGCAGGGGCTCGGCGCGACGCAGCGGACGGTGGACCGCGACCGCGCGGCGCACTCCCTGCATGCCTACTTCCTGCGGACCGGAGACGTCAACCTCCCGGTCCAACTCGACGTGGAGCGGGTGCGCGACGGGCGGTCGTTCAGCTCGCGCGCCGTGACGGCGTCGCAGCAGGACCGGGAACTGTTCCGCATGACGGTGTCGTTCCACGTGCCGGAGGCGGGACCGGCGTTCGCCGCCCCGGAGATGCCCGAAGCGCCCGCGCCCGAGGGCGTCACCCTCACTTACAACGCCTTCAGCCGCGCCAACGGCGAGGCGGAGGACTGGGATGGCGAGGCGCGCGCGATGGACCTGCGGTACGTCAATCCCCCGACGGCCCCGCCGGGCGAACCGGTGCTGGAGGACCAGCGCCTGTGGATGCGGGTCACGGAGGAGCTCCCGGAGGATCCGGGACTGCACGCCGCCGGACTGGCGTACCTCTCCGACAGCACGCTGATCGACCACGCGGTGCTGCGCCACGGCCGCCGCTGGCAGGATCCGAGGCTCGTCGGGACGAGCCTCGATCACGCGATGTGGTTTCATGGGGCGGCGCGGGCGGACCAGTGGCTGCTCTTCGACCAGACCGTCGAGGCCACGGGCGGCGCCCGCGGTCTGACGACCGGGCGGCTGTTCGACCGCGGCGGCAGGCTGGTCGCGACGTGCATGCAGGAGGGACTGATTCGATGGACGGGCGAATGAGGGGGCGGCCAGGAGCCTGGTCGATCGTCGCGTGGGGACTGGCGATCGCGGCGCTGGCGCAACCCGCGTGGGCGAACGGCGCGGGCGGCGAAGGGGACCTGGCGCCGCTTCCGGCGGACGCGTGGAACCGCGCGCATGCGGCCCACCTGCTCGAACGGGCCGGTTTCGGGGGCACTCCGGAAGCGGTCGACGCCCTGGCCGCGCTGGGGCTCGAGGGCGCCGTTCGCCGCCTGGTGCATTTCGACGGCGTACCGGGCGGCGCGGTCATGCCGGCGTTCGATCATTCGGGCGTGTTCGACCCCGGGCTCGACCCGTTCCCGCCGAGCCGTCCGGCCACCACGGAGGCCGCCAAGGCCGACGGCGAAGCGCTCGGCATCCAGGTGAAAACCGGGGGCAACCGCCCGATACAGCCGGTGGTCAACGCCTTCTTCTACTGGCTGCGCGCCAGCCGCCTGGAGACGGACCGCTTGGCCTACTGGTGGGCGAACCGGATGCTGGCGACGCCGCGTCCGCTGCAGGAGAAGGCGGCGCTCTTCTGGCACGGGCACTTCGCGACCAACGAGGACAAGGTCCGGGACTACCGGAAGATGCTCGGACAGGTCGAGCTGTTCCAGGAGCGCGGGCTCGGGAACTTCCACGCGCTCCTGGTCGCCGTGGCCAAGGATCCGGCCATGCTCGCCTTCCTCGATGCGGGCATCAACGTGAAGGGTTCCCCCAACGAGAACTTCGCCCGGGAGATCATGGAACTGTTCACCATGGGCCCCGGCAACTACACGGAGACGGACATCCGCGAGGGCGCGCGGGCATTCACCGGCTGGAACTTCCGCGGCACGGAGTTCGCGTTCAACGCAGAGGACCACGACGACGGCGAGAAGTCCTTCCTGGGTCACACGGGCGCACTCGACGGCGAGGACGTGATCGCGGTGATCATGGAGCAGGAGGCGACCGCGCGGTTCGTCGCCGCGAAGCTGTATCGCTACTTCGTGCGCGAAGACCTCGACCCGGCGCTCGCGGAGGAACTCGGTCGGCGGCTCGGCGCAACGGACTTCGAGATCGCGCCGTTCCTGGCCATGCTGTTCTCGAGCCGTGACTTCTATGCGCCCGCATCCGTCGCGACACGCATCAAGGGCCCGGTGGAACTGGTCGTCTCGACCTACCGCAAGCTCGGGCTCGAGGAACTGCCGGGGGTGCCGGACTTCAACGTCGTGACGGGGGGCCTGGGCCAGCACCTGCTGCATCCGCCCACGGTCGCCGGCTGGTCCCAGGGGCGGAGCTGGGTCACACCGGGCCTCCTGTTCGAGCGCGGCAACTTCGTGCTCGACGTGGTTTTCCCGGACATCGCCTTCGTCCCGCCGGACCGCTACCCGCCGTATGGCGGCCAGATCCTGGCGGTTCATGAGCGGCTGCGCTCCGGGATGGACATCACCGCGGCCACGAAGCCGCCGGGGGTGGATACCGACGCGGACACCATGGCGGCTTCGAACCTGCTGGCGGACCGGGACGAGGCGTTCAACACGCGCTACGGCAGCTATCGCGGCTGGCAGATGGCCATCGAGCGCGTCAAGCCGATTCCGCGCCACACGGCGCGGCTGGACCTCGCGGGCATGATCCGCGGCGAGAACCTGCGGACGCCGCGCGAGGTGGTCGACCGCCTCGCGGAACGGTTCCTGTCCGTGCCGCTCGACGACGGCACGGCCCGGGGGCTGGCGGACCTGCTGTCGAGGGAACTCGGCACGGACGACGTCGCGGCCGCCGCGACCTGGCTCGAGGAGCCCCTGCGCATCGTGCTGCACGCGCTGCTCAGCCTGCCGGAATACCAACTCGGGTGAAAACGGTGAACGAACACAAGCGATCGGGCGTCAGCCGCCGGCGGCTGATGCAGGGCGTCGGGGTCGGCGGACTGGCCACGCTGGCCCCTCCGTGGCTGCACGCGGCAAGGACGGCCACCGGGGGCGACGACCGGGTGCTCGTCGTCTTCGAGCTGTCCGGCGGCAACGACGGCCTGAACACGGTCGTCCCGCATGGAGACGACGCCTACTACCGCCATCGGCCGACCATCGGCATTCGTTCCGGCGACCTCCTGCCACTCGACGATCACTACGGTTTCAACCCGGGCATGCTCGGCCTCCAGCGGCTGTGGGGCACCGGGGACCTCGCGATCGTCCATGGCTGTGGCTACGACAACCCGTCCTACTCGCACTTCACGTCGATGGCCTACTGGCACACGGGAGTCCCGAACGGGGGCGACGAGTTCGGCTGGGTCGGGCGCCTGGCGGATGCGCTCGACCCGGGCGGTTCCCCGAACTTCCTGATCAACGTCGCGTCATCGCAGTCGCTCGCCGTGAAGAGCCGGCTGCATGCGCCGGTCGTGTTCGACGATCCGGAGCGCTTTCGGCGCAAGGCGTTCGCCTCGACGCGCGCGGCGATCGAGGGATTGCCGGAGCCGGGGGACAGCGGCAACGCGACGCGCGCCTACCTGCGGGACGTCGC
>JAJDTI010000067.1 GCA_022827245.1 Pseudomonadales bacterium | reverse complement strand
CCCGAACGCGTTCGGCAGGCCGGCGTTCGGGTGCACGCTCACGAAGGTCGGCGCGAGTCCCGCGAGCTCCTCCACGTGCGGGCGCAGCGCTTCCGGGCCGAGGGCGCAGTTGAGCCCGGCGACCAGGGGCCGCGCATGGGCTACCGAGTGCCAGAACGCCGCACAGGTCTGTCCGGACAGGGTTCGGCCGCTCGCGTCGGTGATGGTCCCCGACACCATGATCGGCAGCTCCGCGCCACGGGCGTCGAAGACCGCCCGGATGGCGAACAGGGCCGCCTTGGCGTTCAGCGTGTCGAAGGCCGTCTCGATCATGAGGAGGTCGACGCCGCCGTCCATGAGTGCATCCACGGCCTCCCGGTAGGCCGCATCGAGGTCCTCGAACCGCACGTTGCGGAAGCCGGGATCGGCGACGTCCGGAGAGATGCTGGCGGTCCGGTTGGTCGGGCCGAGCACGCCCGCCACGAACCGCGGACGCCCCGGCGCCGCGTACGCGTCGGCCGCGCTTCGGGCGACGCGGGCGGACGCGAGGTTCATGTCGTACACGGCCGTTTCCAGCCCGTAGTCGGCCTGCGCGATGCGCGTCGCGGTGAACGTGTTCGTCTCGATGACGTCGGCGCCGGCGTCGAGGTACGCCCGATGGGTCGCGTCCACGACATCCGGCCGGGTCAGGGACAGGACGTCGCCGTTGCCGTTCAGGGGCAGGGGATGGTCCCGGAACGGCTCGCCCCGGTAGTCGTCCTCCGTCAGGCCGAAGGACTGCTGCATCGTTCCGGTCGCCCCGTCGAGGAGCAGGATGCGCTCCTCGAGGGCTGCGGCCAGCGGGTGTGTCATCGTCGATCGGCGGGTCAGGACGCCGGCGGCCAATCTATTGGCCAGCTACCGTATGGCCGGCCTTGCATGAACGCAATAGAAGTCCTGAGAGCTAGTCCTGAGGTTGGCTCATGATCCGGGGGCGCCGGACGGACGTGACCGCCGGTTTCGGGTTACCATACCCAAGCTCTTTGGTCGGGTTTGGCGGGAGCAACGTCGTGATCGACATTTCCGAAGCCGCGCAGGACTACCTGAAGGACCTGCTGTCCAAGCAGGAGGAAGGGTGCGGCATCCGCATCTTCGTCGCGCAGCCGGGCACGCCGCATGCGGAGACCTGCATCGCGTACTGCCGTCCGGGAGAGGCGGTCGAGGACGATGTCCCGGTGGACTACGGGGCGTTCACGGCCTACTTCGAGCAGCGTAGCGAGCCTTACCTGGTAGACGCGGTGGTCGACTTTCAGGAAGACCGCATGGGCGGGCAGCTCACGATCAAGGCTCCCAACGCGCGGACCCCCAGCGTCGGCCCCGACTCGCCGATCGAGGACCGCATCAACTACGTGCTCTACAACGAGATCAATCCGGGGCTGGCCTCCCACGGTGGCATGGTGACGCTCGTCGAGGTCGTGGACGGCGACACCGCCGTCCTCCAGTTCGGCGGGGGCTGCCAGGGGTGCGCCGCCGTCGACATCACGCTCAAGCAGGGCGTGGAGAGGACGTTGATCGAGCAGGTCCCGGACCTGGCCGCGATCCGGGACGCCACGGACCACACCATCACGGAGCACGCTTACTACCGTTGACTCCGGTGATGTCGGCTCCGACGCGCTCCGCGTGACGCGGTCCCGGCTCAGCCGGCGCGGGCGAGGTCCATGCGCCGCACGAGCACGTCGCCCATCCGGTCGGCCAGCTCCAGCAACAGCGACTCCGTTTCCGACCACCCGATGCACGCGTCGGTGATCGAGACGCCGTAACTCAGGTCGTCTCCCAGCTTCTGGCTGCCTTCGGAGAGGTTGCTCTCCAGCATCATCCCGATGATCGAGCGGTTCCCGCCTTCTATCTGCGCGGCGACGTCGAGGGCGACCGCGGGCTGGTTCCGGTGGTCCTTGTTCGAGTTGGCGTGCGAGCAGTCGACCATGATGTTCTCGGGAAGGTCCGCGGCACGGAGTTCCGCTTCGCAGGAGGCGATCGCCCCTTCGTCGTAGTTCGGCCCGGAGTGCCCCCCGCGCAGGACGATGTGAGCCAGGTCGTTGCCGCGCGTGTGTATGACGGCGACCTGGCCGGACTGGTTGATGCCGAGGAACCGGTGCGGCTTGGTCACGGAGCGCAGGGCGTTGATCGCGACGTCCAGGGAGCCGTCGGTGCCGTTCTTGAACCCCACGGCGGACGACAGCCCCGAGGCCATCTCCCGATGGGTCTGCGACTCGGTCGTCCGGGCGCCGATGGCGGACCACGCGATGAGGTCGTGCAGGTACTGGGGCATGATCGGGTCGAGCGCCTCCGTCGACAGCGGCAGGCCCATGGCGGCGAGGTCGATGAGGAGCTGGCGCGCGATCCGGATGCCATCCTCGATGTGGAACGAATCGTCGAGATACGGATCGTTGATCAGCCCCTTCCAGCCGACGGTCGTGCGGGGCTTCTCGAAGTAGGCGCGCATGACGACGAGCAGGCTGTCGCGGGTCCGGGCCGCGACGGCGTTCAGCTGGCGGGCGTACTCAAGCGCGGCATCCACGTCATGAATGGAGCACGGGCCCACGACGACGAGCAGACGGTGGTCGCGCCGCTCCAGGATTTTGCGTACCTGGTGGCGCGCGTCGGTGACCCGCTCCATGACCGCCTCCGGCGCCGGCAGCGCCGCCTTGACCGCGAACGGAGTCGGCAGGACCTCGTTGGCAAGCACGTTTAGATTCTCCGTCGGTGTGTGCATGGGACCCTCCAAAACGCAAAAACCCCGAAGGCGGCTACCTGTCGGGGTTCTGTCGAGAGGCAGCCCGCGCGGCCTCTCAGGAGCGAGTGCGCCGCGCTAACGGGGTGGGTAGGCGAACCAATAGCCCGAGCGGCGTCCGATGCGGATCCGTCTCTCGGGCACGGCCTGACGATTCGACTCGCTGATCTTCATGGCGGGCGGATTCTCTGCGCTCCTTTGCGAAAAAGCAACCGTCCGTCCGCGCCACGAAGGGCCGCGGGGTTACCCGGAGCGCGCGGTGCCGCGGGCTACAATACGGTTTTGGGTGGCGCGGCGGCGGTCTCCGCCGGCCCGGCCCGCCAGGGGAAAGCGGTGACCCAACCCGGCAAGATCGGTTTCGTCAGCCTCGGCTGCCCGAAGGCGCTCACCGACACGGAGCGCATCGTCACGCAACTGCGGACGGACGGTTACGAGACCACCGCAAGTTACGACGATGCCGACGTGGTCGTCGTGAACACCTGTGGCTTCATCGACGACGCCATCGACGAGTCCCTCGACGCCATCTCGGAAGCGCTGCGGGCGAACGGACGGGTCATCGTCACCGGCTGCCTGGGCGCCAAGGGCGACATCGTGCGGCGGACGCACCCGGACGTGCTGGCGGTCACCGGGCCCCACGCCTACGAGGAGGTGGTGGACGCGGTGCACGAGGCGGTTCCGCCGCCGCCCTTCGATCCCTACGTGTCCCTCGTTCCGGACCACGGCATCAAGCTGACGCCGCGGCACTATGCCTATCTCAAGATCTCCGAGGGCTGCAACCACAAGTGCAGCTTCTGCATCATCCCGAGCCTGCGCGGGAAGCTGGTCTCGCGCCGGATCGGCGCGGTGCTCGAGGAAGCGGAATCGCTCGCCGCCGCCGGGGTCAAGGAACTGCTCGTGATCTCGCAGGATACCTCCGCCTACGGGGTCGATATCCGTTACCGGACCGACTTCTGGCACGGCAGGCCGCTGCGTTCCGACCTCCTGACCCTGTGCGAGCGGCTCGGCGAACTCGTCCCGTGGGTCCGCCTGCACTACGTCTATCCCTACCCGCACGTGGACGACCTCGTCCCGCTGATGGCGGACGGCCGGCTGCTCCCGTACCTCGACGTGCCGTTGCAGCATGCGTCACCCACCGTCCTGCGCGCCATGCGGCGGCCGGCCGCCTCGGAGCGGACGCTCGAACGCATCCGGCGCTGGCGCGAGGCCGTCCCGCACCTGACGTTGCGCAGCACGTTCATCGTCGGGTTTCCGGGCGAGACGGAGGCGGACTTCGAAACGCTGCTCGCCTTCCTGCGGGAGGCGCGTCTCGAGCGCGTGGGGTGTTTCGCATACTCGGATGTGGAGGGCGCCGGCGCCAACGCGTTGCCGGATCACGTCCCGGAAGCGGTGAAGCTCGAGCGGCTGGACGCGCTGATGACGCTGCAGGCCGGGATCAGTCTCGAACGGCAGCGGGCGCGCATCGGGGAAACCGTCGACGTGCTCGTCGATCAGGCCACCGCTTCGGGGGGTGTCGGGCGGACGGCCGGGGACGCGCCGGAAATCGACGGCGTCGTGCACGTCGACGGGCCCGTGCGCGCTGGCGAGTGGGCGCGTGTGCGCATCACCGAGGCCGACACGCACGATCTCCGCGGGGCACCGGTGCCGGACTGAGCGAGGGGGTCATTCACGCGCCGTCCGGCGGCCGTGCGGACGGGTCGCTGTGGTATTCTCGCGGCCTTTTCGCCCCTCCCTGGACGAGGGGCCGAACGGGCGTCCCGCGGGGCGCGAAACCCGGTCCGAGACGGAGCGCGAACCGATGTGGTACCTGCTTGAAGACTTCCTTGAGCAACCCTTGGCCATGAAGCTCTTCCTGGGCGTAGGCTGGCTGTGCGTCGTGATCATGGTGGCGAGCTTCGTCGCGTCGGTCGCGGCGGGCGGATAGCCGCGGGAGCCTGCCGCCGCCGAGCAAAGGCCGCCGGAGCAAGAGAATGTGGCTGTCGTCGCTTACGGACGAACAACGCCAGGCGTTGCTGGGACTCGCCCACAACGTGGTCGTGTCCGACGGGCTCCTCGACCCCAACGAGGAGTTCATGCTCGACGAGTTCAAGCGCGAGATGGAACTGCATCCCGCGACCGAGTCGGACTACCTGGAACTCGAGGGCGTCGGCGCGACCTTCGCCACCCCGCGTGCCCGGGCCATCGCCATGCTGAATCTCCTGCGGCTCGGCTACGTGGACGGCGCCTTCGAGGTGGAGGAGGAGTGCCTGCTGCAGGAAGTGGCCGAGGCGTTCGGCATCGGCGGTGACGATTTCCTCCTGATGCACAACTGGGTAAAGCGCCTCGTGGCGCTCGAGCAGGAAGCCAGGGCGTTCATGCAGCCCTGAGGCGTCGTGTCCGGCGCCCGCTCAGTCCGGCAGCAGGACCCGCTTCGCCTCGTTCAGGGTCGCCGCGAGGTAGGTCGAGCCCCCGCGGTCGGGGTGCAGTTTCTGGATCAGGCGGCGATGCGCTTCGATCACGTCTTCCCGCGTGGCGCCGGCCTCGAGGCCCAGCACTTCGAGGGCGCGCGCCTCGCTCATCTGCCCGTCGGACGGCTCCGCCGCTCCAGTACCCTCCCCGGTATCGTCCCAGCCCGGGTGCTGCCGCTCCAGGTAGCTGTCCAGCAGTCGCAGGGAGTCGGCGTCGGTAAGTCCGGCCCTCAGGGACCGCAGTTCGTCCAGGCCCAGCGTAGACAGCCGGCGGCCCTGGAACGCCCCGGCCAGGACCTCGCCGTCCATCTGTCCGGAACCGTGATGGAGGGTCATGCGGAGTTCCGCCGTTTCGACCTCCGAACTCTGCGGCCCGGGGCCCGCATTCGCGGCGTGCGCCTGGCGGCCGGCGAACGCCTGGCCGGCGAGCGGCGCTACGCGCTGGAGCAGGGGCAGGAAGCGCAGCAACGAGAAGCCTCGCCGCAGGAACGGGAAGACGGCGGCGCCCAATGCCGCGAGCCAGTGCAGGCGGCCGGTCGCGGCGAGGACGGCGAGTCCCGCCACCAGCACGATCGCGGCGGTGGTGAGCACGACCGAACTGCGGCTCGGCTGCGCCTTCGCCCAGTACACGCGGACCAGCAGCACGAACGCGGCGCCCGCGAGCACGGCGGCGAGAATGGTCAGGATCATCGGTCGAGCTGCTGGAGCAGCCGGTCGGCCAGGGGGCTCGCCAGCGTTCGCTCGAGGCCGGCGCGGCCCGTTGCGGCGTACGTGGCGACCGCCCGCAGCAACTCCCGAAGTTCGTCCGCGCTACCCGCCCGAAAGGGCACGTGCGCGCCGCCGGTGATCCGCGCAAGGTTCGCGAACACGCGCGCGGCCGCGCCGTCGGAACCTTCCTGGAACAGGAACATGCGCAGCCCGTAGAGGGCGAGGCGTCCGGCCGCTGCGGCGGCGGCCGACGGGTCCTCCTCGAAGCTGTCGCCGACCAGCACCAGCGCCCGCACGGGCGTCGACGCCGCCTCCCGTTCGGCATGCTCGATGACGCGCACGATCTGCGTGCGTCCGCCGAGGCAGCGCACGCCCAGCATGGTCTCGAGCAGGGCGTCCGCCGTGGCGTTCCAGGTCGAGTGATGGAAGTCCGTGAGGCCTCGGAAGTAGACGAGTTGCACGGCCAGGTTGCCGCTGTCGCGGGCCGCGCCGAACAGCTCGGCGTGGAGGGAGCACGCGAGGTCCCAGGTCGGCGCCCGGCTCGCCGTGGCGTCCATCGCGAAGATCAGCCGCTGCGTTCGTCCCGGCACCGGGGGCCCGGCCGAACGGGCCTCGGCCAGGAAGCGGTCCACCGAGCCCGCTGGCGTTCGCGCTTCGGGGACTTTTTTCGGAGTTTTCGCCACTTTTAGCCACTTTTCGCCGCGAGGGGAGACAGCGCGCCAGAACGGTCCTATCATGCCAACGAGCGATCGTTCTTGGAAACCGTCGATTTGGAAGAAGCCGACACGGTAAAGTGGCTGGAGGAGCTCAGGGTCGAGCACCGGGATCTGGACGAGGTCATTCAGTATCTGATTGAGAGTCGTCACCATGACCTCATGAAGATCCAGCGGCTCAAGAAGCGCAAGCTGCGCCTCAAGGACATGATTAGCCGCCTGGAGAGCGAGCTCATTCCGGACCTGGATGCGTGACCCCGAGGCAGTCCCTCACCGTCGCCATCTCTTCACGCGCCCTGTTCGATCTCGACGAGAGCAACCGCGTCTACGAGGAGCAAGGCCTCGAGGCATACCGCCAGTACCAGATCGAGCGGGAGAACGTGCCCCTCGAGCCCGGTGACGCGTTCCCCTTCGTCCGCAAGCTCCTGAACATCAACAAGCTGCTCGAGCGGGCGGCCGTCGAGGTCATCCTGCTGTCGCGGAACACCGCCGACACGGGGCTACGGATCTTCAACTCGATTCGCGAGCACCGCCTCGACATCACGCGCGCTGCGTTCAGCGGCGGTTCGAGTCCGTACCGCTACGTGCAGGCGTTCGACTGCGACCTGTTCCTTTCCACCGAGCCCGAGGACGTCGCCCGCGCCCTCGAGAACGGCGCGGCGGCCGCCACCCTCCTCGGCGCGCCCCAGGACGCGAACGCGTCCGAAGAGCTCCGCATCGCCTTCGACGGGGATGCCGTGGTGTTCTCGGACCAGGCGGAGCGGGTGTTCCAGGAAGCCGGCGCCAAGGCGTTCGGCGAGAGCGAAGCCGCGGCGGCAGACGAGCTGTTGGCGGGCGGACCGTTCAAGGCATTCCTGGGCGGGCTGCACGCGCTGCAGCGGGAGTTCCCGCAGGACCGCTGCCCGATCCGCACCGCGCTCATCACGGCCCGCGAGGCCCCGGCCCACGAAAGGGTAATCAAGACGCTGCGGGCGTGGGACATCCGGCTCGACGAGAGCCTGTTCCTCGGCGGGCGGGACAAGGCCGCGTTCCTGCGCGCCTTCGGAGCGGACGTATTCTTCGACGACCGCCGCGAGAACTGCGAGGGCGCCCAGGCCCACACCGCCGCGGGGCACGTGCCCCACGGAGTGGTCAACGCCGACGCGTAGGGGCGTCCGCGTGGTCGCCCGCGTCGCGTTGGCGTCCGTTCCGGCCACGGCGTGAATGCTCCGCGACCCAACATCGCGCTTACAAAGAACACTCGATCAAGCAGCCGCTTCGACGAACTCAGGTTGTAGCGCTCGGCCTGCCGCTGGCCCTCGCGTGTTCCTTGCGCGACAACGCGGTGGCCCCCACCGTGAACCGCCAATCAAGATCCGGCGGCCATCGTGGCTCGTCGGCCCACCGGGGCCTCGATTGACAAGGGCGATGTTGTGTCGGGGGGTGGGGACGGGTGCATCCAGTCTCGCGCCGGCGGCTGCGGTGGAGCCCCACCCGGTGCGGCGCGCCCACGCACGCCCCGGTCGCGCCTATCGTCAGTCCGCAAACCCGGACATTTTCAGTTGTCAGAAACCGCCGGCGAGTACCAGATCGACGAACTCCACGCCCGCTCCTGGATGGTGGCGGGCAGGTCGGGGTTTGGCGGGATGCCGAGTTGCAGCGCGTCCCAGGTGGACCAGCGGCAGCTCGGGTTCTCCAGGACGCGGACGTAGTAGAAGGCGCGTTGCGACGCGTCGAAATCGGGGTCGGTCCAGACCGTCTGGAGTTGCGTAGCGCCCTTGTCGCGGCTGACCGAGCAGTCGCCCAGGTTCACCAGCGCGCCGTTGTCGCCGCACCGGCGGGTCTGTGGGTCCGGGCTCAGTCCGTCGGAACAGACGACATCGAACACCTGTTCGTGGGTCGTGCCGTCGTCGAGCCATCCCTTGACGACCTGGGCGCGCTGCAGCCAGCCGGAGGCGGGGTCCCGCATGGCCTGGACGAGAAAGCTCGGTGCGCCGCCCGCATCCGCCGGCAGCACGCCGCCCATGGGTACGCCCACGGCATAGGCCGTCGCCACCGGGTCCGCCGCGGTCTGAAGTGCCGCTGCCAGCCCGAATCCCCCGAAGAACCGCACCCGGATGCGCGGCCCGGAGGTCCCGAAGGACTCGCGCCGGCGCATGGCGTCGTAGACGGCGGCCCGGGTGTTCTCGTCGGCCCATACCCCGGCCAGTCCCCCCGTTCCGTGGGTGGCCTCGCGCGGGGTCCAGAACCCTTCCCAGGAGTCCCGGTCCGGGCCGTACGCGGAGCCGCGGGACTGCGGCGTATTGCTCCGGCCGCTGAAGTGCCGGTCCTCCTCGAACGAACCGGCCGACACGTGGCTGTCGCTCGCGGCCACGACGCCGAGCTGGTAGGGGTTGACGCCGATGCGCGCTTCGAACTCGAGGCCCGTCTTGAGGGCGTCCCGGAGATAACTGCCCTTGAAGGCCGCGACCGGGATCGTGTTGTTCACCCGGTCGAGGTAGTAGCGAACGATCTCGAAGCCCGCCCACTCGTCGTTCGGAGACAGCGACGGGTGCGTCTCGGAAGTTCCCTTGAGCTGCGTGATCTCCGCCACCGCCTCGTTGCGCATGCGCATCTCGGCGAATTCCGCGTCGATGGGCTCGCCCTGCCAGGTCGTGTCCATGAAGGCGAGGCCGTCGCTCTGGTTCATGTTGTGCGGGATGCCCATGCCCTCGATGCCGGCCGCGCGCTGCTCGTCGAGCCATGCCCAGAGATCGGCGGGGTCGGGAGAGTCGCGCATGCTGAAGGGCCGCTCGGGCGCCTGGCCGCGGAAGATCACGTTCCGATGCAGGTGGCGCGAGCCGGGGGAGGGGGTGTACTCGTAGGCGATCAGCGCCGTGAAGTTGCCCGGATCGTCGTGCCGGTTGGCGGCGTCCACGATCCGCTGCCACGCGCTGGCGATCACCTCCGGACGGGACGCCGTGCTGTCGGGGAGGAAGTTCCGGAGTTCGCGCATGAAGGCGAAGAACTCGGACCTCGACATACCCTCGGGGGGCAGGGTGCGATCGGTGTCGGGATGCCCGTACGTGAGGCTGCCGCGTTCGATGAGAAACGCGTGCACGCCGAGGAAGTAGGCGTGGTCGGTCACGGCGAGGAAGTCGAGCGGCGCCCCGGAGATCCGTATGTTCTCGCCGGACGGATGCGGGATCGGCGCGCCCTTGGCGAACTCGTACGCCTGGTCCGGTGTCGTGCGGACGCTGCCCATGAACGCGTCGTGGGAGTACATGGTGTGGATATGGAGGTCGCCGAAGAGGGCCTGGCGATCGGGCGTACCCGAGTCCTCCGCCAGGGCGCCTGTCGGCGTGGCGAGGACGATCGCAAGAATGGACGCGGTGTGCAGTTTCACGATCACTTGTCCTCGGGGGCGTACCAGATCGAAGAACTCCAGGCGCGTTCCTGGATCATCGCCGCCAGGTCCGGGTTCGGCGGGATGCCGACCCGCAGGGCGTCCCAGGTGGACCAGCGGCAGCTCGGGTTCTCCAGGACGCGCACGTAGTAGAAGGCGCGCTGGTCCGGATCGAACGCCGGGTCGGTCCACACGGCGCGCAGTTCGGTCGCGCCCTTGTCCCCGCTCACCGAGCAGTCCGAGAGGTTCACCCGGGCGCCGTTGTCGCCGCACCGGTGGGTGTCCGGGTCCGGGGTCAGGCCGTCCGAGCAGGCGACGTCGAAGACGCGTTCGCGCGCCGCGCCGTCCTCGATCCATCCCTTGATCACCTGCGCGCGCTGCAGCCACCCGGAAGCGGGATCCCGCAGGCCGATGACGAGGAAACTCGGCGCCTGCCCTCCGGCCCCGGAGAGTTCGCCGCCCATCGGAACGCCGTGCCCGTATGCGGCGGCGATCGGATCCGGTGCTTCGGACAGCGCTCCGTCGAGCCCGAAGCCGCCGAAGAAACGCACGCGGATGCGCGGCCCGGAGGTCGCGAAAGACTCGCGGCGGCGCATGGCGTCGTAGATGGCGGCCCGGGAGTTCTCGTCCGCCCACACGGCCGCCAGTCCGCCGGTGCCGTGCGTCGCGTGGCGTGGGGTCCAGAACCCGTCCCAGGAGTCCCGGTCCGCGCCGTACACCGAGCCACGCGACTCGGGCGTGTTCGCCCGGTTGGTGAAGAACCGTTCCTCGTCGTACGAACCGGCCGAGACGTGGCTGTCGCTTCCGGCGACCACGCCGAGCTGGTACGGATTGAAACCCTGGCGCTCCTCCATCTCGAGCCCCGTCTTCAGGGCATCCCGCAGGTAGCCGCCCTTGAAGATCGTGATCGGGTCCTTGTTCTCGGCCTTGTTCAGGTAGTACTGGACGATCTGGAAGTCCGCCCATTCGTCGTTCGGGGAGAGGGCGGGGTGGGTTTCGGAGGTGCCCTTCTTCTGGCTGAGCTCGACGACCGGCTCGTTGCGCATCCGGGCCGCGGCGAAGTCGGCGTCGATGGGCTCCCCCTCCCAGGTGGTCTCGGGGAAAGCCAGGCCATCGCTCTGGTTCATGTTGTGGGGGATGGCCATCGCCTCGATGCCGCGGGCCCGCAACCCGTCCAGCCACGCCCACAGGTCGGCGGGGTTCGCCGAGTCGCGGGCGCTGAACGGCCACTCCGGGACCGCCGAGCCGCGGAACACGACGTTCCGGTGCAGGTGGCGGGAGCCGGGCGAGAGCGTGTACTCGTAGCCGATCAGGGCGGTGAAGCGTCCGGGATCGTCGTGACGTTGCGCCGCATCCACGATCTTGTCCCATGCCCACGAAATCACGGTCTTGCCGGCCAGGTCCGTGCCGCTGCCGAGGAACTTGCGCATGCCCACCTGGTACGCGTAGTACTCGACGAGTGACAGGGTCTCGTCCGGGACCACGCGGGACGCGTCGGGATGGCCGTACGACACGCTTTCCGAGTCGAGCAGCGCGGCGTGCACGCCCAGGTACTCCGCGTGGTCCGTCACGGCGAGAAAGTCGAGGGGCGCACCGGACAGCTGGATGGTGCTGCCGTCCGGGTGGGGGATGGGCTCGCCCTGGGCGTAGCGATACGCGTGATCCGGCGTCGTGCGCACCGTGCCCATGAACGCGTCGAACGAATACGTCGTGTGGATGTGCAGGTCTCCGAAGAGCGCCGTTCGCTGCGGCGTCTCCGCGGCGCCTGCGAACGTCGCGGAGGCAAGCAGGACCAGGGCGGCCAGCGCCGCCGACATCGCTTTCGTGTCCATCCTCGCCCCCCGGTGTCCAGTCCATTCCTATAGTGCGCCACCACGCGGCGAAAGCAAACGGCCCTCCGGGTCTGAATATGTCCCCAAGCCTCATAATTTGAAAGAACTAAGTCTTTTGGGTTATAAGACAGGCATGAAACTCCAGCAGCTTCGGTACATCTGGGAAGTCTCGCAGCACGGGCTGAACGTCTCGGCGACCGCGCAGAGCCTCTACACGTCCCAACCGGGCATCAGCAAGCAGATTCGCCTGCTGGAGGACGAGTTGGGGGTGGAGATCTTCACCCGCAGCGGCAAGCACCTGACCCGCGTCACGCCGGCGGGGGAGGCGATCCTGGCCAAGGCGGAGAGCATCCTGCACGAGGTGGAGAACATCCGGCAGGCGGCCCAGGAGCACCGCAACGAGCGACGCGGCAGCCTTTCCATCGCGACCACGCACACCCAGGCGCGGTACGCCCTGCCTCCGGTGATCGAGGCGTTCCGTGCGGAATACCCCGAAGTCGCGCTCCACATGAACCAGGGCACGCCGACCCAGATCGCGGAACTGGCATCCACCGGCAAGGCCGACTTCGCCATCGCGACGGAAGGCATGGAGCACTTCAAGAACCTGGTGATGATGCCGTGCTACGAGTGGAATCGGGCGGTCGTGGTCCCGACTGGGCACCCCCTGGCGACCCGCGAGCACGTGTCTCTCGAGGAGGTGGCGGAGCAGCCGATCGTCACTTACGTTTTCGGCTTCACCGGGCGATCGCGTCTCGACGAGGCGTTCGCGGCCGCCGGCCTGACCCCCAACGTGGTGTTCACCGCCACAGATACGGACGTCATCAAGACGTACGTCCGCCTCGGCCTCGGAATCGGCATCATCGCCGCCATGGCGTTCGACCCGGAGCGCGACACGGATCTCGTGGCCATCGACGCGAGTCACCTGTTCCTGCCGAGCTGCACCTACATCGGCGCGCGCAAGGACACGTTCCTCCGGCGCTTCATGCTCGATTTCGTGGAACTCTTCGCCGGGCACCTGACGCCGGATGTCGTGCGGGCCGCGTTCGGCACGAGCGACCGGGGCGCCCGCGAGAGCCTCTTCGCCGACATCGCGCTGCCGATGCGGTGATCCGGGCCCACGCCCGGGGCGGATCAGATGAGATCGAGGTCCGGGTGTGCCCGCAACAGCTCCCGGGCTTCGTCAAGCTCGGCGCCGGGGCTCGCCTCGCCCCCGAGAACATCTCTCACGAACTTGAGATACACCGTGTAAACCGTTGTTCCCTGGTCGTTTCGAACGAGGAAGAACGGCGCTCGGTCGACCTCGTGACGCCGCGCGAGACACATGCCCTCGGAACGCGCGTCGCGTTCGTCGGCCACGACCACGCGGTCGATGCGCGAGATCAGGCCGGTACGCTCGAGACGCTCCTCCACATCGCGGCACTTGGCGCACGGCTCCCCCGAAGCCAGCACCTTCTTGACGAAGGTGATGTGCACCGTCAGGCGACGGCTTTCGCCGGGATGCGGTTCTGCGCGTGCAGACCGCACTCCTTGTCGTCGTCGTTCTCCCACCACCAGCGCCCCTCGCGCTCGTGCTGGTGTGCGGCGATGGCGCGGGTGCAGGGCTCGCACCCGATGCTGCGCATGCCGTGGTCGTGCAGGGGGTTGTACGGGACGTCGTATTCCCGGATGTACGCCCACACGTCTTCGGAACTCCAGTGCGCCAGGGGGTTGAACTTGGTGACGATCCGTCCGGGTGTGGAGAACGCGGCGTCCACCTGCTCGACGGGCAGTTCGGTCCGCGTGACGCTCTGGTCCTGCCGCTGGCCGGTGATCCAGGCATCGAGCTCGTGCAGCTTGCGCCGTAGGGGCTGGATCTTGCGGATGGCGCAGCACTCGCCGTGGCCGTCGCGATAGAAGCTGAACAGCCCCTTGGCGCCGACCAGCCGTTCCACCTCGACGGCGTCCGGAAACAGGAGTTCGATCTCGATGCCGTAACGTTCGCGGACGGCTTCGAGGAACCGGTAGGTCTCCGCGTGCAGACGCCCGGTATCGAGGGAGAACACCGGCGCGTCGCGGCCGACGATACGGCTCGCCATGTCCACGAGCACGACGTCTTCGGCGCCACTGAAGGAGATCGCCAGACGGTCGAGGTCGAAGCGCCGGAACGCGTCCTCGAGTACCTCGCGCGGATGGGTCCGCGCCTGCGAATCGACGAAATCCTTGCCGTGCATCAGGCCGTCCGGGGACAGGGGAGGGCGGAGCCTAGCAGCCTGCCGTCCGGGGAAAAAATACCGTGTCGGCATATGCTTAGCCGCCGTGCGGCGCCCGGCCGGCACAGCACGGGGACGCCGGCTAACATGGACCGGGGAACGCGGGGAGCCGGAGACCGTCGATTGAAAGTCCTGTGCCTGGATCTCGAAGGGGTGCTCGTGCCGGAAATCTGGCACGGGGTCGCCCGCGCCACGGGCATCGAAGCGCTCCTCAAGACGACCCGCGACATCCCCGTCTACGAGGACCTCATGCGCCTGCGTCTCGACGCTGTCGAACGTCATGGCGTGACGATGGGTGAGATCCGCCGGACGATCGACGGCCTCGATCCGCTGCCGGGCGCGAAGGAGTTCCTGGCCTGGGCGCGCGAGCGCTTCCAGGTGGCGATCCTGTCCGACACGTTCTACGAGTTCGCCATGCCGCTGATGGCCAAACTCGATTTCCCGCTGCTCCTCTGTCACCGTCTCGTCGTCGAGGACGACCGCATCGTGGGCTACCGGCTCCGGCAGGAACGCCCCAAGGCCGCCGCCGTTCACGCCTTCCAGTCACTCGGGTACGAGGTGACGGCCGCGGGGGACTCCTACAACGACATTGACATGCTGCGGGCCGCCGACCACGCGTGTTTCTTCCGGGCGCCCGACCGGGTCGCCGACGCCCACGGCGACATCCCGAGGGTCGAGACCTACGAGGAACTCAGGGAGGCGCTAGACTGAAGCCTGGACCGCCACGGGCGAATGCTCCGCAACCGAACATCGCCCTAATCAAGGCTTGCGACCAACGCTGCGCCGCGTTTTCCACCGCCCGCCCACCGGCGCTCTGGTGTGTTGGGCGACCGCGCCCGTGGACGGCCCCTGGAAAACGCTCCCTGCTGGTTGGCGGTGTCGGTGACCGGGTCAGGGGCCGGGCTTCCGCCAGGACCCGCCCCACCCGACCGAAAACGGGTTCACACAGCGTGCAAAGCCGGCCGCGAGACTCTTCATGCCATTCGCCAGGCACACCTTGCCCTGCGCCTCTACCAGGAAGTGCGCGTGGTCGTCCTGGATCGAGTAGTGCACCACCCGGAACCGGCGCCGCTGCGCACACTCACCACGAGACCCGAATTCACCGACTCCGCCCCCCAAACAGAACATCGCCCTTTTCATTCGCGGCCCGGCGCGCGCTTGGTCGCGACGAGGCGGACTGTCCCGACGAATCACGATGGCCACCGGATCTTGAAAAAGGCGATGTTCTCTTCGGCGTGGCGATGCCCTCCGCAGCCCGGTCTCCCCGAATGATTCGGGCGATGTTCCGTGGTGGGGGGATGCCGGTCGCGACGCCTTTGTCGGCCCCAGAGCGGCTCCTGCCCCGGCCACCGACCCCATCAGGAGCAGGGAGCGTTTTCCACGGGCCGTCCACGGGTGCGGTCCCCCAATACACCTTGAGCGCCGGTGGGCGGGCGGTGGAAAACGCGGCGCCTCGCCGTCGCACAGCTTGATCAGGGCGATGTTTCGTCGCGGAGCATCCGTTCGGAACCGCTCCACCTTGCACGCACTGGCCCGTCCAGACGGGGGACACCCCGCGGCGGTCCAGGCATCAAGTTCGGGCTAATGGGGCGACCCTCGTGGTCGCCCGCGTTGGCATCGTGCGAGCGTTCGTCGCGGGAGGGGACGAGCCAGGGACGAGCCCCTCCCCTACAGCGCGAACTGCGCCTCCTCGGTGGAGCCGGTGAGGGCCGTGACCGAGGACTGACCGCCCTGGATGACGTTGGCGACCTCGTCGAAGTAGCCGGTGCCGACTTCCTGCTGGTGGCTGACGAACGAGTAGCCCTGCTCCTGCGCCGCGAACTCCTTCTCCTGCAGCTCGACGTACGCCGACATCTGGCGCTGCACGTAGTCGCGGGACAGTTCGAACATGTTGTACCACATGCTGTGAATACCGGCCAAAGTGATGAACTGGAACCGGTATCCCATCGCGCCCAGCTCGCGCTGGAACTTCGCGATGGTGGCGTCGTCGATGTGCGCCTTCCAGTTGAAGGAGGGCGAGCAGTTGTACGACAGGAGTTGGTCCGGGTACTCGCGGTGGATGGCCTCGGCGAAGCGTTTGGCCTCGTCGAGGTCGGGCACGGCGGTCTCGCACCAGATGAGGTCCGCGTACGGGGCGTAGGCGAGCCCGCGGGCGATCGCCTGGTCGAGGCCGGCGCGGGTCCGGTAGTAGCCTTCCGGAGTCCGCTCCCCGGTCAGGAACGGGATCTCGCACTCGTCGACGTCGCTGATGACCATGTCCGCGGCGTTCGCGTCGGTGCGCGCCATCAGGACCGCCGGGACATCGCACACGTCCGCGGCCAGCCGGGCGGCGATCAGCTTCTGCACCGCCTCCTGGGTGGGCACGAGGACCTTGCCGCCCATGTGACCGCACTTCTTGACCGAGGCGAGCTGATCCTCGAAGTGGACGCCCGCGGCGCCCGCGCCGATCATGCTCTTCATCAGTTCGAAGGCGTTCAGCACGCCCCCGAATCCCGCCTCGGCGTCCGCCACGATCGGCGCGTAGAAGTCGATCCCCTCGTCGACGCCGCTCGCCCACTGGATCTCGTCCGCGCGGCGGAAGGCGTTGTTGATCCGGTTCACGAGGGACGGGACCGAGTTCACCGCGTACAGGGACTGATCGGGGTACATCGTCTCCGACGTGTTGTTGTCCGCCGCGACCTGCCAGCCGGAGACGTAGATCGCCTTGACCCCGGCCTTGACCTGCTGCACCGCCTGGCCTCCGGTGACCGCGCCGAGGGCGTTGATGAAGTCCTCGGTGTGCAGGTACTCCCACAGCTTGTCGGCGCCGTGGGCGGCGAGCATGCTCCGGTGCGGAATCGTGCCCCGCAGGTTGACGACGTCGGCGGCGCTGTAGCCGCGCTTGACGTTCTTCCAGCGGGAGTTCGTCCGCCACTCCTCCTCGAGTTCGCGAATCTGCTCGGAGCGGGGCTTGCGGGGGGTGTAATGCAGTGCCATGGGTCTCGTCCCGTGTGAGAAGGCGGCGATTCTAAGGAGCCGATCCCTAAAGAAAAGGGAAAGATGGACAAGTAATACGTTCCCGAAAGGAAACGTTTAGGCGCCGCAGCCGCCGCCGCGAGGCGGTCAGGAGAGGTCCAACTCCATGCGGACGTGCCGGATCCCGGCTTCGAGGAAGGGTTCCCCCACGGCCTCGAACCCCGCCGCCTCGTACAGGCCCCGCGCGTCGAGTTGCGCGTTCAACCAGACCGCGCGGTCGCCCCGTGCGCGGGCGCTGGCAAGCGCGGCATCCAGCAGCCGCCGGCCGATGCCGCCGCGGCGTTCCTCCGCCAGCACGGCCAGCCGCCCGATCTGCCCGTCCGGCAGAAGCCGGCCGGCGCCGACCGGGCCGCGGCCGGACGCGGTCGCCAGGAAGTGGAGCGCCTCTTCGTCCCGGCCGTCCCGCTCGAGGTCTTCGGGGATGTCCTGTTCTTCGATGAACACGGCCGTCCGGACCGCCATGAGGGCGTCGGCATGGCTGCGCCACGCTACCGTCTCCACCGACACGTCGTCCCGCTCGCCGGCGAGTTGTTCCGCGAGTCCCCGCGCGATCCCCGTGTACCGCGCCGGCGTAAGCGCGCGGAGGCTGTCCCGCATCGCTTCCGGCAGGTCGAGTGCGTCGATGAGCGCGAGGTAGCCCGCCTGGTCCAGGCGCTCCCCGCGCGTCAGTTCCTTCAGGCGCTCGTAGGGCTCGTCCATCCCGGCACGCCGCATGACGGTCTGCACGGCTTCGGCAAGCACCTCCCAGCTCTCCGCGAGGTCGTCCTCCAGGGCGTGCGGATCCACTTCCAGCCGGTCGATGCCCCGCGCCGCCGCCACCATCGCGACCAGCGAGTGGCCGAGGCACGTGCCCACGCAGCGCAGCGCCGTCGAGTCGGAGAGGTCCCGCTGCCACCTCGACACGGAGAGCTTGCCCCCGAGGTGCGACAGCAGCGCGTTGGCGATGCCGATGTTGCCCTCGGAGTTCTCGAAGTCGATCGGGTTGACCTTGTGCGGCATCGTGGAGCTGCCCGTCTCCCCGGCGACCCTCCGGCTCCGGAAGTACCCGAGGGAGATGTACCCCCAGACGTCCCGGTCGAAATCGAGCAGCACCTGGTTGAAGCGCGCCAGCGCGTCGAAATACTCCGCGATGTAGTCGTGCGGTTCGATCTGCGTCGTGTAGGCGTTGTGGCGGAGACCGAGGCCGTGCACGAAGTCCGCCGACACGGACGCCCAGTCCACGTCGGGGAATGCCGCGAGGTGCGCGTTGTAATTGCCGACGGCGCCGTTCGCCTTGCCCATCACGGACACCGCCTCGAAGGCGTGCAACTGCCGGCGGAGCCGCGTCACGAAGACGCCCAGCTCCTTGCCGACGGTCGTGGGGGACGCCGGCTGGCCGTGGGTCCTCGCGAGCATGGGCACGCCGGCGTTCGCGAGGGCGAGCCGTCGGATGTCCGCGACCAGTGCGGACATGGCCGGCAGCAGGACCTCCCGCCGCGCCTCCAGCAGCATCAGGGCGTAGGCGAGGTTGCTGATGTCCTCCGAAGTGCAGGCGAAATGCACGAATTCGACGTGGGGTGCGAGCCCGTCGAGCGCGGCGAGCCGCTCCTTGACGAAGTACTCCACCGCCTTCACGTCGTGGTTGGTGCGCGCCTCGATGCCGCGGATCCGCTCGGCGTCCGCGACCGTGAAATCCCGGTAGACGGACCGGCACGCGTCCCTCCGCCCCGCCTCGAGCGACGGCAGCTCGCCGATCTCCGGGGTCGCCGCGAGGTGCAGGAACCACTCGATCTCGACCATGACCCGAAAGCGGATCAGTCCGAACTCGCTGACGAGGGGCGCGAGCGCCTCGACCCGTCCCCGGTAGCGTCCGTCGAGGGGCGAGACCGCCGTCAGAGAGGACAGCGGCGTGGCGGTGGAGGAGGGGATCGAAGACGTCATGGTCCGGTTACTCCGGGCCGGCTTCGGTCGCGACGATGGTGCCGCCGCCGAGGCATCGGTCGCCGTCGTAGAGGCACACGTACTGGCCCGGGGTCACCGCGCGCTGCGGCGCGTCGAACACCACCCGTACGCCGCCCTCGCGGGCCTCCACGCGACACGGACGGTCCGGTTGCCGGTAGCGCGTCTTCGCCGCGCAGCGGAGCGGGAGGTCGACGGCGGCCAGCCAGTTCATGCCGTGGGCGAGCAGGGCGCGGCTCAGCAGCCGGGACTCGTCCTGGCTGACCACGAGGGCGTTGTCGGCGATGCGTTTCTCCACGACGTACCAGGGCGCCTCGCGGTGCCCCGCCCGCCCGCCGATACCGAGTCCCTGCCGCTGTCCCAGCGTGAACCAGGCGAGGCCGGGATGCTCTCCGACGACGTCGCCTTCCGTGTCCAGGATCGGCCCGGGCTGTCGGGGGAGATAGCGCCCGAGGAAGTCCGAGAAACGTCGCTCGCCGATGAAACAGATGCCCGTACTGTCCTTCTTGTCGTGCACCGGCAGGCCGGCGGCCCTGGCCACCTTGCGCACCGCGGGCTTCCGCAGGCCTCCGAGCGGGAACAGGCACCCGTCGAGCCGTTCCGGCGGCACGGCCTGCAGGAAGTAGCTCTGGTCCTTGTTCCCGTCGATCCCTTTCAATAGCGCGAACTCGCCGTTCACCCGGCCCGACCGCACGTAGTGGCCCGTCGCGACGCGCTCCGCGCCGAGCAGCCGCGCGTAGTCCAGGAACACGTTGAACTTGATCTCGCTGTTGCACAGCACGTCGGGATTGGGGGTACGTCCCGCGGCGTACTCGCAGAGGAAGCGCTCGAAGACGTTGTCCCAGTACTCGGCGGCGAAGTTCGCCTCGCGGAGCGGAATGCCGAGCAGGTCGCACACCCGCGCCGCGTCCTCGAAGTCGGCCTGCGCGGTGCAGTACTCCTCGCCGTCGTCCTCTTCCCAGTTCTTCATGAACATGCCTTCCACCGCCAGGCCGCGCTCCTTGAGCAGCAGCGCCGCGACGGCGGAGTCGACCCCGCCGGACATGCCCACGATCACCGTTGGCGCCACTGGTCGGCCCCCGCGGAAACACCGCCGCGAATTGTACCGGCTATGCGGCGCGCGCGACCGGGCCGTGCGCATGGTCGACGGTTGCGTGGAGGCGGGCGCGGGAGTGTAATCGCCCCGCATGGGGCGTCTGACGCACATTGACGAGCACGGCTCGGCCCGGATGGTCGACGTGTCGGACAAGTCGGTGACCGAGCGGGAGGCCCGCGCCGAGGCGACGGTGGTGATGCAGGCGGCGACCCTCGACGAGATCCGCGCCGGGGGAATGCCCAAGGGAGACGTGCTGGCCGTTGCCCGGGTCGCGGGAATCCAGGCGGCGAAGCGCACGAGCGACCTGATCCCCCTCTGCCACCCGCTGCCGCTCTCGCGGGTGACCGTGGACTTCGAGCCGGCGGGCGCGGACCGCCTGCTGATCTCCACCTCCTGCAAGGTGCTCGGCCGCACCGGGGTCGAGATGGAAGCGCTCACCGCGGCGACCGTCGCCGCGCTGACGGTGTACGACATGTGCAAGGCGATCGATCGCGGTATGCGGATCGATCGCGTCGAACTCGTGGGCAAGTCCGGAGGGCGGAGCGGCACGTGGGAGCGGTGACGGTTCGCGTCCTGTTCTTCGCTTCGCTGCGGGAGGCGGTCCGCGAGGACGCGCTCGACCTGCGGCTGCCGTCCGGCGCGACCGTCGCGGACCTGCGGGCGCTGCTCGCAGAGCGGCTCTCGGGGTTCTCGGAGGAAGCCGTGCGGGCCATCGCCGACGGGGATGTCCGCATCGCGATCAACCAGCGCCTGGAGCAATCGCCGGATGCCCGGCTTGCGGCCGGCGACGAGGTCGCGTTCCTGCCGCCGATCACGGGGGGCTGACGTGAACGTCTCCATCCGGGTGCAGCGGGAGGACTTTTCGCTGTCGGACGAGTGGTCGGCGCTGCGCGCGCGCACCGGGGCGGGCGCCGGCGCGATCGCGGCGTTCGCCGGGGTGGTGCGCGAGGACGCGCGCGAAGGGACACCGACCCAGATCCTCTATCTCGAACACTATCCGGGCATGACCGAGTCGAGTATCGCGGACATCGTCCGCGAGGCGGAGGGGCGCTGGCCGCTCGACGACGTGGTGATCGTGCACCGGGTGGGCGAGCTTGCGCCCGGCGACCAGATCGTCCTGGTGTTGGTCGCGTCGGCGCATCGCGCGGCCGCGTTCGCCGCGTGCGAGTTCCTGATGGACTACCTGAAGACCCGGGCGGTCTTCTGGAAGAAGGAGACCCGCGGCGCGGCGTCCGAGTGGATCCGCTCCACGGAGGACGACTTCGACCGCGCCGCATCCTGGAAGGGCGAGGACGGGGCGGCGGGAGACTGACCCCGACTGACCTCCAGAGGGCCGGTCCCGGACGGCGATGTATAATCGTCGGTTCGCCCTTTCCCCTTTTGCTATGGAGTGCCGATGGCGTACGAACACATCGTCGTGCCCGACGACGGTGACAGGATCACGGTCGCGGAGGACGGCAGCCTGAACGTCCCCGATCGTCCGATCATTCCCTACATCGAGGGCGACGGGATCGGCATCGACATCTCGCCGGTGATGATCGACGTAGTCGACGCCGCGGTCGAGCGGAGCTACGGCGGACGCCGTTCCATCGCGTGGATGGAAGTCTATGCGGGGGAGAAGTCGCTTTCCGTTTACGGGGACGACCAGTGGCTGCCCGACGAGACGCTAGACGCCCTCCAGGCGTTCGTGGTCTCCATCAAGGGCCCGATGACCACCCCCGTCGGGGGCGGTATCCGCTCGCTGAACGTCGCCATCCGCCAGCTCCTGGACCTGTACGTCTGCCAGCGCCCCGTACGGTGGCTGAAGGGGGTACCCAGCCCGGTGCTGGCGCCCGAGAAGACGGACATGGTCATCTTCCGGGAGAACACGGAGGACATCTACGCGGGCGTGGAGTGGGAAGCGGACAGCGCCGAAGCGGACCGCCTCATCGGCTTCCTGAGCGAGGAGATGGGCGTCCGGAAGATCCGTTTCCCCGAGCATTGCGGGATCGGCATCAAGCCGATCTCCGTCGAGGGGACGCAGCGCCTCGTACGCAAGGCCCTCCAGTACGCGATCGCGGAGGATCGGACCTCCGTGACGTTCGTCCACAAGGGCAACATCATGAAGTTCACGGAGGGCGCCTTCAAGGACTGGGGCTACGCGCTGGCGGCCTCCGAGTTCGGCGCGACCCCGCTGGACGGCGGTCCGTGGCAGACGCTGACGAACCCCCGCACGGGCAGGGAGATCGTCGTCAAGGACATGATCGCGGACGCCATGCTGCAACAGATCCTGACGCGGCCGGACGAGTACGACGTGATCGCCACCATGAACCTGAACGGCGACTACCTGTCGGACGCGCTCGCCGCGCAGGTGGGGGGGATCGGCATCGCGCCCGGCGCCAACATCGGCGACGCCGTCGCCGTGTTCGAGGCCACGCACGGTACGGCCCCGAAGTATGCCGGGCAGGACAAGGTCAACCCGGGCTCCCTGATCCTCTCGGCGGAGATGATGCTCCGGCACCTGGGCTGGAGAGAGGCCGCGGACCTGATCGTGACGGGCATGGAAGCCGCGATCTCGGAGAAGACCGTGACCTACGACTTCGAGCGGCTGATGGAGGGGGCGTCGCTGCTGAGCTGTTCCGCCTTCGGCGCGGCCGTGATCGGGAAGATGGCTGCCTGAATCGACGGGCGCGGCTCTCTACAAAGCCTACAAAGCCCGGGTACGGGGCTCCGCTACGGGCCGGACTCGACCGCGTCGTCGTCGACTTCGGCTTCCTCTTCTCCTTCCGCCAGGCGGATGTTGATGGCGTGCGGGCCCTTGGGCCCCTCCTGGACATCGAACTCCACCTGCTGGCCGGCGCGGAGCGTCTTGTACCCGGCCATCTGGATGGAGGAGTAGTGCACGAACAGGTCGCCGCCGCCGGATTCGGACAGGATGAATCCGTACCCCTTGGCGTTGTTGAACCACTTGACCGTGCCCGTAGCCACCCGGTCCACCTTGCCGGAGGAGCGCTTGATACAACCGCGCGGGAAACGAGCTTTTCTACAGAGTCAGGAGGGGTTTGTCAAACTGCCGGTCCGCGATCCGTCCCGGGCTGCCCTGGGGCGCCGCGGTCGTCCGGGTTGCGGAAGATCAAGTATGATGGAGTCGATCGTTCGCGCCGAGGCGTACGGCCGTGGAGTACCTGAAGACGACATCCGCATGGACCCCGACGGGAGCGGGAGTGCCAGCGGGTAGCGCGTTGCGGGGATCGGCGGAACGCGACGACACGGAGGATCCCTCGAGCGGGACGATCATCGCGCCCGAGGAGACGAAGCCTGCGCTCAAGCGGCCTCCGATGTTCAAGGTCCTGCTCCTGAACGACGACTACACTCCCATGGAGTTCGTCGTGCACGTACTCGAGGCGTTCTTCGCCATGGAGCGCGAGAAGGCCATCCAGGTCATGCTCGCCGTACACACGACCGGCAGCGCCGTGGTCGGCATCTACCCGCGGGACATCGCGGAGACCAAGTCCGAGCGCGTTAACGAGTATGCGCGCGCCAACCAGCACCCCCTCCTGTCCACCGTGGAGATGACCGACTGACCATGCTCAGCAAGGAACTGCAAGGGACGATCAATCACGCCTTCAAGGAAGCCAAGGCGAAGCGCCACGAGTTCATGACCGTGGAGCACCTGCTCCTCGCGCTCCTCGACGACGCCGTGGCCCTCGACGTGTTGAAGAAGGTGGGGACGGACGTCGAGCGCCTGCGCAAGGAACTCGACGAGTACATCGAGTCGACCACGCCGCTCATTCCCGCCGGGGACAGCAAGCGGGAGACCCAGCCGACCCTCGGTTTCGAGCGCGTGCTCCGGCGCGCGGTGTTCCACGTGCAGTCGAGCAACCGCAAGGAAGTGACCGGCGCCAACCTGCTCGTCGCGATCTTCAACGAACAGGAGACGCACTCGGTGTTCCTGCTCAAGCAGCAGGACGTGAAACGGATCGACGTGGTCAACTACATCGCCCACGGCATCTCCAAGGTGGGCGGAGATACCGAAGCGGCCGAACTGCGCGAGGAATCCGAGGAAGAGGCGTCCGGCGAGAACCGGCCCCAGAGCGCCCTCGAAGCGTTCGCCACCGACCTGAACGGCCTCGCCCGCGCCGGGGCGATCGACCCCCTCGTCGGGCGCGAGGACGAGGTGGAACGCGTCATCCAGATCCTGTGCCGCCGGCGCAAGAACAACCCGCTCCTGGTGGGCGAATCCGGCGTCGGCAAGACCGCGATCGCCGAGGGCCTGGCCAAGCGCATCGTCGACGGCGAGGTGCCCGAGGTCGTCGGCGAGAGCAACGTGTTCGCGCTGGACCTCGGCTCTCTCCTGGCGGGCACGAAGTACCGCGGCGACTTCGAGAAGCGGTTCAAGATGCTCTTGAAGGAACTCAAGAAGTCGCCGCACACGATCCTGTTCATCGACGAGATCCACACCATCATCGGCGCCGGCGCGGCGTCGGGTGGGGTGATGGATGCGTCCAACCTGCTCAAGCCGCTCCTCGCCTCGGGGGAGATCCGGTGCATGGGATCGACCACGTACCAGGAGTATCGCGGCATCTTCGACAAGGACCGGGCGCTGTCGCGCCGGTTCCAGAAGATCGACATCACCGAGCCGAGCGTCGACGACACCTACAAGATCCTCCGCGGGCTGAAGTCCCGCTTCGAGGACCACTACAGCCTGCGCTACACGGATCGGGCGCTGCGCGCGGCGGCGGAGCTTGCGGACCGTTACATCACGGACCGCTACATGCCGGACAAGGCCATCGACGTCATCGACGAGGCGGGCGCGGCGCAGCAGCTCCTCAACCCGGCGCGGCGCAAGAAGTCCATCGGCGCCGGCGACGTGGAGCGCGTGGTGGCCAAGATCGCCCGGATTCCGTCGAACCAGGTGACCGTCTCCGACAAGGAGGCGCTCAAGGACCTCGAGGGCAAGCTGAAGATGGTCGTGTTCGGCCAGGACGAGGCCATCGAGACGCTGGCGTCGGCGATCAAGCTCTCCCGGGCCGGGCTCAAGGTCGAGGAGAAACCGATCGGCAGCTTCCTGTTCGCGGGCCCGACCGGGGTCGGGAAGACCGAGGTGTGCCGCCAGCTCGCCAACATCATGGGCGTGGAACTCCTGCGTTTCGACATGTCCGAGTACATGGAGCGCCACACCGTGTCACGGCTGATCGGGGCGCCGCCGGGCTACGTGGGATTCGACCAGGGCGGCCTCCTGACCGAGGCGGTCACCAAGCATCCGCACAGCGTGATTCTCCTGGACGAGGTCGAGAAGGCGCATCCGGAAGTGTTCAACCTGCTGCTGCAAGTGATGGATCACGGCACCCTGACGGACAACAACGGCCGCCACGCGGACTTCCGCAACACGGTGCTGATCATGACCACGAACGCCGGGGCCCAGGAGGCGGCGCGCGCGTCGATCGGGTTCACGCAGCAGGACCACAGCACCGACGCGATGGAAACCGTCAAGAAGATGTTCACGCCGGAGTTCCGTAACCGGCTCGACGCGATCATGCAGTTCAACGCGCTGCCGATGTCCGTCATCAAGACCATCGTCGACAAGTTCCTGGTCGAGCTGCAGGCGCAGCTCGATGCGAAGAAGGTGCAGCTCGACGTGGACGAGGCCGCCCGCGACTGGCTGGCGCGCGAGGGCTACGACGAAAAGATGGGCGCGCGGCCCATGCAGCGGCTGATCCAAGAGAAGATCAAGCGTCGGCTCGCCGAGGACATCCTGTTCGGCGACCTGGCCCAGGGCGGCGGCAACGTGTTCATCACCGTCGAGGACGACGAACTCGCCATCCACGTCCTGGAGGACGAACCCGCGTAGGGGCGACCCTTGTGGTCGCCCGTCCCCGACCGTGCTGGTCGGTGTCGATGCGGCCGGCGGGGGAGTGTGCGTGGGTTCCAGCACGGGCCGCCAGAAGGGCGGCCCCTACCGCTCGCGGAAGGTAATCCGCCCCTTGGTGAGATCGTACGGGGTCAATTCGACGTTGACCTTGTCCCCCGTAAGGATGCGGATGTAGTTCTTGCGCATCTTGCCGGAGATGTGAGCGGTCACGACGTGCCCGTTCTCCAGCTCGACCCGGAACATGGTGTTCGGCAGGGTATCGATCACCGTACCCTGCATCTCGATCTGTTCTTCTTTCGCCATCTCGTCCCTGACTGATGCGCCTCTCCGTCTTCCCCCTCCGGGTCGGGGAGGCGCCGCGAGCGCGGGATTCTGCCGCATGCGCGCCGTCAAGTCATCTCCGTCCATCGCCCGCCCTCGAGCAGTTCCACCGGCCGGAAGTCCGTCTTGTAGCGCATCTTCGGCGCATCCTCGATCCAGAACCCGAGGTAGAGATGGGCGAGACGGCGGCGGCGGCACTCCTCGATCTGGTGCAGGATCGAGTAGACGCCAAGACTCCGCCACGGCAGGGCGGGGTCGAAGTACGTGTAGATGGCCGAGAGCGCGTCGGGGAGCACGTCGGTCACCGCGACCGCGGCAAGCTCGCCTTCGAGGTACGTGCTGAGGAAGATCGTCCGGCTCCAGGGCGCCAGCAGGAACGAACGGAACTGGGCGGGGGAGGGCGGGTACATGCTGCCGTCGGCATGGCGGCCGGCGATGTACCGCGCGTACAGGTCGTAGTGCTCTTCGCGGAACTCCGCGGGCTCGACCCGGGTCTCGGCGTCGGCGTTGCGCTGCTGGATGCGGCGGAAACGCCGGCTCCAGCGAAACCGGTCGACCGGGACACGGGTCGGAACGCACGCGCGGCAATGCGTGCAGTGCGGGCGATACAGGTGCGGACCGCCCCGCCGAAAGCCCGCTTCCGAGAGCGTTCCGTAGATCCCGTTGGAGGGCGTGTCCGCGGGGTCCAGCAGGAGCGTGGCCGCCTCGCGGTCGTCGAAATAGCCGCAGGCGTGACCGGGCGTCAGGTAGAAACGGGCCGACGAGGCGCGCTCAATCGCCATCGTCGTCGGCCGCCGGCGCGGTCTCCACGGTCCAGGCGCCCCGTCTCGTGGCCCGTGCCCGGTTGCGTGCGAGCCGGTCGAGGAAGTCGTCGCGCGCCATCGGCTCGGCGCCGAGGGAACTCAGGTGGGCGTTCGGGAGCTGGCAGTCGATGAGCTCGAATCCCCATCCCGCGAGGCGCTCGGCCAGCGCGGCGAGTGCCACCTTGGAGGCGTCCGTACGCCGGGAGAACATCGATTCGCCAAAGAACATGCCGCCGAGCGATATGCCGTACAGGCCGCCCGCGAGGCCCTGGCCGTCCCACGCCTCGACCGAGTGGGCGAAACCCAGGGCATGGAGACGCTGGTACGCCGCACGCATTCCCGGCGTGATCCAGGTGCCGCCGCCGGACTCGCGCGGAGCGGCGCACCCCCCGACCACCGCGGTAAACGCCGTGTCCATGGTGACGGCGTAGTCGCGGCGGCGCACCCGGCGCGCCAGGCTGCGTGAGACCCTGAGACGGTCGGGGAAGAGCACGGCACGCGGGTCGGGCGACCACCAGAGCAGGGGGCCCCGGTCGTCTTCGAACCAGGGGAAGATGCCGTGGTCGTAGGCCGCGAGCAGCCGCTCTGCCGACAGGTCGCCGCCCATCGCCAGGGGTGCGTCGGCGGGCCCCTTGCGGGGGTCGGGGAATCCGGCGGCGACGGCGCTGCGCGCCCGGCTCGCGGTCATGACGCGTCGAGGAACTTCTCGGCGTCGAGGGCCGCCATGCAGCCGAACCCGGCGGACGTGATGGCCTGCCGGTAGACGTGATCCGCCACGTCCCCGGCGGCGAACACCCCGGGGACGCTGGTCGCGGTCGCGTTGCCGTCCGTACCGCTCGAGACGGAGATATAGCCGTCGCGCATGTCGAGCTGTCCGTCGAAGAGCTGCGTGTTCGGCGTGTGGCCGATCGCGATGAACACGCCGGCGAGGGGTATCTCGCGCGCTGCGCCACCCTGCGCGGGGCGTACGGCCATGCCGGTCACGCCGCTGTCGTCCCCGAGGACCTCGGCGAGCACGTGGTCCCACAGGAAGGTGACGTTGGGACGCGCGAACAGCCGGTGCTGGAGAATTTTCTCCGCCCGCATCGCGTCGCGGCGATGCACGAGCGTCACGTGCCGCGCGATGTTGGAGAGGTACAGGGCCTCCTCCGCGGCCGTGTTGCCTCCCCCGATCACGGCGACGTCCTGCTCGCGGTAGAAGAAGCCGTCGCAGGTCGCGCACGCGCTGACGCCGCGGCCCAGAAAGGCCTCTTCGCTGGGTAGCCCGAGGTACTTCGCCGACGCCCCGGTCGCGACGATGAGGGCGTCGCAGCGGTACGCCTCCCGGTCGCCCTCGAGCAGGAACGGGCGCTCCGTGAGATCGGCGCGGTGCACGTGGTCCTGGATGAACTCCGTGCCGAACTTCTCGACGTGGGTACGCATGCGCTCCATGAGTTCCGGCCCCTGCAGGCCGTTCGCGTCCCCGGGCCAGTTGTCGACGTCCGTCGTCGTGGTCAGTTGGCCGCCGACCTCGACACCCGCGATCAGCGCCGGCGCCAGGTTGGCACGGGAAGCGTAGAGCGCCGCCGTGTAGCCGGCGGGGCCGGAACCGAGGACGATCAGGCGGCGGTGGTCGGTCACGCCGCGCCGTGCCCGGCGGCTTCCAGGAGGGCGATGTAGGGCGCCGCCCCCGCGTGCGGTGCGATGTACCGGGCCAGGTCGACGCCGTCGCCGTTGCGCGCGGATACGTCGCGTCCGGCCTCGGTAAAGTGCCGGAGGAAGCGTTCGAAGTCGCTGGCCCGCATGCTTCGGTAGGCGAAGAGGAGCACGTGGAAGTCCGCGTCTCCGGGCAGGTCCGGCGGGATCTTGTCCAGGAAGCCGCGCACGCGCGCGTCGTCCCAGACCTCCTCGACCACCTTCTCCTTGTCCCGCTTCAAGTGCGCAACCCCGCGTCGCAGCGCCGGCTTGGCGCCCCGAGGGACCCGATGATACGCCAACGTCCCCCACCGCCCAAGGCGGGCCTCCCGGAGTGCCTTGCAACCCCTTGAATAGCGGAGCAATTTGTCCGCCGAATCGCCGGCGCGTACAATACGCCAGCGGCGCGCGTTCGGAGCGGTGCGGAGCTTTGTCGGAGCGATAGTGTCGGAGCCACGCAGTTCGATCATTCCCGTCCGCGAGATCGCGCTGATCCTCCTCCTGGCCGCTTCCGTCTACGTCTTCCTGGCGATCGTCTCCTACTCGCACCTCGATCCCGCCTGGAGCTTCTCCGGCGCGAGTACCGCCACGACCAACCTGGTCGGCGAGAGCGGCGCGCTGGTGGCCGACATCGTCCTGTTCGTCTTCGGGTGGGTCGCCTACGCGCTGCCGCTCGCGCTCCTGGCCGGGGGGCTGCGCCTGCTGCGGCGCACCGCGGCGCCGTGGTCCTGGCCGGTGTTCGGGACGCGGCTCGTGGGCTGGTTGGCCGCCGCGACGGCGGCCTGCGTCCTGGTGGACCTGCATGTCGCCACGACCGCGCAACTGCCGGGGAACACGGGCCCGGGCGGGGTCGTCGGCGACTGGCTCGGATCGACGGGCATGCCGTTCCTGAACTGGGCGGGCGTCACCCTGGTGGCCCTGGCGGTGCTGATGATCGGCATCCAGGCCGCGCTCGGGTATTCCTGGATCCGGATCGCGGAAGGCACCGGCAGAAGCCTGCACCAGATCTCCCGCGGCGCCGCCGTTCCGTTGTGGCGCGCCCTGCGCAAGGCGCTCGCCGATCGTGACGGGCGCCGCGCCGCCGAGTCGCGCCCGCGCGGGCGCGCGGGGGCGCGAAACCCACGGCCGCGTACCGCTCGCAAGCCGCGTACCGGCGCCACGACGACGGCGGCCGCCGAACCCGTCGTGGGGAACCGGCAGGAGCCCCCCGAGGTCTCGTCGGCGGCGCCCGGGGGGGAACCCCCGCCGCCTTCGGGGACGATGCCGGACCTGGCGCTGCTCGAGGACGGGTCGGCCGCGTACGGAGGATTCTCGAGCGGGTCCCTGGAGGAGATGTCCCGGACGCTCGAACACAAGCTCGCGGATTTCGGCATCGAGGCGGAAGTGACCTCGGTGTTGCCGGGTCCCGTGGTCACCCGTTTCGAGATCCAGCCGGCGGCCGGCATCAAGGTGAGCCGGATCACCACGCTCGTGAAGGACCTTGCGCGGTCGCTGGCCGTCGTGAGCGTCCGTATCGTCGAGGTGATTCCGGGCAAGTCCGTGGTCGGCATCGAGATCCCGAACGAACAGCGCGAGACCGTGCGGCTGAAGGACACGCTCGCATCGCGGGTCTACCGCGAGTCCGACTCGCCCCTGACGATCGGGCTTGGCATGGACATCGCCGGCGAGCCCGTGGTCGCCGATATCGGGCGCATGCCGCACCTGCTCATCGCGGGCACGACGGGGTCGGGCAAGTCCGTGGGCGTGAACGCCATGTTGCTGTCGATGCTCTACAAGGCGACGCCCGAGGAACTTCGGCTGATCCTGATCGACCCCAAGATCCTCGAACTCTCGGTCTACGAGGGTATCCCGCACCTCCTGACGCCCGTGGTCACCGACATGAAGGACGCCGCGCAGGCGCTCCACTGGTGCGTGGGGGAGATGGAGCGCCGGTACCGGCTGATGGCCGCCCTGCGGGTACGCAACGTCGAGGGCCTCAACCGCCTGGTGGACGATGCCGTGGCCGCCGGCGAAGCGATGGCCGATCCCCTGTGGCCCGACGACGCCGAGGAAGACGCACCGGACCTGCAGCGCCTGCCCCTGATCGTCGTGGTCATCGACGAGCTGGCGGACCTCATGATGACCTTCGGCAAGAAGGTCGACCAGTTCATCGCGCGCATCGCCCAGAAGGCGAGGGCCGCCGGCATCCACCTGGTGCTCGCGACGCAGCGGCCGTCCGTCGACGTGATCACCGGCCTCATCAAGGCGAACGTGCCGGCCCGCATGAGCTACCAGGTCTCGAGCCGCATCGACTCCCGCACGATCCTCGACCAGGGCGGAGCGGAGCAGTTGCTGGGCTACGGCGACATGCTCTTCCTCCCGCCCGGCACGAGCATCCCGATCCGCGTCCACGGCGCCTTCGTGTCGGACCGGGAGGTGCTCGACGTGGTCGCCGACTGGAAGGCGCGCGGCGCGCCGGACTACCGGGACGATGTCCTGTCGGGTCCGGTCGAGGGCGGGAGCGGCCAGCTCTTCCCGGACCTGGACGACGATACCGAGCGTTCCGATGCACTCTACGACGAGGCCGTCGCGTTCGTCATCGAATCCCGGCGCCCGTCGATCTCGGCCGTGCAGCGCAAGCTGCGCATCGGCTACAACCGCGCCGCGCGGCTGATCGAGGCCATGGAGGAGGCGGGCATCGTCAGTGCCATGAACGGCAACGGCTCCCGCGAAGTACTCGTGCCCGACCGGGCGGACCGTTGACCCACCGCGTCCGGACGGCGTTGGTGGTGCTGGCCGTGGTGGCGGCGTCCGCCCAGGCGGCGTCTCCCTCCGACCGCCTGCTCGAACTGCTCGAACCCATGGCCCGCTTCGGCGCCGAGTTCGAGCAGGTCGTGGTGGGCTCGAACGGCCGGAACCTCCAGTCGGCAAGGGGCACGGTCCACCTGGAACGACCCGGCCGCCTGCGCTGGGAAGTGGAGGCGCCGTACCCCCAGCTCATCGTGTCGGACGGCGCCGACCTCATCCTCTTCGACCCGGACCTGGCGCAGGCGACGGTGCAGCCACTCGCGCAAGCCCCAAGGGACACGCCGGGCCGGCTGCTGACCGGAGCGCTGGACGAGTTGGAGAGACTGTTCGACGTCACGGACGCCCCGCAGGACTCCGCGCAGGGGTTTGTGCTGCGGCCGCGGGCCGACGACTCCCTGTTCGATCACATCCGCCTGGAGTTCACCGGGTCGCTGCTCGCCGGCATCGACATCGTCGATCATCTCGATCAACTCACCCGCGTGCGCTTCCGCAACCAGACCCTGAGTCCCGCCATCGAGCCCGGCCTGTTCGAATTCGTCATTCCGGACGGCGTGGACGTGCTGCGAGATGCCGGACCCGTCCAGCAATAGCTTGATCGACGGCGATTCCGCCGACGAACCCCTGGCGGCGCGCATGCGCCCGACGTCGCTTGCCGATTTCGTGGGCCAGCAGCACCTCCTGGGCCCCGGGCGTCCCCTCGCGCGCCTGGCCGACGCGGGACGCATCGCTTCGATGATCCTCTGGGGACCGCCCGGGACCGGCAAGACCACCCTGGCGCGGATCCTGGCGCACGCCGCCGGCGCCCGCTGGACGAGCCTGTCCGCCGTGCTCTCGGGCGTCCGCGACGTACGCGCAGCGATCGAGGACGCCCGGCAGCACCCGAACGTCGCCACCGTGCTCTTCATCGACGAGGTGCACCGCTTCAACAAGGCCCAGCAGGACGCCTTCCTCCCCCACGTCGAGCGGGGCACCGTAGTGTTCGTGGGCGCCACCACCGAGAACCCGTCGTTCGAGGTGAACGCGGCGCTGTTGTCCCGTACCCGCGTGTACGTGCTGCAGACCCTCGCCGACGACGACCTCGAGACCCTGGCGCGCCGGGCCCTCGCGCGCGAACTCGGGGACATCGCTATCGACGACGACGCGTTGCGCGATCTCGTCGCCGCGGCCGACGGGGACGCGCGCCGGGTCCTGAACACCCTGGAGATCGCGGCGCAGCTCGCGACGGACACCATCTCGAGCGCCCACGTCGCCCACGCGAGCGGTCAGGACTACCGGCGCTTCGACAAGGGTGGCGACGCCTTCTACGACCAGATCTCGGCACTGCACAAGGCGGTGCGGGGCAGCGCCCCGGACGCCGCGCTCTACTGGCTCGCCCGCATGCTCGACGGCGGCTGCGACCCGCTCTACGTGGCCCGCCGGGTCGCCCGCATGGCGAGCGAGGACATCGGCAACGCCGACCCGCGCGGCCTGCAGCTCGCGATGGATGCGTGGGACGCGTACCGGCGTCTCGGCTCCCCCGAGGGCGAACTCGCGCTGGCGCAGGCCGTCGTGTATCTCGCGAGCGTCCCCAAGAGCAACGCCGTGTACGCGGCCTTCAACGCGGCCCGCAAGTTCGTGCGCGACCATCCGAGCTACCCGGTCCCGGCGCGCCTGCGCAACGCCCCGACGCGGCTCGCGGAGCAGCTCGGCCACGGGGAGGGTTATCGCTACGCCCACGACGAACAGGACGCGTACGCCGCGGGCGAACGCTACCTGCCGGACGAGATGGAGGACGTACGCTTCTACGACCCCCCGGACCGGGGGCTCGAACGAAGGGTGCGGGAGAGATTGGCTATACTACGCGCCCGGGATCGCGCCACGCGGCCGACATCGCGGGAATGAGCCGTCCGCACCCGCGCTCCTTCGCACCCCCGCGCGGAGTGACGCCCGACCGACCGGAAACCGGACCTGCAGGAACGACCGTGTTCTCCACGTTGTGCTGGATTGCCGCCGGCGGCGCCGTAGGGGCCGTCGCGCGGTTCGGCGTCGTGAGCGGGGCCGAGCGGCTCGGCTTCGCCTTCCCGTGGGGGACGCTCGTCGTCAACGTGTCCGGGTCCTTCCTGATCGGGCTTGCGCTCGGAGCGCTGGCCCACCACGCCCGCTTCGACGAGGCCATCCGGCCGTTCTTCGTGGTGGGGGTGCTGGGCGCGTTTACCACGTTCTCCGCCTTCTCCATGGAGACGCTCCTGTTGCTCGCCGACGATCGCTGGCTGCCGGCGGCGGGGTATGTCGCCGCAAGCGTGGTCCTGTGCGTGTTCGCGGCATGGGCGGGACATCGTCTGGGGGTCCCTGCCTGATGCTCGACCGGAACTACCTGCGCCGCCATGCCGACGAGGTGCGCGAGGCGCTGAAGACCCGCGGCTTCGACTTCGACCTGGACCGGTACCGCGCGCTCGAGTCCCGCCGCAGGACGCTGCAGGAGGAGACCGAGACGCTGCAGGCCGAACGCAACGCCCGATCGAAGGCGATCGGCCGCGCCAAGGCGAGCGGCGAGGACATCGCGCCCCTGGTGACCCGGGTGGGGGACCTCGGCCGCCGCCTCGACGCCGCCCGCCACGAGTTCCAGGCGGTGCACCAGGAACTCGAGGCCTTCCTCGAGACGATCCCCAACCTGCCGGACGCCTCCGTGCCCGAGGGGGCCGACGAGAGCGACAACCTGACGCTCCGGACCTGCGGTACGCACCCGCTCTTCGACTTCCAGCCGCGCGACCACGTGGACCTCGCGGGGCCGGCGCTGGATCTCGAGGCGGCGGCCAAGATCGCGGGCGCGCGCTTCGTCGTGATGACCGGCCAGGTCGCCCGCATGCACCGGGCCCTCACGCAGTTCATGCTCGATGTGCACACGGACGCCCACGGCTACGAGGAGGTCTACGTCCCCTACATCGTGAACGCCGAGTCCCTCAAGGGCACCGGGCAGCTTCCCAAGTTCGAGGAGGACCAGTTCGCGCTCGCGGGCGACGAGGGCCACTACCTCATCCCCACCGCGGAGACGCCGGTGACGAACCTCGTGCGCGGCGAGATCCTCGACCCGGACGCGCTCCCGCTCAGGTTCGTCGCGCACACGCCGTGCTTCCGCCGGGAAGCGGGCAACTACGGCAAGGACACGCGGGGGATCTTCCGCCAGCACCAGTTCGAGAAGGTCGAACTGGTGCAGATCGTCGAGCCGCAGGCGTCGTGGGAGGCCCTCGAGGAACTCACCGGGCATGCCGAGGAGATCCTCCGCCGCCTCGAACTGCCGTACCGCGCCGTGGCGCTCTGCGGCGGCGATCTCGGCTTCTCCGCCGCCAAGACCATCGACCTCGAGGTCTGGCTGCCGGGGCAAGGGCGCTACCGCGAGATCTCCTCCTGCAGCAACTTCCTCGACTTCCAGGCGCGGCGCATGATGGCGCGGTTCCGCGATCCGGACGGGGGCCGGCCGCTGTTCGTGCACACGCTGAACGGCTCCGGGCTCGCCGTCGGACGCACGCTCATCGCGGTGCTCGAGAACTACCAGGACGGGGAGGGCCGGGTCGCCGTGCCGGATGCACTGCAACCGTACCTGCCGGGAGTTTCCCACCTCACGTTCGACGGGAACGAGCCGTCGGCATAGGGTCGGCCCGCGTGGACACGCTGCCGCTCTTCCTCCATCTCGACGACCAGCCCTGCGTGGTGGTGGGCGGTGGCGCCGTCGCTGCGCGGAAGGTCGAGGCGCTGGCCCGGGCGGGTGCCCGGATCACGGTCGTGGCGCCGCGCATCGGTCCCGCCATCGCCGACCTCGAAGCCGACGGTCGCCTGCGCGTTGAACGGCGGCCGTTCGCCGACGAGGACGTGCGAGGCGCGCTGCTGGCCATCGCCGCCACGGGAGACCGGGAGGTCAACCGGCGCGTATACGCCGCCTGCCGGGCCAGTGGCGTACTCGTCAACACGGTGGACGATCCGTCCCTGTGCACTGTCACCTTCCCGGCCATCGTGGACCGGGGGCCCGTGACGGTCGCCGTGTCGACCGGGGGTTCGGCGCCGGCGCTCGCACGGTATCTGCGGGAGAAGATCGAGCAGTTCATCCCCTCGGGCACGGAACGCCTCGCGCGCTTCCTGGGGGCCCGCAGGGCCGACATCAACCTTGCGGCCGCCGACGGCCGGGCGCGCCGAAGGCTGTGGGACCGGATCCTGGACGGCCCGATTCCCGACCTCCTGGAAAGCGGCCGGGAAGAGGCCGCGGAAGAGGCGCTGGGGCGGCTGGTGGAGAGCCCGGCGGAGACGACGGGCCTGGTCTCCCTCGTGGGAGCGGGCCCCGGCGACCCCGACCTCCTGACGATCAAGGCGATGCACACGCTCCAGCGCGCGGACATCGTCTACTACGACAACCTCGTTTCCCCCGCCGTGCTGGACCGTTGCCGCCGCGGCGCCGAAAGGGTCTATGTCGGCAAGCGCGCGCGTCTGGCCGGGTCCCGGAGCACCCGCCAGGCCGAGATCAACGAACTGCTTCTCGCGGGTGCCCGGGAAGGCCTCCGGGTCGTGCGGCTGAAGGGTGGCGACCCGTTCGTGTTCGGCCGCGGCGGCGAGGAGATCGAGACCCTGCACGAGCGCGGCATTGCCTTCGAGGTCGTGCCGGGCATCACGGCAGCCCTCGGTTGCGCCGCCTATGCCGGCATCCCCCTGACGCACCGGGACTGGGCGCAGTCCGTGCGCTTCGTGACCGGGCACGTCACCGGCGGCGAGGTGAATCTCGACTGGCCGGAGCTCGCGAGGCCGGGGCAGACCCTGGTCGTCTACATGGGGCTCGCGGGGCTCACGCAGCTCACCGCGCGCCTCATCGAGCACGGCTTGGCGCCGGAGACGCCCGCCGCGACCGTCTCCCGGGGGACGCTGCCCGACCAGGCGGTAGTCACCGCCGACCTTGCGACCCTGGCGGAGGAAGTCGCACGGGCGCGGCTCCCTGGCCCGACCACGACCATCGTCGGCCGCGTCGTCGCCTTGCGGGACCGCTTCGGACCGGCGACGGGAGAGTAGGGCGGGCTGGCCCTCAGAGGCAGTTCGTCGGACGTGGCAGACCGCCCACCTTCGCCACCAGCTTGGCCGGGTTGCCGGGAAACAGGCGCATCAGGGCGATGCTCGAGCCGAACTCCTCGCCGAGCCGTTCCCGGGCCAGCTTGACCAGCGGCCGCATCGCCGGCGACACGCCCGTCTCGCGATAGAAGTCTCTGACAACGCCGATGAGCCGCCAGTGGTCGGGGCCCAGGGTTACCCCGGCGTCCCGGGCGACGCCCTCCGCGACATCGCGGGACCACTGCGAGAGATCCCGGAGATAGCCTTCCGCGTCGGTTTCGACCACGGCCATCGTTCAGGTCCAGGACACGCTGGTATCGTGGTCCGCCACGAGGGCCACGAAGCCGTCGTAGCCGAGCGGTCTCACGGGCGGAGGCAGCGCGACGGCCCGGCCGGCGGCATCCTCGTCGATCGCGGCCACCGGCGCCTCGAGCGCGGCGAGCCGCGGATCGGCGGCGGCGTAGACCCCGTCCCCGAGGAGCAGCACGGCGTCGCCCTCGACCACGTGCGCGACGCAGGTGTCGAGCGCCCCGGGCCGATTCACGAGGTGCAGCACCGACATGTTCAGTCCGTGATCACGACGTCGGCCGCATGCAGCAGCCGCGTCGCCTCGGCGTCGTCGACCCACCGGACGTCCAGCTTCACGTCCGGCTGCGCGATGCCCCGCGCCGCCGCGCTCGCGGCGTGGGCGTACAGCGCCTCCACGCCGTAGGTCGCGAGCGCGCCGAGGGCCTTCGCGGTGTCCTTGCGCCCGAGGCGCGACGCGTCCTGCCCCATGGGCAGTTGGCGGACGCCGTCGTCCAGGAACAGCACGCTCGCAGGCTGCTCGAACACGCCCGAGACGAGCATCATCTCGATCGACTCGTTGGCCGCGAGACCGGGCGGCCGGCGCACGAGATAGAGCACGCTACGCACCGAACGTCACCGTCCTGTCCGCTTCCAGCATCGCCTCGATCATCTGCCCGAGGCCGGCCACCTCGAATCCCTCGCGCAGCGTGGCGCCCTCCAGGCCGGCCCGGGCGGCCTCGCCCGCGTCGAGCACACCCCGCCGCGCGGACGCGGCGACGCACACGGTCAGTTCCACGTCGTGACTCCTGGCGAACTCGAGCCAGTCGTCCGCCACGTCCGGCTCGTCCGCCGGGAGCGCCACGAAACGGTTGGCGATGCAGACCCCGTCCTTGTGAAAGAAGGCCCGATGGATGCCGTGCCCCGCCGCGAGCGCCGCCTGCGCGAACCGCAGCGCCGCCGCCGGCGCGTCCGTGGTCCGTGGCGCGCCCTGGATCAGGAGCGCGATGCGCATGCCGCCCGGCGCGCCGTCACCGCCATTTCACATTGCGACCGTCTATCGCTCATAATGCAGCGGAGTTCCGACCGGAAGCTGTTCCCCGAGTGAAAGGGTCGGCGCACGCCATGAGAAAGATCAGAGTCGCCATCGCCGGAGTCGGAAACTGCGCCAGTTCCCTGGTGCAAGGCATTGAATTTTACCGGAGCCGCAACGAAAAGGAGCCGGTCGGCCTGATGCAGGAGAACATCGGCGGGTGGCGTCCCTCCGATGTCGAGGTGGTCGCGGCGTTCGACATCGACCAGCGCAAGGTGGGGCGTGTCCTCGAGGAAGCGGTGTTCGCCGGTCCGAACTGCACCCGGGTGTTCCAGCCGACGCTCGCCGCCAGTGGCGTGACCGTGCAGATGGGCCCGATCCTCGACGGCGTGGCGCCCCACATGGCCCACTACGGCGACGACGAGGCGTTCCGCCCGGCGGACGACCCGCCCGTGGACGTGGCCGCGGTCCTGCGCGAGGCCCGCGCGGAGGTCCTGCTGTGCTATCTGCCGGTCGGGTCGGAGCAGGCCGTGCGCCACTACGCCCAAGCCTGCCTCGACGCCGGACTCGCCATGGTCAACTGCGTGCCCGTCTTCCTCGCGTCCAACGGCGACTGGGCGAACCGCTTCCGAGCGGCCGGGCTGCCGATCGTCGGGGACGACATCAAGAGCCAGATGGGCGCGACCATCATTCACCGCGCGCTCGCGCGCCTGTTCGCGGACCGGGGCGTCGAACTCGACCGCACCTACCAGCTCAACACGGGCGGCAACACCGACTTCCTGAACATGCTGGAGCGCAGCCGCCTGCAGTCGAAGAAGCGCTCGAAGACGGAGTCCGTCCAGAGCCAGCTCGACGAACGCCTGGACAGCGACGACATCCACATCGGTCCCTCCGACTACGTACCCTGGCAGAACGACAACAAGGTCGCCTTCATCCGCATGGAGGGGAGGGGCTTCGGCGACGCCCCGATGGAAATCGAACTGCGCCTCTCCGTGCACGATTCCCCGAACAGCGCGGGGGTGGTCATCGACGCCCTGCGCTGCGCGAAGGTCGGCCTCGACCGCGGCCTGGCCGGCCCCCTCGAAGCCCCGAGCGCCTACTACATGAAGAGCCCCCCGCAGCAGATGCGGGACGACGAGGCGCGCCTGGCGCTCGCCGATTTCATCGGGGAGGACGACGCGGCGGAAGTGCCCGCCAAGAGTTCCGGCATGCCGGCGCCCGGGGGCGCCTGACGCTCGCCGTCGCGAATGCCCGCCTGGGCCATTGCGATCGCCCTGATCGCGCTCATCCTCTCGGCCGGCCTGCTGACGCGTCTCGCGTCCGGCGCCGCCCTCGACCCCGCGTACTGCGCGCTGGCCCTGTTCTTCAGCATCAACCTGCTGATCTGTTTCTGGGAGGCGTGCCTGTTCGGACGGCACGGGAGCGTCGAGCGGCGGGCGCCTTACTGGCGTGAACGGCGCGCGGGAGGAGCTTCCGTCGCGATCGAGTTCCTGACCACGCGCGTACCGCTGCGCGAGGCGCTCTCGACGACGCTGTGGGCGGACATCTGGGCGATGTACTCGGTCTACGACCGTTCGTATATGGACCGCGGGAGCTGGGGTTTCAACGTCGACACCGCCAACGTGGTCGTGACGACCGTCCCCTCGCTGCTGCTGCTCGCGACCTACTCGCACCCGTTCCTCCCGGCGATGGTCGCCGGCATCGTCGGGGTGGCCCTCTTCTGGCAGTGGCTCTACGCCACGTCGGTGTATGTCGCGAGCATCTTCATCGCCCGTTCGCACACGCACCTTTCCAGGCGGGAGCTTTACCTCTTCGTGCTCGCGCCGAACCTGCCCTGGCTCCTGGCCGCGGTCCTCGGGTTGTACGTGTCCGTGCGGCTGATCGTGGACGGGAGCTACGCGGTGCTCGGCTACTGAGGGTTCTCCCCGGCGAACGCGAAGCCGGGATCCTGTCCACCGAAAGCGTCCGGGAGGATGCGTCTCGCCGGTCGCTTCGCCGCGTTCTCGAGCGGCAGTTCGAGTCGAGAACCCGCTTCCCCACCGAAGAAGAACGTGAGGACGGGAGCGGGGTCGCGCTCCGGAACGTGCAGGTTGTCCCGGTCGGTACCCGCCACGGTCAGCCGCAGGCGGCTTCCCGCGAAAAGGGACACCGATACCGGGTGCAGTTCGAGGGCGGCGGTCATGCGCTCTCCGGGACGGACTTCGAGCAGGTCCTCAGACGCCTGCGAACGCCACGCGGGACCCGGGTGGGGCCGCGGGCTCGGACTCGTCTTCCGGTGGCGGAGGTTCAGCCAGCCCTCGGTAACGTATTCCGCGCTACCGTCCGGCGCCACCTGTTCCAGCGTGGCGTGGATGGCTCCGTCGGCTGCCGTGGTCGCGAGTTCCAGGAACAGCGTCGGCGCGCCGGTGAGTTCTATGTCGGCGTCCAGCGCCGGCCCGGTGAACGTCGCGCAGCGGCGGGCCCGCGCGACCAGGTCCGGATGCCGGATGTACTCGTCGCGCAGCATGAACCGCATGCGCCCGCGGTCGCCCAGTCCCACCTCGTAGTCGACGGTGTAGTCGGCGGTAGTCTCCGGGCCCGGCTCCGGGGCGAGACTGCCGTCGAGGGCGGACACGACCGTACCGCTTGCGGCGTCGCTCAGGAACCACTCTCCGTGCTCCACCTCCGGCAGGGGCCAGTGGTCCGCACCCTTCCAGACGGCCCGGCCCTGCAGGTCCGTCGTCGCGAATATCACGCCGGGTTCGTCCGCGATGCCGTTGTCGATGCCCTTGAGCCAGTAGTCGAACCAGCGCAGCGGTTCCATCGTCGGCAACACGCCGTGGTTCCACGGCCCGACGATGATACGTTTCGGCCCGCCGAGCGCCTCGTACAGGTCCAGGCACTCCCCGGCGAACACCATGTCCCACCAGCCGGTCTGCAGGTAGACGGCGGTGCCGGAGCGTCCGATGCGCTCGAACTCGTCGAACACGTCGCCGAGCGGGCCCAGTTCGGGGCAGGGCGGCGGCGGGGCGCCGCGGGTCACGCTGCCGACGTACTGGTTCTTCGTGAGGTGTTCGAGCACGCTCGGATCGTCCGACCCGGCGTACTGCGGGGCACGCTCCGCGAGCGCCTCGACGAACAGCCGCTCGCCGTCCGGGCCATCCACCGGGGCCGCGAGATCGGCCCCGTCCTGTCCCTTGCGCATCTCGGACCAGTCGCGCGCGAACCCGGACATGGCGAGGCCGCCGTCGAACAGCGCGTTCAGGACCGAGGGCGGGATCTGCGGCACGATGCAGGTGAGGTGCTTCGGGTGATACACGGCCGTCGCGAGCTGGATGGCGCCCTCCCACGAGCCGCCGATCATGCCTACCCGGTCCGTGGCCCATTCCTGCGCGGCGATCCAGTCGACCACCTGCGCGACGTCGGCCCCGTTGCGCCAGGTCTGGTTTGCGTGGGCGCCGAAGGACGCGCCGGTCCCCCGGAAGTCGACGCTGACGACGTTGTACCCGTAGTGGATGACCTGCTGGCAGGCCGGGCGCTGCTCGTAGGCCGTGACGAGGGCGCCCACCGGGAGATGCGCCGTCAGTTTCGCGTACTTCGGCGCGTTGAACTCGTTCTCCTTCTTGTAGTACGCGCGCCGGTAGCCCGTCGCCTGCACCACCGTGGGCAGAGGCCCGTCCAGAAGCGCGCCGTCACGGGTGGGACGCAGGACGTCCACGGCGATGCGGCAGCCGTCCTCCACCGGGACGTAGACGGACGACCGCGCGTAGCCGTTCGCGACTTCGTGCGAGTAGCCTTCGTAGACGTTGATGGTGGATTTCATGCGTAGCTGCTCCTTTGTTTCCTACGGGCGGGCGCCAATGCTGGTAGTGAGACGTTTCCGGCGCGGTCAGTCCTCAATCAACCGCTTGCCCATGCTCACCGATTCGTCCTCGAGGAATCCCAGGGACCGGTAGAAGCCGACGGCCGCCGCATTGGATTTCCTGATCTGAAGGTTGATCTTGGGACATCCGATGACCCGCAGCCGCGCCTCTGCCGCATCCATCATCCGGCGGCCGAACCCCCGCCGGCGACATTCCTCCGCCACGGCCAGGTAGTTGATCCACCCGCGGTGGCCCTCGTAGCCCGCCATCACGGTGGCCACGAGGTTCCCGTCCAGGGAGCCGACCAGGAACAGGTCCCGCTGGACGCGCAGCTTGCGCCGGATGTCCTTCCCGGGGTCGTTCCATGGCACCACGAGGCCGCACGCGCACCACAGGGCCACGACCGCGTCGTGGTCCCCCTCTTCGTAGGGTCGGATCTCCAAGCTGTCCGCCACCGCGCGGCTCCGGGCGCCCGGGTTACCCGTCCGGGATCACTCGGCCATCAGCGCAATGACCTCGTCCGTCGAGTACACGTCGCCGAAGCCGAGGAGGATGTTGGACAGGCTCGCCCAATGCTCCTCGTCGTCGCGACCGGCGTTCGCGTCCGTGATCATGACGGTCTTGAAGTTGCGCATGGCGGCCTCCCGCGCCGTCGACTCGCAGCACACGCTCGTCACCGTGCCCGTAACGAGCACGGTGTCGATGCCCCGGTCCCGGAGCATTTCCTCGAGCCCGCCGCCGCTGCCGACGAAGGCGCTGAACCGGTTCTTGCTGACGGTGATGTCGCCGGGGTCCTGCTCGAGCGGCGCGTAGACCTCGTGGCCGGGATCGCCGGCGGTCAGCGCCGCGCGGAACGCCTTCCCCTGTTCCTCGCCGAAGACGTGGTCGTACATGATCGGCCAGCGGTCTTCCTCGTCCGGCCCGTAGGTGGAGACGATCCACACCACGAGGCCTCCGGCCTGCCGCAGCGCCGCGTTGATGCGGTTGATGTTCGGCACGACCTCGCGCGCCACCGGAATCTCGGCAGCGGCGCCCTCGGCGACGAAGGCGTTCTGCATGTCGACGACCAGCATGGCCGTCCGCGCCGGGTCGATGGTCTCGAAGGTGTGGACCCGGCCGCGTCGGGCCAGGCAGCGATTGACGACATCCTCTGGTATTCCACCCGCGTGCATGTCCCTCTCCCCCTTGGCTTTACCACTCCCGGATTGTCGCAACTCGGAGCGACGGAAGGAATCCACTCCTCCGACACGCTCTGCCAACAGGTGTCGGTAGCACATGATGTGTCCGGTTCTGTAGCACGTAAGTTGTCCGCTTTTGTGGAGCCGTTGAGGAGGCTCGGTGAGGCGGACGGAGTGGCTACAGGAGACCCGGATGATGAGGTTCGAGGAAGCGCTTGACGCGTGG
>JAJDTI010000172.1 GCA_022827245.1 Pseudomonadales bacterium | reverse complement strand
AGGTAGAGGTCGTGAAACGCGGTGTTCCGCGTGGGATCGAGCGCGTCGAGCAGCGCCTCGCCCGCAGCCTCCCCCACCTTGTCGATCTCGTCGAGCACGAACACGGGGTTTCTCGCCCCAACGCTCTGCAACTGCCGAATGATCCGTCCCGGCTGCGCGCCCGCCCAGATACGGTGGTCGCCGCGCACGTCGGAGGCCTGCCGCATGCCGATGCACGACATGTCCGCGAACCGGCGGCCGAGCACCTCGGCGATGCTCGCCGCCAGCGACGACTTGCCCACGCCGGGCGGTCCGACTAAGCAGAGGACCGGTCCCCGCGCGTCGCGCTTTCGGTGGCGCACGGCCACGTATTCGAAAATGCGGTCCTTCGCTTCCCGCAGTCCGAAGTGCCGTGCGTCGAGGGCCCTGCGGGCGCGTTCGAGATCGATCGTGTCCACCTTGCCGCCGGTCCACGGCAGCTCCGCCAGACACCGGAGGTACTCCATCGTCTTCGCGTCGGTCTTGTCCGAGAGGCGGTCGAGCTCGGGCCTCAACTGCGCCCGCACCGCCCTGGGCATGCCGCACGTGTCGAGCTTGCCGCGCAGTCTGGCGAGCGGGTCGTCCAACTGCGCCTGGGCATCCTCCAGTCTCCGCTGCAGAAACTCGTTGCCGTTCGATCTCAGGTAATCGTCGTCGTCCCGGCGGTGCGCCAGCACGCGCTCGTAGCGCTTGATCCTGGCCATCAGGGCACGCTCGTAGATGCCGTCCGGCGTCATCATGGCGTCGAGCGCCTCGACCACGAAGGCGTTCAACGCCCGCATGCGCGCGCACGGGTCGAGCGTCTCCAGCCACTCCTGCTGGAGGCGCACCGGAACCTCCAGATCCGGAATTCTCCTGATCAGGCTGACCGCGATGAAGTCGGCGGCCACGTCGAGAAACCGTATGGGCCGCTCCGGGGCTTCACGCCCGTCGCCGTCCCGGTCTTCCGGTTCGTCGTACGCAGGCGGCTCATGGCGGTTGTCGTACTCGCGCCCGACGCGGTCTATCGCCTCCAGCGTGTCCAGCAGATTGCTTCCCGGAACAGCGTCGAGGCCCCGAGACTGTTCGATCAGCTTCACGAAGTTCTCCCGGAGTCCCGGGTAGTCGGCGCAGGTGCCGAAGACGGGGTACGCCGGGTTGCGGCCAAGCGGATCGTCTGTGCCCCGGTCGGCAATCACGCGGGCGCACGTCAGCACGTCCAGGCTCACGTCACCGTCGTACCGCGGGTTGACGGAGACCGTGCCGATCGTGGAGACCGCGCCGCCCCCCCTGTCGTCTTCGCGCGACCGGCTCGACCCGGGGCGGAACCTGACGACGGTCGTGGGCGGCCGGTCGTCCTGCCCCACGACGGCGGGACGGAACTTGACGCCGGGTATGGACGGCTGGTCGCCCCGCGGCGCCACGGCGTCGGCCTGCGCGATGAGCTGGAGCAGCGGGTCCGTCCGGCTCACCGTCAGTTGCACGAACTCGTCGGGGAACAGGACCGTATCCGGAAGCTCGAGGATCGGCACCGCGGACACGTCCGTCGGCTCGTTGCCGAGCGGGTTCAGGATGTCGCGCTGTGGGTCGAAGTGCGGGTCGGCGAGCTTGGCACGGAGTGATTCCAGCTCCGCCGCGGCGCTCTCGGATCGGAGGCTGACGACGAGCTGGCTGAAGAAGAGCGAGTCCCGGATCTGCATTTCGGTTCTCCGACGGCGAATCGGCGGGCTGCAGAGCGCCCTCTGCTCGCCCGGGGCGTGCCGTTGCGGTCAAGGGGCCGCTCCAGGCCGGCGTCGGCGACCCGGTGTTCGAGTCGATCTCATCAGCGCAACCCGAACACGGCCAACGTGGATCGTACGACGGTCGCAGCGGAGCTCGAGGGCCCGTCGTTGGAGAATGGCGTCGTCCTGGAAGCACGCCGCGAGGACCGGCTCGTCCGCTGGCTGACCGCGGCCGTGCTCGCGTGGCGTTCTTCGCGGGATTCGGGGCGCTGGGTGCCGCGCTGGTGCAGGTCCTCCTGCGGCTGCCGCGATGAGACGTGCGAGGGGGGGAGATGTCACCGAGGCCCTTTCCCGGCAGAAAAGGGCCTGGAGAGTTGGCACGCCCGGCAGGATTCGAACCTGCGACCCTCGGCTTAGAAGGCCGATGCTCTATCCAACTGAGCTACGGGCGCGTGCTTTAGAATCAACGACTTACGGAACTCTCGAAATCTCTGCCAGCCGTTTCTGCCAGCCGAATCGGCCGCGCAACGGGTACCGGCGACCGGTCCGCGCGCTCCAAACGCTCGATCGCTGCCGCGTGCTTCTGTAACTGCGGCGGGGCGTAGATCATCGTCGTCTCCGGGTCCGTGTGCCCGTACAGATCCTGGATGTCCGCCACGTCCGATCCCGTCCGGCGAAGCCCGGTCGCGAACGAGTGGCGAATCTGGTACACGGTGAACGCTGGCCGCCCGGCCTTCCGGGCCGCCCGCTCCAGCGCCTTGTTGGCGCTCGCGCAGGACCAGCTCCCGTAGGCGCGAATCGCGGTGAAGTCGCGGGCCGCCTCCAGCCCTTCGCCGACGAGCGGTATCGCTGCCAGCCGCCCTCCCTTGCCGCGGGGAACGACGACGAACGGCGTGGGCTCGTCGAGGCGGAAGTCCTCCGGCCGCAAGCGGCCCATCTGCGACGGCCGCATCCCCGTCCAGTGCATGAGATGTAAGCGTACTACGGTCTTGGACCCTGGGGTCAACTGGGCCAGCACGGCTGCGATGTGGGACCGTTCGAGCCAGCGGGGCTTCGGGGGCGGCTGGGCGAACCGGACCAGATCGATCAAGTCGGCCGCTGCGCGCCGCCCGTAGAGCACCTTCACCAGATTCGTCAGCGCGTTCCGCCGGTGGTTGCAGGCCGATGCCGACAGCGTCTCGCGCCACCGGTGCAACTGGTCGTTGAGCAGGGCGATGTGTTGTGACAGCGCAAGCGTTCGGAGATGGCCGAAGCGCTGGACCCACAGGCCGATGTGATGCCGGCGATCCGCCATGCTCACGAGTTCGCTGCCGACCTGCTGGAGATAGCGCTCGGCGTCATGCGCGAGCGTGTGGCGCTCGCCGGTCGGAAGCGTCCGCAGGCTCGCCCGCAGCTCGTCCCGCCGTGCACGGATGGTCCTGAGGGGCGTGCCGGGCGGAAAGCGGAGCTCGCGCTGGATGCCGTTGACCTTGACGGTGGCGGCGAGTCCGTAGCGGTCCTTGTAGACGCCCTCGGCGATGCGGACACGCCGGCGCACGGCCTGACCCGGGGTCTTGGCCTTCGGTTTCCGTGACGTGGCGCTCTGCGCGGCGCGCCGTTTCGGCCGCGGAGCGGGGGCCGCGGCCGTCTCCGTGGCCTCCGGCTCGTCGTTGTTGCGCGGCGTCAGGCTCATCGGGGTCTCCTACGCGAAGGTGCGCCCGGTCCACTTGACCTCTCCGATCATGGGCGCGTCGGGGGGCCAGGGCCGCGGCGGCCACGTCTGCTGGTCGGGGTTGTCGCTGACGAGTTGCCAGACGCCGGCGGCGTCCTTGCCGGCGCGCTTGACGACCAGGCCGTCCTCGGTCCGGACGACGTAGATGCGGTCTTCGCGCCGTCGCTGGCGGGCGAGGTTGACGAGGATCGAGGCGCCGTGGACGAGCGTGGGCTCCATCGAGTCGCCCATGACCCGGAGCACGCGGCACTGCTGCGCGTTGAGGCCGTGCTTGCGGAGCCAGTCCCTTCGGAACTTGAGCGCTCCTGTGATGCTCTCGTCGTCGACGACTGCGCCGCTGCCGGCGGTGGGCGCGATCGGCGCAACCCCGATGAAGTCGCCGTCGTCGGTGATGCCGGCCTGGGCCTGTTGGTCTTCAAGGTCGCGGACGCGGGCGGTTGCGGCGATCAGCTTGCGGGCGAGTTGGTGCGACGGGGTTGGGTCGTCGGCGAGACCGAAGAGGTAGTCAACCGAGACGCCGAGCGCCTGGGCGGCGCTGGACAGCCTGGGGTTGGTGAGGCCGCACCGGCCCTGCTCGACCTGCGAGATCAGGTGCTTGGAGCTTCCGGTGCGGTTGCCGAGCTGCTCCTGCGACAGCCCCTGCTGTGTCCGCACCAGGCGAAGGCGCTTGGCGAGCAGTGTCATGGGAACAGTGTAGCAATAATAATTTATTGCGTAAAGAGCCCCTCCATTGAACGGGCCCAGAATGCCGTTTCTGCCCCATCCTCCGGGGCGAAACGGAGCCGACAGCTCGCCGGTCGGCGTGAGGGGCTCTGCTGGGTTCTGCCCGGAGAACCAGCCTGACGACAGCAACCAGTGTGAAGCTGTGAATCCCGCTTCAGCGGGTTCCAAGGGGCTGTGGGAGCGCCGTTTGCGTCCATGGCTCCGTCAGCTTCCACGCCGCCGTCTCAGCGCGGGTCCGAACGCTCGACAGTGGTTCTGGTCAGTTGCCCCATTGACAAGAGATAGTCTCCTAAACTAGATTCCTGAAAACCCATGGTGTCGCCAGCGATCCGGTCGATCCGGGGCCGTCTGGCCGGGCTCGGGCTGACTCAGCACGACCTCGCGGCCGTGCTGGAGATCTGCCAGAGCACGTTGAACCACATCCTGACGGGCCGGCGTCCGGTTCCAGACGGGTTCGAGGCGCGGGCGACGCGGGCGCTCGACTTCCTCGAGCGCGTCGAGCTGGCCGCGGCCGAGGCGCGGTCGAAAGCCATCACCGAGCTGGGCGGCGCCGCGCGCGACGCGGCGGGCGACGACCCGATCGACGTTGAAAGGCTGCCGGCCGTGCTGTTCCTGGAAGACCTGGCGGCGCTGCTGCGCTGCTCGCGGGCGACGCTGGAACGGCGGGTCAAGGCGCGGGTCTTCCCGGTGCCGCCCATCCAGGGCGTCGACAGCCGGCCACGGTGGAGCAAGGTGGCGGTGTTGCAGTGGCTTGCCCTGGGCGGCCCGAGCGATGCGCCGCTACGGCTACGGCAGAGGAGGACGGCATGAGCTGGGGGGCGGTCGTGCTGACGGGGCGCGAACCCCGGACGCGGGGTACCGGGCGGAACTGTGCCCGCGGCACCGGGGGTGGCGTCTGCGCCGATGCGTGCGGTCGAGGCTTCGGGCGCCGATGCGGCCTAGTGGCTGCCAGGCGTGGGACGACGCGGGGCTGGACCGGCTCACCGAGCGGTTCCTGACGACCGAGGGGACGGGTTCCTGGACCGGACGCTATCGATGCAGCTGTCGCAGGCGCTGGCGCTGGCCGGGCAGCTCCGGGGTCCGAAGGACAGGCGTCGCGAAGGCGCGGCGTGGTCGACCGAGCCGCTCGAGGCGTACGACGCGGTGATCGCGCGGGTGAAGCGATGACGACCGAGTGCGGGCGGTGCGCGGGGACGCCGGGCTGGGACCCGGTCGAGGTGGACGGGGTCACGCGGCTGCGGCGGTGCGGGTGCTGGACAGCGGCGCACGTTTCGGCGCCGTCGGTGCCCGCGGGAGTTCCGGAGGCGCGATGGTCGACCTGGCGGCAAACGGCGGAGAACCGGGACGCGCCGGCGGCGGCGCGAGTGCTCCCGCGCGACGGCGAGGACAGCTCGGACCTGCTGCTGTGCGACCCGGTGGGCACGGGCAAGACGCGGCTGGTGGCGTGCACGGTGCTGAACGAGTGGTGGCGGTCGAGGAAGCGGTCGATGGCGTTCGCGCGGGTGCCGCTGCTGCTCCACCGGCTTCGGCCGCAGGCCGAGCCGGGCACCTCGACCAGCACCAAAGGGAGACTGTCTTTCCCCTCGACATTGGCTTCGCGGCGCGTGTGCTGGCGCTGTGCGCGTTGCCACGTCGGGATCCGGGCGACCTTCGCCGGTACAAGCGCGTAAACGGGCCGTATCGGCTCGTGGTGGTGGCGTTGGGCGACCAGGGGCTGCCCTGGGGCTCGATCCCGCGCTTGGCGCTGGCTTGGCTTTGCACGAACGTGGTGCGCAAGCGGTCCAGGGTTGTCGAGCTGGGATCGTCGTTCGAGCGGTTCTTCGTCGAACTGGGCTACCCGGTCCGAACGGGTGGCCAGCGACACCGTCACCTGAAGATCCACGTTGAGCGCCTGTTCTCGGCTGCGTTCTACATGGATGTCGACAAGTGGGCGGGCGAGGACAAGTGGGAGCGCAACGTCGAGATCTGGCCGGTCTCGAAGCGGGTGCGCCTGTGGACGAGTCGCGGAGGGCGCACGGCAGGTGGCTGGACCGTGGCGTCGATCGAGCTGAGCGAACCGCTGTACGAGGCGATCATCGAGAGGCCCTTCCCGATCAACCTGAACGCGATCAAGGCCCTGCGAAAGTCGCCGCTGGCCATCGACCTGTACCTCTGGTTGACGTTCCGGATGAAGGGGGTGCGGCGTCCTCTCCGCCTGAGTTGGGCGCAGTTGTGCAAGCAGTTCTCCGAGACCGAGGGGCTTGCGGGAGCGGCGGCGTGGGACTTTGCGAGACGCATGCGCGTGCAACTGGCTCGCGTGGTCGACGTGTGGCCGGAGGTCCGGATCAGGTTTGTGCGCGGAGGCTTGTTGCTGATGCCGTCGCAGCATCAGGTCGCCCGACGACCTGTCAAAGCGTGAGGATGGGGACCTATGAGCTTTCCACAGAAAGGCTGTGGAAAACCACAGTTTTGGATGGTTGAACTACTCAGCAACCTCGTGGTTGAACTACTCAGGTACGGGGCGGCCCATGTGGTTGAACTACTCATTTCCACATGGTTGAACTACTCAGGTACGTGTCCTGGTCAGTGGGCGCAAGTCATTGAATTACAAAGCACTTTCATTGCCAGTGGCCGTCGTACAGGTAGTACGTGTGCAGGTAGTTCACCAACAGGTAGTCCACGTACAAGTAGTTGTTTCGCTCCGCGAACGTGGATTCCCTCGACCTGACCAGGACGAGAAGCCTGATGGCAGTCGAGACGCCGACGGCGAGCGAGCACCCCGCGGCGGGCTGGCTGAACGAGCTCTACGCGCCGGAGGAATCGGTGGCGGTGCTGACCGTGAATCACAGCGGGGCCGAATCGGCGAACTCGGTCCGGCAGCGGACGTTGCGGGTGGCCGACGTGTGCTCCGGGCGCTTCCTCGCCGAGCTGACGCGACGGAACGAGCGCGGCTCGGACATCTACGCGTCGGTCAACCCCGTGGACCCGCGTTCGCGGGATCGGAGCGTGACCGAGGTACGCCGCCTCCAGCTCGACCTGGACGCCGATGGGGACGAGCAGGTGAGGTTGCTGATGGTGGACTGCCGCGCCGGGAAGCTGCCATATCCGGCGGTGGTGGTACGCACGTCTCCGGGCCGGTGGCAGGTGCTGTGGCACCTGGAGCCGTCGAGCTGGTCGATGTCGGGGGCGGAGGAAGTGAACAGCCGTCTGGCCGAGCAGTACGGAGGCTGCCGGGCGGTGATCGACGTGAAGCGTGTGTTCAGGCTGCCGGGCTTCCGGAACTGCAAGCCGGGCCGCGGCGGCGTGAGGGCGGCGATGGTCCCGCGGAGCCGGTTCGATCCCGGCGGGCGGGGCCGGCGGTACTGGGAGCCGAGTTCGTTCGTGTCCCTGCGTCATCCGCGACCAGCGGATCCGAGGCCGGCGTCGGGAGTCGGGCGGGCCGAAGAGGCGGTCGGCGAAGCGTGCGCGGTGGACGCTCGCGACCGGACGGGGCGGCGCGGGGCCGAGCGGCGGGTGAGCCGCTCGGAGGAGGACTGGCATGCAGTGGTGGGCTACCTCCGGGAGGGCGTGCCGCCGGGTCAGTTGATCGAGGAGCTGGCGCGGCACCGGGGGGACAAGCCCCGGCCTCGCGAGTACGCGGAGCGGACGGTGGTGCGTGCCTGCCGTTCGGTGGGCGTGCGGCCGCCCGGCGTCGGTTGGCAGGTGCGCGAGAGGGGGTGAAGCGATGGAGAAGCAGGAGATCACGCGCGGCGGCAAGACGATTGTGACCCTGTGGCCGGGCTCGCTCGAGGAGTACCAGGCGGCGATCTCGGCCGGCGCGAGCCACGTGAGCCTGACCGAGGAGGAGGTCCGAGCTTGGGGACTCGACGTCGAGCTGGTGCCCCTGACGGGGGAGGCCGCGGCGGATGCGGTCCTCGCCGGGGGCGACGCGTTCCACGAGCTCCTGGACAGCATGCAGCAGGTGGTCTCGGACACGGACCTGCTGAACATGACGGACGAGGAGCTGGGGCGGATGCTCCGGGAGACGGGGATCCTGCAGGGCGAGCCGAAGCTCGGCGGCGAGGACCTGGAGCCGACCCGGGTGGAGACGCAGGGAGAGTTCGACGCGGCGGCGGACGAGCTGATGCGGACGGGTCGGCCGATCGAGGCGCCTTCGGCCGAGGCGCTGGAAGCGTGGGGCGTCGACCGCGAGGACGAGGGCGGCGGCGTCGAGGGCCGGTGACATGGCGAAGTCGCCGGCGGACCGGGCGAACGAGTACCACGCCAAGTTCGCGGAGCGGATCGTCGCTGGGCTCGAGAAGGGGATCGCGCCGTGGCAGAAGCCGTGGGCGCCGGGCGAGCGGGTGCTGCCCTGCAACTTCTCCGGGGACCGGAGCTACCGCGGCGGCGATGCGATGTACCTGGCGATGGTGGCGCTCGAGCGGGGCTACTCGGACCCGCGCTGGGGCGGCTTCAGGCAGATCGACGAGGCGGGCGGCCACGTCCGGAAGGGCGAGAAGGGCACGCTGGTCATGCACGTCGAGTTCAACCGCCTGCGGACGGTCCGGGACGGCCGGGGCCGGCCGGTCCTCGACCGGGACGGCCGGCCGCAGACCGAGACGGCGAAGCGTGA
>JAJDTI010000064.1 GCA_022827245.1 Pseudomonadales bacterium | reverse complement strand
CGGAGGGCCTGTGCATCGAGTGCGACGCGTGCGTGGACATCTGTCCGATGGACTGCATCACCTTCACGTCGAACGGCGAGGAGACCGACCTGCGCGAGCGCCTCACGGCGCCGGCCGACAACGCCGAGCAGGACCTGTACGTCTCGCAGACGCTGCCGACGGGCCGCGTGATGGTGAAGGACGAGGACGTCTGCCTGCACTGCGGGCTGTGCGCCGAGCGGTGTCCGACGGCGGCGTGGGACATGCAGAAGTCGGTGGTGCACATCCCGCAGCTCGGGACTTATGCGGGGTGACCGCCGGATGACCACCTACAACGACTTCGTCATCCGCTTCGCGAACGTGAACGGTTCGGGCTCGGCGAGCGCCAACGGCATGTTCGCCAAGGCGCTCTTCCGCATGGGCGTCCCGATCGCGACGCGCAACATCTTCCCGTCGAACATCGAGGGTCTGCCGACGTGGTTCGAGGTGCGGGTGTCGGAAGACCGCCACCACGGCCGCCGCGAGGGCGTGGACCTCATGGTCGCCATGAATGCCGAGACCTATGCGGAGGACGTCGCCTCGGTCGTTCCGGGCGGTTTCCTGCTGTATGACAACTCGAAGGGCCTCGACCGCCGGCTGTTCCGCCCCGACATCACCGAGATCGGCATCCCGATCGCGAAGCTCCTCCTGCCGGAGTTCGCCGACCCGAAACAGCGCAAGCTATTCAAGAACATCGTCTACCTGGGCGCCCTGTCGGCGCTGATCAACATCGACTTCGAGGTCATCACGGGGATGGTCTCGACGCAGTATCGCGGCAAGGACGAACTCATCGCGCCGAACATCCACGCGCTGGAGATCGGCCGGGGCTACGCCCGGGAGTATCTCGACTGTCCGCTGCCGATCCAGCTCCGACGCACGTCCGCGCTCGGCGACAGCATCATGATCGACGGCAACGCCGCGGCGGCGCTCGGCGCCATCTACGGCGGAGCCACGATCTGCGCCTGGTATCCGATTACGCCGTCCACCTCGATGGCGGAGGCGTTCGAGAAGCACGCGGGCCAGTTGCGTACCGAAACCGAGACCGGCCAGCGCAAGTTCGCGGTGCTGCAGGCGGAGGACGAGCTGTCCGCCATCGGCATCGTCATCGGCGCGGGCTGGAACGGCGCGCGTGCGTTCACGGCGACGAGCGGACCCGGACTGTCGCTGATGTCGGAGTTCCTGGGCCTCGCCTACTTCGCGGAGATCCCGGCGGTGCTGTTCGACATCCAGCGCGCGGGCCCGTCCACGGGCATGCCGACCCGCACCCAGCAGGGCGATGTCCTGCTGGCCGCGTACGCCTCCCACGGCGACACGAAGCACCCGCTGATGTTCCCGTCCTCGCCGAAGGAGTGCTTCGACTTCGCGGCGGACGCCATGGACCTCGCGGACCGGCTGCAGACGCCGGTCATCGTCCTCTCCGACCTCGAAGTCGGCATGAACGACAACCTGTCGGAGCCGCTCACGTGGGACGACAGCCGCCGGTACGACCGCGGCAAGGTGCTCTCGCGCGAGGACCTCGACGCCATCGAGGAGTTCGGCCGCTACGTCGACGTGGACGGCGACGGCATCGGCTATCGCACGCTGCCGGGCACGCACCCGACGAAGGGCGCCTTCTTCACGCGGGGCACCTCGCGGGACGCGTATGCGCGCTACACCGAGGCGCCCGAGGCCTACACCGAGAACATGGACCGGCTGCTCGTCAAGTGGCGCACGGCGGCGTCCCTCGTGCCGGCCCCGGAAATCTCGGGACACGGCCATCGCGCCGGCATCGTGTTCTACGGCAGCACCGCGATGCCGATGGGCGAGGCGATGCAGCGCCTCGCCGACGAAGGCGTGCAGCTCGACGCCATGCGCATCCGCGGCTTCCCCTTCAGCCAGGAAGTCACCGAGTTCCTCCACCGGCACGAGTTCGTCTTCCTGGTGGAACAGAACCGCGACGCGCAGATGAAGACGCTGCTGGTCAACGAGACCGGGGTCGACGCGGCCAAGATCGTCCCGGTGCTGTACTACGGCGGCATGTCCATCTCGGCGGACACCATCCAGGCGAGCGTGCTCGACCACTACGAGAAGATGCGGCTGCCGCGGCTCTGGGCCGTCGGCCGGGGCACGCGGGGAGGCACGCCGCGCATGCAGACCGCCATCGGGCGGGGCAGCCCGGGCGGAGACTCGGTCGCATGATCTCCGGCCCGATATCCCGCAGAACAACCCCGCCGACCGAGGGGACAGGACCATGACGTTCGTCGCGAAACCCCGGGTCCATCATCCGCTGTTGCCGACCAACGAGATCGGCCTGACACGCCGGGACTACGAGGGCCTCGTCTCCACGCTGTGCGCCGGCTGCGGCCACGACTCCGTGAGCGCCGCGATCGTGCAGGCATGCGCGGAGCTGGCCATCCCGCCGCACCAGTTCGCCAAGGTCTCCGGCATCGGCTGTTCCTCCAAGACGCCGAGCTACTTCCTCGGCAACTCGCACGGGTTCAACTCGGTGCACGGGCGCATGCCGTCCGTGGCGACCGGCGCGAACCTGGCCAACCGCGAGCTCTACTGCATCGGCGTGTCCGGCGACGGCGACTCGGCCTCCATCGGCATCGGCCAGTTCGCCCACATCGTGCGGCGCCGAATCAACATGCTCTACATCGTGGACAACAACGGCACCTACGGACTCACCAAGGGCCAGTTCTCCGCGACCAACGACAAGGGCTCGACCAGCAAGAAGGGCGTGCCGAACCTGTACGAGCCGATCGATCTCGTGTCGATGGCGCTGCAGATCGGGGCGAGTTTCGTGGCGCGGAGTTTCTCCGGCGACAAGGCGCAACTCGTACCGCTCATCAAGGCGGGGCTCCTGCACCGCGGCTTCGCCTTCATCGACGTCATCTCGCCCTGCGTCGCCTTCAACAACCACAACGGTTCCACCAAGAGCTACGACTACCTCCGCACGCACGCGGCGAGCGTCGTCACCGCGGATTTCATCGCCGCCGGCGAGGAGATCACCGCCGACTACGCCCCCGGCGAAGCGGAGACGGTGCGCATGCCGGACGGCTCCCGGTTGCGCCTGCGCAAGCTCGACGGCAGCTACGATCCCCACAATCGGGCGCATGCCCTCGAGCACGTGCTCGAGGCGCAGCAGGAGGGGGAAGTGGTGACCGGGCTCCTCTACGTGGACCCGGATGCCAGCGACTGCCACGAGATCCTCGACACCGTCGAGACACCGCTGAACGCCCTCGGCGAAGCGGAACTCTGCCCCGGCTCCGAGGCGCTCGACCGGATCAACGCCAGCTTCCGCTAGCGCCCCGGGCTGGAGGCCGCGGTGAGCGAACACACCCGGTACAAGTACCCGCTGAAGCTGCCGGCCTCGCTGAAGGAGACCGCCGCACGCCTGGCGAGGGACGATGGCGTGTCCCTCAACCAATGGATAGCCGTCGCGGTGGCGCAAAAGATAGGAGCGGTGGAGACTGCGGCCGAGTTCTTCGAGCGCCGTGGGGCGACGTCGACGCCAGAGGTCTTGACGCGGCATCTCGAGCGCGCGCCGGACCTGCCACCGCAACCTGGCGACGAACTGCCTGACCCGTGACCGCTCCCTCGATCCCGATCCCGGACGCCCCCGCGTTTACCCGGGCGCGGGACTTCGTCGTGCGCAACGCGCGCCTGATCGACCGGCGCCTCTTCGCCCACCTGTTCGAGGACGCCCCGCGGCAACCGGTGCTCGATGCCCTGCGCGCGTACCGGAATCCGGACGGCGGCTTCGGCAACGCCCTGGAGCCTGACAAGCGCTGTCCGCAGAGCCAGCCGGTGGACGCGGAGGTCGCGCTCGGGATCCTCGACCTGGTCGACGGCTCGGACGACCCGATGGTCCATGACGTGTGCGACTGGCTGGACCGGAACGCGGACGCATCCGGCGGGCTGCCGTTCGCGCTGCCGAGCGTGAACGCGTACCCGCACGCCCCGTGGTGGCGGACGGACGCCGACCCGCAACCCTGGATCAACCCGACCGGCGCGATCGTCGCGCTGCTGACGAAGTGGGGCGTGGACCACCCCTGGGTGCGGCGCGGCACGGCGTTCTGCTGGAGGCGGCTGGAAGAGGGGCTGCCTGACGGATTCGACGATTTCCGGTGCGCGATCGCGTTCCTGGAACAGGCCGAGGATCGCGAACGGGCCGGGTCGTGGCTCAAGAAGGTCCGAAGTCACCTCCTCTCGTCCTCGGAGATCGAGTACGACCTCGACGCGCCGGGCTATGTCCACCCGCCGCTCGACTGGGCGCCGGTTCCACACGGCTTCGGCTACGGCCTGTTCGAACGCGAACAACTCGGCGCCGGTCTCGCCGCTTTGCGATCGGCGCAGGGAGAGGACGGCGGGTGGCCCATCAAGTGGCCGCCCATCAGCCCCGGCGTGGAACTCGAGTGGCGCGGCCGCGTCACGATAGACGCGCTGCTCACGATCGGGGCCTACGAGGCCGCCGGTTTCGCCCCGTCTCGATAGCGCAGCTCGGTCGGACCATTACCCCCGTGTTTCGCGACGCTAAACTCGACCGCGCCCCGAACGGGTCGCGCGGCTTGCCGGCCGCAAGGCCAGTCTCCGATAATACGCGCCTCCCTCATTCTCCTTGTGACGAACCGACTGACGTGGCACTACCGAGTCTCGACGACTATTTCCCCGACTGGAAGGAACGCGAAGCGCTCGCGGAGGCGATGATCCCGCTCATCGGCCGGCTCTACCGCAACAACGTCGTGACGTATTGCTATGGAAAAGCGCTGAACAATCAGAGTGTTACGCAGCTCATGAAAGCGCACCGCTATGTGCGGCAGGTCGCGCACAACGAGCTGTCCGAGTTCGAGAGCTACCCGATCCTCGAGGCGCTGTCGAGGCTCGACCTCGGGCCGTCGCACGTCGACCTCGGCAAGCTGACGGTGCGCTTCATGGAGGAAGCCGAGACCAACGGCGGCATCACGCCGGAAGCCTTCGTCGCGCGGGAGTGCGCGGAGATCATCGGCCGGCACGTCCCGCCCCTCGAGCAGCCGCAGGACATCGTGCTCTACGGCTTCGGCCGGATCGGCCGGCTGCTGGCGCGGCTGCTCATCGAGAAGACCGGCGGCGGCGACCAGTTGCGCCTGCGCGCCATCGTCGTGCGCAGGGGGGCGGACAACGACCTCGACAAGCGGGCGAGCCTGCTGCGCCGGGACTCCGTGCACGGCGGGTTCCAGGGCACGATCCGCATCGACCACGAGAATAGCTGCATCATCGCGAACGGCAACGTCGTTCGGGTGATCTATGCGAACGACCCCGCGTCCGTCGACTACGAGCGTTTCGGCATCTCGAACGCCATCGTGATCGACAACACCGGAGTATGGCGGGACGAGCAAAGCCTCGGTCAGCACCTGCAGGCGAAAGGCGTCGCGCGGGTGATCCTCACCGCCCCGGGCAAGGGTGCGATCAAGGACATCGTCTCGGGCGTGAACTCGCACCTCATCAACGAGAACGACCGGCTGCTGGCGGCGGCGTCGTGCACCACCAACGCCATCGTGCCCGCGATGAAGGCGATGAACGACGAGTTCGGCATCGAGCACGGCCACATGGAGACCGTGCACGCGTACACCAACGACCAGAACCTGACGGACAACTTCCACAAGAAGAACCGTCGGGGACGCGGGGCGCCCCTCAACATGGTCATCACGGAGACCGGCGCGTCGTCCGCCGTCGCCAAGCTCCTGCCGGAACTGGAGGGCAAGCTCACCGGCAACGCCATCCGGGTCCCGACCCCCAACGTGTCGCTCGCCATCCTCAACCTGGCGCTCGAGCGCGAGACCACCCTAGCGGAGGTCAACGAGTACCTGCGCGACATGTCGCTGCACTCCTCGCTGCAACGACAGATCGAGTACACGGACTCGACGGAAGTGGTGTCTTCGGACTTCGTCGGGAAGCGCTACGCCTGCACGATCGACGGCGGCGCGACCATCGTCGACAAGAACCGGGCGGTCCTCTACGTGTGGTACGACAACGAGTTCGGGTACGCTTGCCAGGTCATCCGCGTGGTGCAGAAGTGGGCCGGCATCAGCTACCCGCTCATTCCGGGAGACGTGGCCAGAACCGGCTTCGGTTGATCTCATTCGAGCGGCGATACGCCGCCCAAACATCATGACGACGCTGGCGACGGATCGGCTGCACATTCGCCCGTTCGCGATGGAGGACGCGGAAGTGCTCCACGCCTTCTGGGCGAACCCCGAGGTGCGGCGCTACCTGTGGGACGACCGCGTCCTCCCCCTCGACACCGTGCGGGCGATCATCGAACAGAGCGTGCGGGACTTCGCGGCGCTGGGCTGGGGGTTCTTCTCGCTGGACCTCAAGGCGACCGAACCGGTGATCGTCGGGTTCTGCGGCTTTCGCCGCTTCGAGGACGGCGAGGACATCGAGCTGCTCTATGGCATCCTTCCGGAGTACTGGGGCGAGGGGTTCGTCACGGAAGCGGCGCTTGCCGTGCTGCGCTACGGATTCGACGAGTGCGGCATGGGACGCGTGATCGCCTCGACCGACACCCCGAATCAGCGCGCGGTCCGGGTACTGCAGCGTCTCGGGATGTCCTTTGAGGAGCGCCGGGTGTGGCGGGGCCTCGATACGGTCTTCTACGCGATTACGGCAGCGGAGTTCGCGGAGCGGTAACGATGCACGTCGGTGTTCTCGGCCTGGACTTCCACCTCCCCGGCTGCGCCTCGCTGAAGGAGAAGCGCCGGCGGCTCCAGCGCCTGCGCGACAAGTTCGGGCGCGTGCCGAACCTGGCGATCTGCGAGAGCGGGCACCAGGACGTGCACCAGCGCGCACGCTGGTCCGTGGTGGCGGTGGCTTCCAGCGCGATCGTGGTCGAGCGCATGCTGGGCGACGTCGAGCAGTGGGTCGACGAACGGCTTGACGCGATCGTCGTCGGGGTGGAGCGGGAGGTCCTGTCGTGATCTTCCTGGTCGCGGGCGTCGCGGCGATGGCGGTGCTCGGCATCTGGCTCATGCGGGCGCGCACGAGCCGGCGTCGCTGGCTCGCGGAGCTGAACCTCCCCGGCATCTGGGATCTCGAGGACGCGAACCCTCCAGCGGTGCTCGAGTTCTCGGGCACGCCCGAGGAGGGCCACTACGTGGTGCGGTCCGGCCCGGAGGTGGAGGAAGGCGCATGGCGCATCGCGGGCCGCGACATCGTCCTGGTCCCCGAGCCGGACGCGCAGCCCGTCCAGTTCGAACTGCGAGTCTTCGGGCCGGGGTCGATCGGCATCCACGGACCCGGGCGGGAGCGGCAGGTCTACGTGCGGCGAGGGGACAACGTCGTGCCCATCCATCGGCGTTCCTGAAGCGCCGTCCTGCGGCGCAGGCGCCCAGGGGCGGGAACTCACGCGGCGGATTCGGCCGAGCGGTCGAAGGCGCGTTCCGACGCGGGATCGCCGCGTTCGACCAGGCTGACGACCCAGATCGCGAGGCACGCCGCCGAGAAGGCCGGCAGCAGCTCGTAGAGATCGAAGACGCCGCCCTCGAGGGCGCGCCATCCCACGACCGTAGCCGCGCCGACCAGCATCCCCGCGATCAGCCCGTTCGCGGAGGTGCGCCGCCAGAACAGCGTGAACAGGACCGCGGGTCCGAAACTCGCCCCGAGTCCGGCCCAGGCATAGGCAACCAGGCCCAGGACCTGGCTGTCCGGATCGGCCGCGACGGCGCCGGCGCCCGCCGCGACCGCGACTACCGTGAGTCGGCTCGCGATCAGTAGCTGCCGTTCCGAGGGCAAGCGTCCTGCGACTCGCGGAAGGTCGTCGACCAGCGCCGTGGCCGTTACCAGGAGCTGCGAGTCCACCGTGCTCATCACCGCCGCCAGGATGGCGGCGACCGCGATGCCGGCGACGACCGGATGCAGCAGCGCCTGGCAGAGCGCGATGAACACCGTCTCCGGATCGGCGAGCCCCGTCCCGGAGGCGGCGAACCACGGCGCGCCGAGGGCGCCCACCGCGAGCGCGCCGGCGCTCGAGACGACCATCCAGCTCATGCAGATGCGCCGAGCCCGAGGGACGGCGGCGACGGACTCGATGGCCATGAAACGGGCGAGGACATGGGGCTGGCCGAAGTATCCGAGACCCCACGCGGCCAGCGAGACCGCGCCCAGCGGCGCCATGGCGCCGAACGCGACATCGGCGACGCCTTCTTCCGGCAGCTCGGCGAACGCCAGCACCGCGACCAGCGTCAGCGCGCCCATCATCAGGAGCGCCTGGAAGAAGTCCGTCCAGGACACGGCGAGGAACCCGCCGACCGCCGTGTACAGCATGATCGCGGCGACCCCGATCCACAGCGCCGTCGTGTACTCGAGGCCGAGCGTGGTGGAGAAGAGCTTGGCCCCGGCCACGAACCCGGCGGCGGTGTAGAGCGTGAAGAACCCCAGCACGACGAGGGTGGCGACCACGGTCAGCGCGCGCCGGTCCCCTCCCATGCGGCGCGCGAAGAGCTGCGGCAGGGAGCGCGCGCCGTCGAGGGCGGCGCTGGCGTGGCGGAGGCGGGGCGCGACCCACTTCCAGTTGCACCAGGCCCCCGCCACGAGACCGATGACGATCCAGGACTGCGCGAGGCCAAGCGCGTACACGGCCCCGGGCAGTCCGAGCAGCAGCCAGCCGCTCATGTCGGACGCGCCGGCGGAGAGGGCGGCGACGGGCGCCTTCAGAGAGCGCCCCCCGATGGCGTAGTCGTCGAGTCCGTGGGTGCGCCTGAGAGACGCGTAACCGATGCCGGCGATCACGACGAAGTAGGCGATGAATGCGGCGGCGGTGGCCGGGGCCATCGGGCGTCTCCTTGCCTGGGTGGGGGAGAGTGTAGCGGTGGCGTGCGCCCCGTGGCGCCGCGCCGGGCGCGGTTACAATGCCGCCCTTTCGGGCCGCCGCGGAACACGGGCACGTTCGGCATGAAGGACGGACTGCAGGAACTGGTCGGCAGCGGCCTGGCGCTGGTGCGGCGCGTTTCGGACCTGCTGCCCGCGGGCGGGCGCGTCGACTGGTCGCAGACGCGCGCGGCGGCGTGGCGGCGCGAGTTCGGCGGCCGTTTCGTGCCGCTCGCGCACCTCGACGACATCGAGCTCGACGACCTGCTCAGCATCGATCGCCAGAAGGAACAGCTCGAGACCAACACCGCGCAGTTCGTCGCGGGGCACCCGGCGAACAACGCCCTGCTGTGGGGCGCCCGCGGGACGGGCAAGTCCTCGCTGATCCACGCGCTGCTGAACCGTTACGCCGAACGCGGGATGCGCCTGGTCGAGGTGGATAAGCGGGCCCTCGCGGGCATCTCGGACATCGCGGCGTCTTTGCGCGAGGAACCGTTCCGCTTCGTGATCGTCTGCGACGACCTGTCCTTCGAGGCGGACGACCCCTCGTTCAAGGAGCTCAAGAGCGCCCTCGAGGGTTCGGTGTTCGCACGCAGCGAGAACGTCGTGATCTACGCGACGTCCAACCGGCGCCACCTGATCCCCGAGTACATGTCGGACAACCTGGAGACCGGCCATCGCGGCGGAGAGATCCACGAGGGCGAGGCGGTGGAGGAGAAGATCTCGCTATCGGACCGCTTCGGCCTGTGGCTGTCCTTCTATCCTTTCCGGCAGGACGAGTACGTCGACGTGGTCCGCCACTGGCTCGACCGCCTCGCCGAACGGCACGGGGTGCGTTGCCCGTGGACCGAGGAAGTCCGCAAGGCGGCCCTGCAGTGGGCGCTGGCGCGCGGCGTGCGCAGCGGCCGCACCGCGCAGTACTTCGCGCGGCACTGGGTGGGCAAGGCCCTGCTCGAACGGACCGAGACGGCGTGACGCGTATCGCGGGGGCGGCCGTCGTGGCCATGGCGGCCTGTGCCGGGGCCGATGTCCTGGTGATGCAGAACGGCGACCGCCTGACGGGGAGTCTCACGGGCATGGCCGGCGACCGGGTCATGTTCGAGACGGAGTACGCCGGGAGCCTGGTGGTGGACCGCGAGGCGGTCGCTCACGTCGAAACCGACGACGCGTTCGAACTGGTCGAGCGGAACGGCAGCCGGCGGATGGCCGTGCTGACGGAAGACGAACCGCTCGCACCGGTCGCCGTGATCCGGCGCAACCGCCTGCGGGGGCTCTCCCTGGCGGATAGCTGGCAGACCCACGTCGACGTGTCCGCGTCCGCCGCGAGCGGCAGCCGGGACGAGGAGGACTTCCGCGTCCTGGCCGAGAGCACGCTGCGCCGGGGCCGGATGGAGCACCAGTTGCGCGCGGACGTGCTCGGGGAGGAGGTCGACGGCGAGCGGACCGGGGACCTGCTGGACATCGACTATGGCCTGAAGGTCTCGCTCGGCCCGGCCTGGTATGTCGCCGGCAACACGCAGTACTACCAGGACCGGCTGAAGGGCATCGGCGAGCGTATCGCGCTCGGCGCCAGCGTGGGCCGCCGCCTGCGCGACACGTCGTTCGAGCGGTGGTCCGTCGAGCTCGGCGTCAGCCAGGTCCTGGAGGAGCGGGGCGGCGACGACTCCACCGGTCCGGCGGCCCGCTGGGGCCTGGACTACGGACGGTTCCTGTGGGGCAACCGGCTCGAACTCTTCCACAACCACGGCGTCCTGGTGCGGGCCGAGTCGGAGCGTGGCGTGAGCATCGAGGCGTCGACGGGCGTTCGCTATCACCTGGGCGCCAGGTGGAACGCGAACGCGCGCGTCGACGTGCGCCACGAGACCGAGCCGCCGGAGGACAACCCGGCGTCGGACGTCACCTACGCGGTCGGGCTCGGAGTACGGTTCTGATCGACCTTGGCGGGCCGGGACTGGCGCTCAGGCCTGCCAGCTCAGTACCTCCCCCTCACCCGTCAGCATCGCCGTGCCAGGCATCACGCGCAGGCGCCATGGGGTCAGCCGCAGGACCGCGAACGCCTCGCTCTGCGGCCCCTCCCACATCGGAATGATCGCGGGGTCGTAGCCGACCGGCGCCGGCGCGGACTTGAAACGGTTCCAGACCGCCTCCCGCGTGGGCAGATCGAAGGCCCACTCCGCGCTGCACTCGGCCACGCAGGTGTCCTGGTTCTCCGCCCAGTAACTGCACGAGACGTACGGGCTGGCGTCCAGGTGGGCGCGCTTCGTCTGCGTCGGCGCCGTGGCGATCCAGCCCGTGAGCGCCCCGTCCTCCCAGGTCCAGATGGGGTGCAGGACGCGGGAGCGGGGACGGCCCTGCGCGTCGACCGTGGCGGCGGTGCACCAGACGATGCGGTGCGCCATGGCGACGAACGGGGGGGCGATGTCGGGGAGGGTGGTGGACAAGTGCTTGCTCCGTTGCTTAGGGGTGGCCCGTGAGGCGCGCGACGAAGGGATCGAGATCCGCCGGGAACGCGTCGCCGCGCCACGCGACATGCTGGTCGGTTCGCGCGAGCACGTACCGGTGCGCGTAGGGTTCGGGAGCGTCCGGCACGTCGACGACGCGCAATGGCATGCGGGCCCGCTCGAAGGCGGGGCCGACCCGGTCGTCCACCGCCTCCCGGCTGCGGTTGAGCAGGGTGTAGTTCGGTCCCAGCACGTCGTAGACCGACTGTCGTTCCGTCATCCAGAAGTGCGGGAGCCGGCATCCGGGAACGGTGCTCGGCGTCGCCGTGCCCATGTCGTAGGAGGGGGCGTCGGCGCCATCGTAGTGAATGATCGGCGAGTCGTCGTAGTAGTAGCCGAAGTTCAGGCCCTCACAGGCGAACTGGGGCCAGTTGATGTCGTAGAGCTGCCGGCCCAGCCGCTTGCGGACCAGCCTCCCGAGGAGGCTTCGGCTCTCGAGGATCGCAGGTATCCGACGCCGCTGCGCCCTCTGCATGTACTCCATCGCCTTGCCCATGGCCAGTTGGCTGACCTGTTCCGTGATCGGGTGGCGTTCCCGTTCGTGGGCGTCGAGCAGGCCGTCCCCGGCCTGTCCGTTCAGGACCGCGGCCATCATCCAGGACAGGTTGGTGCAGTCGGCGATCCCCGCGTTCATGCCGTAGCCCGCGAACGGGATCCAGATGTGGGCGGCGTCGCCGCAGATGAAGACGTTCCCGTCCCGGCAGCGCTCGGCGACCAGCCGGCGGGCGGTCCAGTCCTGGTGATGGACCACTTCCCAGGTCAGGTCGTCGCCGGCCCCGAGGACATCCCGGATGGACCCGTCGGGGTCGACGGCGTCCGTGCGGTGAATCAGCCAGAGTTTCTCGCCGTCTATCGCGACCACGGTGCCCGTCGCGCGCGGATTCACCACCCAGCTCATCCAGGCCGGCTTGCCGGGAAACAGGTCCTTGATGGCGGGGCAGCGCACCAGCGAGGAGCGAGTCCTGCCGATGGCGTCATCGCCGACGAGCGCGACCCCCATCTGCTTGCGGGTGGGGCTCGACCCGCCGTCGCAGCCGACGAGGTAACGGCTCCTGATGGACGACTCCTCGCCGGCCCTGTGCTCGCAATGCACCGTGACGGCGTCGCCGTGATCCTCGTAGCGAACGAAGGCGGTCTCCGGCAGGAGCGTGATGCGTTCGAAGGTCCTGGCGTGCGCGTAGAGAATCGGGTTCAGGTAGAGCTGGCTGACGCGGACGACCGGCTCCGGCGTCGGCCATTCGCTGTCGGGAAACCCCGGGGCCGACCGTCCGTCCGCGGCCAACCGTTCGTCTCTGCTCGGCATACGAATGCGGGTGAGCTCCTCGCCGCTGATGGCCGTGCAGTAGATGACGTCCGTCGGGAAGTCGTCGGCCAGCCCGGCGGCCCGGACTTCGTCCGCGACGCGGAGGCGCCGGAAGGCCTCCATGGTCCGCGCCGCGACGGTGTTGCACTTGGCGTCCGCGGGTTCGTCCTCGGCGCGGCGCTCCACGACGGTGACATCGATGCCGCGCTGCGCGAGGTCCATCGCGAGGGTCAGGCCGACGGGGCCTGCGCCGATGACCGTTACTTGAGTGTCCAGATGGGCGACACCGGGCAAGATGGCGTCCCCTAGGGGAGTCGAACCCCTGTTACTGGGATGAAAACCCAGTGTCCTAGGCCTCTAGACGAAGGGGACGCGCGGAGGCGCGGATTCTAAGGGCGGGCCGGGTCCGATTCAACCGTCGCGGGCCACGCTGTTGGCGGATGGCGGGGGTGGAGGAAGGGTCCCTTCCAGCGAAGCTGGTAGCCTCACCGTATCGGCTCGCGCCGACGGGACATCGCGGCTTGCGGCCACTGCACTACTACCTTGTCGGGACCAGCGGCTGGTTCGTCTGCAACGGCATCCAGACCGTGATGTTCGCCTGGCTCGTGACGATCGTGCTGCGCGAGTCGCCGAGCATGGTGGGGGTCGCGCAGACGGCGATGCTGGTGCCGGCGATGCTGCTGATGCTCGTCGGGGGCAGCGTCGCGGACCGCTATGGAGGGCGGCGCGTGGCCGTCTTGTCCCAGGTGGCGGCGACGGTGCCGGTGGTGGCGCTGTGGGTCGTGCTGTCGCGGGACAGCCTCACCTTCGGCTTCATGATCGGCTTCGCCGTGGCGATAGGGTGCGCCCAGGCGTTCCTGACGCCGGCCCGCGACGGCCTGCTGAACCAGGTCGCGGGTCGGCACATCCAGCGGACCGTCGCGCTGGTGACCCTGGTGCAGTTCGGCATCCAGATCGTGGCGTTCCTCGTGGCGGGCCAGGCGGACCGCGTCGGAGGTGGGCCCATCGTGCTCGTGCAGGCGGCCGCGCTGCTGATCGGGACGGTCGCCCTCGCGCGCGTGGCCGTGCCGTCGATCACCGCGCCGGAGGGATCGTCGGGCTCTGCGGCCGGGACGCTCGCCCGGTCCGTGGCGGACGGGGCGCGCACGGTGATGGCATCGCGCTCGATGCGCCTCGTTGTCCTGCAGAACTTCGCCATGGGCATCTTCTTCATGGGGCCTTACGTGGTGACGATTCCGCTCTTGGTGCGGGAGACCTACGACGGTAACGCCAGCGACCTGGCCTGGCTCAGCACGGCGAACGCGGTGGGCCTGGTCGCGGCGGTGTGCGTCCTGTTGCTGGTGGGCGAGGTCCGCCGCCAGGGACGGCTGCTGCTCGTGGCCACCGGCGTCGGCGCGGTGGCGCTGGGCCTCGCGGGCGTCGGCCTCGAGTTCCCGGCCTTCGTGGTCTGCGTGGGCGCCTGGGGGTCGTGCGCCGGCCTCGGGATGAGCATGGCGCGCACCATCATGCAGGAACAGGCGCCGCGCGATCAGCGCGGGCGCGTGATGGCGTTCTTCTCCTTCTCGTTCATGTCGTCCGCGCCCCTCGGGACGATGCTGTCGGGCCTCATGGTCGAGTGGTGGGGCGCCGAACGCGCCCTCGTGGTCTGCGCGATCGCGATGCTCGCGGCGATCTCCGCCGTGGGCTTCGCCTCGAGCCTCTGGCGCATGGACGCGCGGGAGCTGCGGGAGGCCGCCGCACGGGAGGCCGCCGCCGGCTGACCCGGACGGAGCCCAGGCGGTATCATTGGCCGGTTTCACTGCCAGGAATCGAGGAAGCATGTTGTCAGGACCGACATGGACGCGTCGGCGGTTCGTAGCCGCGACGACCGGAGGGCTCGCGGTCATCCCCGCACTCAATCTGCTCGCCCAGGAGGGCGGCGCGCCGCGGCTCGACGAGAGCAACCCCACGGCGCTGGCCTTCGGCTACAAGCACGAGGCCGACGCCGTCGACACGGCCCGCTTCCCGAAGCGGGCGACCGCCGAGGGCAAGACGCAGTTCTGCGACAACTGCCTCCACTACAGGACCGCGGAGGAGGTCGACGGCTGGGCGCCGTGTGCCATCTTCGTGATACCCGGAACGAACCCGCCCCAGTATTCGACGGTCGCCGCCAAGGGCTGGTGCAACGTCTGGGTGGCGCAGCCGTAGCCGGCATCGTCGGTGGCGCATCGCGCTCTGGCATGGCCCAGCGGAGCACGAACCTGTACACGGTGTGCTATCCGACGAACGCCTGCTTCGGCGCGGCGGTCGAGGCTATCGCCGTCGGCCGCCGCCTCGGCGGGTTTCGGGTCGAGTTTGCCGCAGCTTGGCTGGTCACTGCCGGCTGACCCTGCGCCGCTGGCTCTGAAACGTGACGGGCGTGGGCCGCGTGAGCGACGCGCACCGATCCCGCTGTCTGGGTCGTCGTCTGCCCGGACGAAGTACGGCGAGGCGTGTTCCGACTGGGACATGGATCTGGTGAGCGGGCCGGAGGGCGACGACAACCTGATAAGATAGGGTGGCCCCGGTGAACGTGAACCAGTTTCGGGGCGTGGACGTTGGTGAGTCCCACGTCCCGGCGGGTACTTCGGCGCTGCGAACGAGGACAGGAGCATGACGACGATAGGTTCTTCCGGCTCCGGCCATGGCCACAAGAGCGGCCAAACCCGAAAGATCTACATGGACCGTAGGGGCCGGCGGTACGTCAAGCCAAAGGAGTTGTTCCAAGACCCTGACATCGGACGGCGGCTTGAGTCCGCAGACAAGCTGGCCCAGGCGCTCGAACTCAAGCGGGGGAACAGGGCCTCGACATAGATGGGTTCCTTTGCCGCCGCGCTGCTCGTCGCAGGGGTGGCGGGCTACATCTTTCTGACCACGTTAGCGTGCCCTTGTTCAGCGGTTATCGAGACTCCGAGAAGCACGAACTGACGCTGGTCCGATACTATCGGGACGTCATCAACGAGCTGACGAGCGGCGATGGCAGCC
>JAJDTI010000145.1 GCA_022827245.1 Pseudomonadales bacterium | reverse complement strand
CGGGCGCGTCAGGCCGCAACCGGCTCTTCGAGCGGAGGGAGCCCTACTCGTCGAGATGGACGACGGTCGACCCGGGCGAGCTGCCGGCCGCGCTCGCCAAGCCCTCGCCCGCCTGGAGCGACAAGGCCGTCGAGGCGGTGACCCGGCGGGCCACAGCCTGGAACCCGGATCGGACCGAGGGCCGGCGGGTCGCCGAGGCGCACCTGGGCGGCTACGAGGACCGGTTGCCGGCGGAGTACTCGCACTCGGCGGAATGGCAGGCGATCCTGAAGCGCGCGGAGGAGGCGGTCTGGAAGGTTCACAAAGGCTTGCGGTACAGGTGGGCCGACCGCTGGAAGGACGACCGGAAGAAGCGGGAGCTCGAGGCGACCGCGATCAACCGCGCCTGCGGGCGCGACGCGCGACGCCTGCACGAGAAGATGCTGGCGGCGCGTGAAGCCGTACGGCCCGACTGGGAGGTCACCGTCCGGATCCGGGCCGTTCAGCAGCTCATCCGGAACGAAGAGGCGGCCCGCTTCAAGCAAGAGCAGGCCCGGCAACGGGCGCGAGAGCAGGCACTCGCCGCCGCTAGGCCGCCGGTCGAGCGAAAGCAGACGAGAGACCCGGGACGTGGTCGATGAGACCGTGCGTCCGGATGCAGGCGGCCACGTGGAGGCGGGGGGAGTCGCGCAACCCTCGCGTCTCGCACCACCCCAGAAACTGCCCCACCGCCCGCCCGTGTGCGGCCCGCGTTTCTCGCGAATGCGACGGTGGGCGACAGTGAGCGAAGCAGGCCCACGATCTCTAGCCGCCGACAATCGCCCCGGCCGAGTAGGCTTGAGGGGCTAGCCACCTGGCGACGGACCCACTGACAGTGCGCCGACACGGGCGGCTTCACCGAACATGTCTTCGCCGCGTGATCGAGCCTCCGCTACGCACCCGTCCCGCGCATCCGGGACCTACCGTCGAAGCGTCTGCGCAAGCCTCGCCGCGTGTTCGCACGAGAACGAGCTGCCGTGGCGCTGCGGGAAGTCGGCCGCATCGAATACTCCCTATTCATGATCGTGTGGGACCACGCCCCCCCCCGTGCGCCGGCTCGCCTTGGTCGGATTTGAACAAGGGCGAGGTGCGCCATGCCCTCAAGCACGCCATCAACTTCCGGCGATCTCTCCGTCGGGACCTGCATAACTTGACGTACACAACCGAATGAAGCTAGACTTTCGCCCCCTCTGGCCCGAGCATGGTGTTCGAGCCCACAACCTCCACGGGAGGAAAGCGGAAAAAATGCTGAGACGACTTCTAGCGGTAACTGCCCTGACGGCTGGCCTCGTACTCTCGCCGATCACAGGACATCAGGAGCCGGTGCAGGCAGAGGAGTGCTGGTTGGTGACCGTCTGCTGGGTCACTCCCACTGAATCGGAATGCGACACGTTCATGTCCTGCGTCATCAATGGAGGAGGCTAAGGACTAGGCGGAGTACGGCGACCGTGTGCCATTCATCGCTTCTCCAGCCCCATGGATCTTGGCATCATGACATCAACACTACGATCTCCGCTGCTGTGTTTCGGCGCCGTCGGTTGTCTGTTATTTATGATCCCGGCGTGCACGGGGGATGTCGATGAGTCACTCCCCGCTGAGCAGCAAGGGGCCAGGGTACAGTCTCTGGAAGCGGACGTCGAACCGGATCGGATCGACGTTGAAGCAGATCGGGTTCTCGCCGATCAGGGGGACGCTGGCGCACAGGCTCGTCTCGCGGAAGCGCACTATCTAGGGCTCGGCGTGGCGCAGGACTTCCAGGAGGCGTTACGCTGGGCCCGTCTCGCCGCCGACCAAGGCTCCGCTCACGGACAAGGCGTACTGGCGGCGGCGTACAACACCGGGAGCGGCGTGGAGCGGGACTACGACGAGTCTCTGCGTTGGTCAAGGCTCGCCGCCGAGCAGGGAGACGCTTGGGGACAAGCCGTCTTGGCGTCACTGTACAGGAACGGTCGCGGCGTGGAGCAGGACTACGAGGAGGCGGTCCGCCTGTACCGCCTCGCCGCAGAGCAGGGATACACCGGCGCACAGACCTCGCTGGGAATGATGTACATGGCTGGCCGCGGCGTGGAGCGTGACTTCGTCTCCGCGTACATGTGGCTGTCTCTGGGCGCGGGTCCCGGTATCTCGGACGGGGGAGCACGCGAAACTGTGGTTAGATTCATGACGCCCGAACAGATCGCGGAAGCGGAGGCCCGGGTGCGCGACTGGAAACCATAGTCCTACTCGAAGCGGAGCGCGCTCATCGGGTCGACGTTAGTAGCCCGCCGGGCCGGGAGCCAGCAGGCGACGAGGGCAACGGCGGCCAGCAGGAGCGGCGCTAGCAGGAACGTCAGCGGATCGTCGGCCTCGATACCATAGAGAAGGCTCTCCAGCGCCCGGCTTCCTGCGAGCGCCGCAACCACGCCCACAAGAATGCCCACGCCGACAAGCACCGCACCTTGTCCCAGCACCAGCCTGACGATCTGCGCACCCGCAGCTCCCAACGCCATGCGGATGCCTATCTCGCGTTCTCGTTGCGCCACGGTGTAACTCAGCAGTCCGTACACGCCGACGGCCGCGAGAATCAGGACAAGTGTCGCGAGCGCCCCGACGAAGAAAGCGTAGACGCGCGGCCAGGCGACGGCGTTCAGCAGCCTCGCCTCCATCGTCATCACCTCGCCGATCGTTGCCTGCGGGTTCGCCGCCGTGATCGCCTCGCGAAGGAACGGGACGACGGCCATTGAGCCGGACGCAGTCCGTACGGAGACCCGCACGCCGGAGCTGAAGCCGAAGATCGATTCGGTGGCCTGGGCGAGCGGAAAGTACGCCTCCGCCTGCCGCTCACCTGTGAGATCGAGGCCGCCGTACACGATGTCGCCCACCACGCCGACGATCTCCCAGGGCTGGCCCACACCGAGCGTCACCTGCCGCCCGACTGCCGGCTCGCGGCCGAAGAGCTCGCGGGCCAGCGTCTCGTTGGCGACCAGAGCGCGCTGGCCGTCGCGGCCGTCCTGGGGCCCGAGCGTGCGGCCGTCGATCAGACGAAACCGTAGGGCGTCGAGAAAGCCCGGGCTGGCGATCTGCAACGACGTGCGTACCATCTCGTTGGGATCGCTCGGCACGGGCGTACCGGCCGGGCGGAGCTGGGTGCTGCTGGGTGTGTTGCGCCCGAACGGCAGGTGGCGAGAGACGCCTACCGCTTCGATGTCGGCGAGGGGCTGCAGCCGAGCCACGACCTCGTCGGAGAGCCGCTCTTGGAGTTGCTGGTGGGACGCCTTCAGCTCGGACTGCCGGGTCGCCATCTCGTACTGCGGCATACCTATCGGGTTCGTGACCACCACCGTGATCACGTTCGTCGGGTCGAAGCCCCGGTCGAAGCTGAGGAGCTGCATGAAGCTGCGCACCAGCAAACCCGCACCGATCAACAGCGTGACCCCCAGGGCGATCTGCGCCGTGGACAGCGCCGCGCGTGCGCGATGGGCTCGCAGCAGCCCGGAACTTCCAGCGGACTGTGCGGTAGCGTCGTTCAGTGTGCGGACCAAGTGGAGCTGCGACCACTGGAACGCCGTTCCCGCACCGCACAGCAGCCCAACCAGGATCGACAGTCCAGCAGCGAAGGCGAACACCACTCCGTTGATCCCTACCTCGTCCAGGCGGGCGATATCGCCCGGGACGAGCAGAGGTACGGCGCGCAAGCAAAGGGCTGCGGCGACCAATCCGAGCAAGCCGGCGGCGAGACTCAGCACCAAGCTCTCGGTTAGCAGTTGACGTACGAGCCGGCCTCTGCCTGCACCCAGCGCCGCGCTGATCGCGAGCATCCGACGTCGGGCAGCGCCGCGGGCCAGGAGCAGTCCCGCGGCGTTCATGCAGGCGACCAGCAGCGAAATCACCGTTACCACGGTCAGGATCAACAGCGCCGGCCTGTACTCGCCGACCATCTCCTCCAGCAACGGCACCACGCGGACATCCCTCCCGTCGAATACCCGCGAGAGCCTGCTGCTGTTCTCCTGCAGGATGCTCCGGGCTTCCGCCTCAGCCTGTTCTGCGGAAACGCCTGGCCGAAGCCGCCCGATCGCCCTGAACACAACGAGGGGGCTCCTGGCGGCGATACCACCGTCGGCTGGGGAAGCGCCCGGGGGCTCGACTGTGTACGGCAGCCAGAAATCGCTGTCCGGGATCGGGAAGTGAAATCCGTCGGCCAGCACGCCGACGACGAGGTGCGCGTTGTTGTCAAGGTTCACGGAAGTTCCGACGATGTTCGGATCCGCTGCGAAGTGGTTCGTCCAGGCGCGGTGGCTCAGCAGTGCGATGCGCGGCGCGCCGATCCTCGCGTCTTCGTCCAGGAAGAGCCGGCCGAGATGTGGTCTTGCCCGCAGCAGTGGAAACAGCGTCGGCGAGACCGAAGCCCCCCGCAGGGTGACCCCATCCCGTTCGCGGCGCAGCTCTCGGTACGCGGCGATTTGCTCGAACGAGTCGGCGTTATCCTGGAGCAGGGGCAGCGAGCGGTTCGAGAGAAAAGTGCCCGAGATGTTCCCCAAGAAACCGGATGGTTCGCCAACGCTAACGATGGCGTCGGCATCTGGGTACGGGAGCGGACGGAGGAGGACGCCGTAGATGATGCTGAACATAGCGGTGTTTGCGCCGGTCCCCAGTGCGAGGATGAGGATCACGGTGGCCGTGAAGCCTGCGCTGCGGCTCAAGCTGCGGATGGCGTGGCGGAGGTCGCGGGCCGCGTCGTACAGCCAGTACAGTGCCCGCGTCATCTGGTCTTGCTCCAGGCCACCGGGCTACGCCGTCGTGATTGCTGTTCTCGACCTTTCGGTTGAAGATGGCGGACTCCTTTGAAGAGTGCAGTCGCCTCGATTCGCGCCGCTGCCATCAGCAACGCGTTGCCCGAGTCGCGACCATTCGCCGAGATCTCGCTCTCTCGTGCATCCCGCATCTCGACTGCGGCGAGCAGTTTCATCGAATCTCCTTGGGTTCTGACCAATCGGGGCGAGCTCTTTGGCGGATACGCGGACAGTCGCTCAACTGCCTCGTAACCGCGTCGACGTCGACCGCCTCCAGGGTATCGCGCTGCAGGTTCAGCGGTCCGGCTCATTCTCCAGGGGGGCTGAGCAGCTCCCCCTTGCCCCCAGTTCCACGGGGAGGGACGGACCCTCCCCGAGCCCCACCCGCCAGATGCTGACCAGGGCGGGCCGGACAGGGCCCGCGAGCGACGCGGACCGCACTGAATCCGATCCGTCCGCCGCGGCCCGCGTGCGGGTCTGCCGGCCCGCCGCTTCGGGGGCGTGCCGCCCCCGTCCTCCCCCTGCTCCCGCCGTGCCAGGTCGGGAGGTTGGGCTTGCACGCACAGTCCTCCCATCCGCCCCCGGAGCGGGTTGCAGACCAAACCCGCTCCGAACGCCGGCAGTCGCCGGCGGGGCGGACGCCGCCCCCGGCCGGACCTGGAACGGCGGTCCGGCCTCCATCCCGTGGCCGTGAAGAGCGACGGCCACGGGATGGGCGGCGAACCCCTGCCCTTGCGACGGCGCACCCGGCCGGCCTGAAGAACGGGCCGGCCAGACGGGTGCGCCTCTCGCAGATTCCGGCGTCAAGGACGGCTCAGCGAAGAGCGCTCGCCGCCGCTGAACGCCCGGGCCGTCGAATCTCCGCTTTCCACCTTGACGGCGCCGGCAGAAAACGCGGCTTCGCCGCAGGCCGGCACTTCCTCGCCACCACCACCGCCGTGCCCGCCGAGGGCGCCGCTCTCGCCAGGCCGGCCGGCCTGAACGCCGGCGCCGAAAACCATCGGCTGGTCGATTAGACACCCCGGGCAGCGGTCCCCTGCGGGGCTCCCTGACTCCGGAATCGCGGGCAGGGGTCCTGCGGCGCGACGTGTGCGCCCGAGCGCGGGTCGGCATGAGGCCGGACGCGACTCGCCGCAGGAGG
>JAJDTI010000164.1 GCA_022827245.1 Pseudomonadales bacterium | reverse complement strand
CTGTGGCTGGCCATCCAGCAGGGGCTCATCCAGGCGCCGCGGCTCTTTTTCTGTGGCCGCGCGCTCAGCCAGACCGGGGGACACCTCGACATGCGCCACCAGCACCATCATCACCACCACGACGACGACGTGGTGATGTGCGGCTGCAGTTTCGCCACTCCCCTCGGCTGGGTCGTGGACGGCGTGGACGCGGTGCGCAAGGCGACGCGCGAGGAACTCCGCCGGGGCGCCTCGTTCATCAAGTTCACGGGCTCCGGCGGCGTCTCCACCACCTCCGACCCCCTGGAGGGAACGCAGTTCTCCGACGAGGAAGTGCGCGCCATCGTCGAGGAAGTGGAGAACCACCGGGTGTACTGCACGGCGCACATCCACCCGGATCGGGCGCTGAAGCGCGCCGTCCGGCTCGGCGTGCACTGCGTCGAGCACGGCACCCTGATCGAACCGGACACCGCCGCCATGGCCGCGGAGGCGGGCACCAGCATCGTGCCGACCCTGGCCGTGATGGCGGCGCTGGTCGAGCATGGCAGGGAACTCGGCTACCCGGACGAGTCGCTTGCGAAGCTCGACATGGTCAAGGACGAAGCCGTCGACCGACTCCGGCACATGAAGTCCGCCGGCGTACGCGTGGGCTTCGGCACCGACCTGATCGGGGCGCCGCTGCAGAAGATGCAGTGCATCGAGTTCGGCCTGCGCAAACCGGTCTTCAGCAATCTCGAGATCCTGCGCCAGGTCACGGGCGTGAACGCCGAGATCCTCGACGCCACGGGCGATATCGGCGAGATCGCCGAGGGCGCCTACGCGGACCTGCTCGTGGTGGACGGCAACCCGCTCGAGGACCTCAAGGTGCTGGAGCGCGACGGGGCCGACATTCCCGTGGTAATGAAGGGTGGGGAGTTCCATCGCAACCGGCTGGAGGAAGCAGCATGAAGCACCCATTGAAGCGGGCGACTGCCTGCCTTTTGCTGGCGGCAGCGGTTTCGGCCGTTGCGCAGACCGCGTCGGACGCGCCGGTCGACCTCAGCCTGGTGACCCACAACGCCGTCACCATCGCCGCTCCGGCGGAGCGCATCTGGCCGCACATCGTCGAACCCGACGCCTGGAAGGCGGGCGCGCAACTCGTGCCCGTCGAGGGCGCGGAGCACCGCTTCCAGGCGGTGATGCCGAACGACCCGGACACGCCCCTGTTCCACGTCACGAACGTCGAGTTCGACCCGCCGGCCCGGCGCACGATCCGGCTGAACGCCCTGGACGGCGCGCTGATCGGCTTCGCGACGTGGGAACTGACGCCGGCGAACGGCGGTACGCGCGTCGCCTACCACGTCTACAGCCAACAGCAGGCGCCCCCCGGCGGGCCGGCGATCGACCGGGAAGCCTACCTGGAGGACAACCGCAAGCGGTTCCAGGACGAACTGAACGCGCTCAAGGCGCTCGTCGAACCGCGTCCCGGGGGCTGATCCGGGCGCCGCACCGGGGAAGGCTCCCTCCTAGAAGCCTCCCCGGACGCTGATGCCGATCGTGCGCGGCTGTTGCAGGTAGTAGTCCGCCAGGGCTCCGATGGGTCTGGTGAGTATGTTCTCTTCTTCCGTCAGATTCTCGACAAAGAAATGAACGCTCCAGTTGTCCCTCATGGCCCCGACACGCAAGTTCAGCGTCACCCGACCATCGTTCGTCTGGCTTTCCTCATTATAGCCAAACCCGCGTATATTGATTTCGGTGTCGTCTGACGCCATGTAATCGGCGCGCACATGACCCGTGAATCCCGCGGGGAGTCCGAAGGTGTAATCCGCCGAAATGGAGTACGTAAACTCCGGTACCGAGTCCATGGGTTCACCGGCCATGTGCGTCAGAGTATCCTCGGTATACTCCCCATCGTTAAGCCCGTAGCTCGCCTCGAGGTAGAATCTCTCGCTAAAGCGAAGCGAGCCCTGAAACTCGAGTCCGCGCACTTCGGCCGAGCCACCGTTGGCGAAAGCCTGTAAACCAAGTGGATTCGAGAAGTAAATTTGAATGTTCTCGTAGTCCATGAAGAAGGCCGCGACTTCGTATCTGAAGGTTCCGTCACCCAGTACTCCCTTGGCCCCTACTTCCCAGGTAGAGAGATCTTCCGGATCAAAGGTATTCGGCAGGCCGATCGAGGCCTCGGTGTCGAAGAACTGCACACCGCCAGACCTGAAGCCCTGGCCGAAGCTGCCATAGGTCATGAGATCATCGTTGACTTCATACTTGAGTACAGCCCTCGCCACGGTGGAGTCATTGTCAAGGCCGTCGACCACCGAAAGAGGACCTCCAAACAGAGACACGATATTCTCCGATGCACGCTCATCGGTGTAATAGCGGACGCCGAGCGTGCCCTCCAGGCGGTCGGTAAATGAAAACACTGCCTCGGCGAAGTAAGCCAGCGCTTCCGTTTCGATCAACAGGTAGCCCTCCAGCGCTTGAACGGGCAGCACGCTTGGATCCGGGTAGTAGTCAGAAACCAGCGGGGCGAAATGCTCTGAATCCTTGTAGTACAGGCCCGCCGTCAGTAGCGTGTTGTCGGAGATTTCCGCATTCACTCTAACTTCCTGGGTAAGCGTCTCGACCACGGTGTCAAGCCAATATCCGATATTGGTGATGTAGTTCGGTACGGCGATGGCGTTGCCGAACAGGGGTGCCCAGTCCGTGTAACCCGGGAAGAACAGTTCCACAAACGCCTTGTACGCGGAGATATCGAATGCAGTGATTACACTACGGTCCTGGTAGCCGGTTGAACTCGTGATCGAGAGGCGGTCCAGCTCCCACTTGAGCACCAGATTCGCCATGTCGTACGACGTTTCACTTGCCACGGGATAGTACGCGGTCGTGTTGAAATTGGGATCGCTGTATCCAAGAATCGGTACTTCGTTCTCTTGTGTCTCCCACATGAGGCTGGCGGTGAATCGATCACTCGGCGTGAACACCGCCTTGCCGCGAATCAACCAGCGGTCCGACGTATTGGCGTCATCGCCAAACAAAGTGCTGTCGACCCAGCCCGGGGCTTCTTCAAAGAACGCCGCAAGCCGCACTCCGAACACGTCGGAACCAAACGGCAGGTTGCCGGCGACCCAGCCTCGATAGCCATCACCGCCATCATCGACTGAACGGCCGCTTAGTTCGAAGATGCCGTCAATCTCTCCCGGGGTCGGGTTGCGCGTCAGGTACTTGACGGTGCCGCTGATCGACCCTTCGCCATAGAGGGTGCCCTGTGGTCCCTTGAGCACCTCGACGCGTTCGATATCGACGAGGGGGAAGGAGAGTCCGTAGCCCGTGGTCTCGGCGTTGATCGTCATCTCGTCAACGAGACGACCGACGGTGGGCAGCAGGCTGCCGGGAGGAGAAATCCCTCGAATCCGGATGGTCTCGACGATGCCGGCGAAGGAACCGATAAACAGGCTCGGAACCTTGAACTGGATATCCGCAAGGTTGACGGCCCCCATCGTTGCGACGTCGTCCGCCGAGAGCGCCGAAACCGACATGGGGACTTCCATGAGCGACTGGTCCCGTTTCTGCGCAGTCACCACGATTTCTTCGATCACGGGCGCATCGTCGTCTTCCTCGGCCGAAGCAACGGCGAAGGGCGTGAAGGCGAGCAGTGCCGCGAGCGCCAGATCCCGCGGGATGAATCTGTTCAGGTGCATGATCTCTCCGTCATCGGTGCGTTGAGGATTCCCCCTCGGCAAGGGTAAGACGCAGCAACGTCGATTTCCCTCAGCCCCGGCCTGCCGGACCGACGATGGCAGGCTCAGGCAGGAAGCGGCCCAACTCCCCCGTCGAGTCCGCGAACGTTTCGATCCCGACTTCGTCGCGCCCCCCTGGCGCAACGAAGTCGCGGGGAAGGGCGTGAAGGCGAGCAGGGCGGCGGGCGCCAGGCCCCGCGGGATGAATCTGTTCAGGTGCATGATCTCTCCGTCATACGCGTTGAGGCCGACTAGGATAGGGACGCAGGACGCCCGGGTTCCCCCACCCCGACGCTCAGGACTCTACGCAGGAACGACCTGCACCGTCGGGCATCCGCCCAGCTCGATCTCCGCCGGTGCGACGCTGGCGTTCAGCTGCTGGATGTCACACGCCTTCCGCACGTACGCGACCACCTCCTTCCCCTCGGGCGAACTCGGGCTCACCGGATGCACCAGGCCGTCCGGGCGCAGCATGCACGGCACGAAGCCGATGCCGGCGACGCTACCCGCCTCCACGCTCGCCCAGGCCATCAGCGTCATGCGCGACTCGGCGTGCAGCGGCAGCAGCGGCCAGCCTTCCCGGGGCGCGACGCCGTAGAAGCTCGGGTCTTCGCCGGAGCCGCCCACCATCCTGAGGAGGTCCGGCGGCAGCTCCATGCGCAGGTCGAACACGAAGTGCCCCAGCCCGTAGAGGATCGGCTTGCCCGCGTACCACTCCATCCCGCGCAGCACGTGGTGGTGATGCCCGACGACCAGGTCCGCGCCCTCGTCGATGCAGAAGCGGGCGGTACGGACTTCGTGGTCGGTGAGGTGAAACGGCTTCATGAAGTCGCCCCAGTGGAAGGTCGCGATGACGAGATCCGCCCGCGCCCGGGCGTTCGCGATGTCCTCGCGCAGGTTGGCGACGTCCTCCTCGAAAGGAACGGTCTTCACGCGGGGCGCGCAGCCCGGCGCGTGGTAGTTGTCGTAGGCGTCCCGGAAGAGATTGTGCGCCCGCATCGGCGCGATGCCCGGCACCGCGGAGCGGGCTTCGTAGCCGGACGGAAAGATCGAGGCATAGCCGAGGAAGGCGATCTTCACCCCGCCGGCCTCGACGATCGCGGGGGCCCGGGCTTCCGCCAGGTCGCGGCCCGCGCCGCAGGTCGCCACGCCCTGCTCGTTGAGGCGCGCCCGGGTGTCGAGCATGGCCGCGTGACCGCCGTCGACGATGTGGTTGTTGGCCATGGTCACCACATCGAATCCGCACTGCGCGTAGACATCGAGGTTCCGCGCGGCCGGCAGCACCTGCGCCGGCGCGCTCGGCGGCATGTGCGGATCGTCGGTGTACGGTCCCTCGAGGTTGGCGAACAGCACGTCGGTCGCGTCGAGCACCGGTTGCACCCTGCTGAACACCTCCGGTGGATCCTCGCGATCGACCAGGACGTCGCCCACCAGTCCGAGAATCACTTGCTCCTGGTTCACAATCCCTTCCTCCACTCAATCCTGACGCACCGTTTCCCCGGGGGGCGGGGCGTCGACTCCGCCCGCACAAGCCTCGCCGGCGTGCAGGGCGAGGACGCACGCCATGAGCCCCCTGCGCGTGCCGGGCGCCGTCTGGCCCATGTGGCCGCCCGTGGTGAGGTGCAGGCCGGCGTTGGGGAGCTTCGCCGCCCACACCCTGTTGTAGGGCGTGCCGACCTCGGTGACGCCGGTGAAGAACTCGACCCGGGGCGCGATGTCGAAGATGTCGAAGCCCCATCCGGCACGGTCCAGCACGAATCCCACTTCGCGGAGGAACGCGTCCGATGCGAACTCGGTCGCCGCGAAGTAGGCCCGCACGACCTCCGTTTCGGTGTCTTCCGGAAACTGCCCGAAGGGATCGGACGCCCGGAACGCCGCGAGTTCCTCGTCGCCGGCGGTTGCGAGCGACGCGCTCGAACTCCGTGTTCCCTCCACCCACGCGGCGGCTCCCGACTCGGCGAGCGGGTGGTAGATGGGCGTCAGGGCCCACGCCTCGTCGTCGTCGAACACCGGCGTCGCCGGGTTGAGGGGCATGGCGCCGGCGATCCGTTCGGGCAGCGCGTGCGCCAGGGCGAGCGCGAACATGCCTCCGTTGGAGTTGCCCATCGCCACGACCCGCGGGAGCTCGAGCGCATCGAGAAGCTGCACGAAGTCGTCGTGGTAGCCGGCGACGGTGAACCCCTCGTGACCCGAGGAGCCGCCGACCCCCGGACGCGACACCGAGATCACGCGCACGCCCGCGGCCAGCGCGTCGCGATGGTAGACGGCCCCCGAACGATGGTTGGCGCCGCCGCCGTGCAGTTCGACGACGGGCGCACCGGCCGGATCGCCGTATTCGGCGTAGACGAGCGTGCGGCCGTCGCGCAGGGTCAGGTCGTGCACGCGGCCCTCATCGGCGGCGATCTCGGCCAGGGCCGGCGCGGCACTGTCCAGGTGCTCCGTTATCCGGTCCTGCAGGGCAGTGTGAAGCCGGCCAAGCACGACGAGGTGGCCCTGGAGTCTTTGCACTTTCGGCAGGGCGTCCGCCACATCGTCCTCGCCGACGCCGGCGACATTCGCCGCGTCCTCGACGATCCAGTCCCAGACCATCGCATACCGCTCGAAGGTGTCGTACAGCGTGGCCCGTTCGATCAGCCAGCCGTATTCGAGATAGGGGGCGGCCCGGCTCGTCTGCGCCACACGCCAGGCCGCGGTCGAGATTCTCGGATACGGAAGGTCCACCTCCACCTGCGATTCCAGCAGCGCTTCCAGCCCGGTGCCATCCCGCTGCGCCTGGCGCAACAGCCCCACCAACCGGTCGACCGCCGCGATCCCGGCGGTGAGTCCGGCCTCGGCGTCCTGGAGTTGGGCCAGGTTCCCCTCGACCTCGGCTTCCACCGCGAGGCGCACCTCGGTGGCGGTCGCCAGGAGTTCCCGCTCGTCCCACCATTCTTCGGCGCCGAGCGCGAGCAGGACCGCGAACACGATCAGAATCGCCTGGATGGAGAGGTCGACGACCCGCTCCCGCAGCCTGTGGGTCCAGGCCGAGGCGTTCACCGGGTCAGCAGATCGTGAAGCTCGTCGCCGGCTCTCACGATTTCCCGCAGCAGGTTGTGTTCCGTCGGCATGTGGCTCGCGTTCTCGACGATGCGCAGGTCGGCGTGGGGCACCGCGGCCTGGAACGCGAACGCGGTGCTCGGGGGCGTGCACATGTCGAAACGCCCCTGCCGGACGATCACCGGGATGCCGGCCAGGCGCGAAGCGTTGCCGATCAGTTGATTCGGCTCGAGGAAACAGTCGTTGACCATGTAATGGGCCATGATGCGCCTGAACACCTCCGGATCGTAGCCGCCACCGGTCGAGGTCGGAGGGTGCAGGTGCATCAGGACCTGTTCGTAGTCGTGCAGTCGAATCCGCGCGAGCCGTCAGGGCGCGACAGGTTCGTCAGGTGCGCCGTCGGGCTCGACAGGGGCTCATCGCCACGAGCGCCACTCGACCGCCATGCCCAGGCGCCGCTCGCGGGCGCCCCTACTCCGGTCGGCGCAGCACGCCGGCCACGCGCGCCTTGAAGTCCGCACCGCCGTCCGCGCTCAGGATCAGATCGGCAACCGCGCCGAGCCGGTCCCAGTCCTCCGTCTCCTGAAGCATGACCTCGAGCTCGCCGCCGACGGCCTCGCCGAAACGCTGCGCTGCCTGACGCCGCAGCACGGCGCGCTGCCGCGCGACGCCCTCCTGAAGCCCCTGCGCCACGCCCTCCTGACGTCCCTCCGCCACACCCTCCCGGCGTCCCTGCACCACACCCTCGCGGCGTCCCTGCACCACACCCTCGCGGCGCCACCGCACGGGCCACTCCGCCATCCGTTCCGCCAGGGTCATCGTCGCCTCCCTCAACGTCTCGCCCAACTCCACCGGCGCGCCCGGCGCCAGCCGCTCCACCGCCGCCGCCAGCCAGTCCCGGAACGCGCGGCCCAAGTCCCCGTCCTCCGGCTGCCGCAGCCAGGCGTCCAGCGCCCGCGCCGCCCGCGCCAGATCACCCGGCGTCCGGCTCTGCTCGAAGCCCACCACGCCGCGCAGCAGGTTCCCGGGCGGCAAATCGTCCGCCACCACCCGGCGTTCGTCAAGAACCAGCGAGCGTTGCGACGGCTGATGCGGAACCAGCGCCGCCGGCATCGGACCGAACAGGGCGCGCATCTCCAGCGCCGCCGCCCACGGCGCCGCGCCGTTGTACAGCACCAGCGGCAGCACCGCCGGCCAGCCGCCCGGCGGCCCGAGCTCGCCGCGCCGGTCCAGCGCCCCGTACAGCAGCGCCGTGTACTCCAGGTTGCGCAGCGCCATGCGGGCGTCCTTCTCCGACTGGAACTCCAGCAACAGCAGCAGGTATAGCCAGCCGCCGCGGAACCGCACGCGCCACACGGCATCGCCGCGCCGCTGCTGCCACCGCTCGCCGACGTACTCGGCCGGCAGCTTCTCCAGCGTGCCGAAGTCCACCTCGCCGAGCCAGCCCGGCTGACCCACCGCGCGCAGCAGGTCGGCCGTCATGCGCGGGAACGAGAACAGCCGCCTGTAGATCGGATCGTTCACGGAGCCACCTTAGCGGCCCCGCAAGGGCATGGCTTGGGGCGATCTCGCGGCCTGGCGCGGGACCTCCACCCTCCGCGGCGTGCGACATCGACCGTCCGCCGCGTCCGACATCCGCCGGCCAGGCCGGTGGACCGGCCGCGCCCGTCAGTCGATCGCGACCTCGTTCGAGAGCGGGCTCCAGGCGCCGTACGCGCCCTCGTCGTTCACCGAGCACGCCCGGACGCACGCCCGCGTCATCGGCGCCCGTGAGGTTCGCCTCGCGCTCCGGGTAGTTGTACGCGTCGAGTCGTCCCACGGTGCGTCTCTCAGTCCTCCGTGAACGCCTCCGGCGCGAAGATCGTCTCCCCGAGGGTAGACGTGAACGTCAGTTCGCCGCGGGGCGTCTCGATGCGGAGTTCGAAGCCGGGCGCGTCGCCGGCGACGACGGTCACCGGCATGTCGAGGCCGCGATAGATCGCCGCGAGACGCTCCGGCTCGGGGTGAACCGCGCGGAACGAAAGGAGTCGCAATCCCTGGGCGGACGTCTCCGCCGGGTGCGGCGTCTCGCCCCAGTCGATGTAGAAGGGCACCTGGTCCCCCTGGTCGTGCCCGACGAGGTAGAGCCCGCTCCAGGAGAGCAGGACGCCGTCCGGCGTTTCCCTGGACCCGGCGGCGGGGCCCAGGGTGGACAGGCCCGCCGCCTCCGCCGCCGCGACCGTGGCCGCCATGTCTTCCGTTCTCAGGGCGAAGCTCGCGATGTGCGGTTCCCCGTAGGAGACGAGCCGGGCGCCAAGACCCCGAGGCTCGTCGAGATCCGGGTCCGGCGCGATGAACTCGAGGTAGACCCCCTCCCCGACCGAGGCCAGCAGGTTGGCGGTGCCGAGCCCGGGGTGGGCCCCGCCGACGGTGAGTTCCACGCCTGTCTCGGCTTCGAAATGGCTCTTGAACGTTTCGAGATCGGCGATGAGGAGAATGATGTGGTCGAGCATGTCAATGATTCCCTTGTTCCTTTAGTCTCCTGGGCCTTCGACCCGGTACGCCCGCCGGATCGCCACCGGCTCCTCCAGGATCTGCCCCTGCAGGATCTCGATGGCTGTCGGGGCATCGCTCGGCAACCGCTGCATCCGTTCCAGCACCCGCAGGCCGCGCAGCACCCGGCCGAACGTCGCGTAGCCCTCCCCGTCGAGGCGTTCGGCCTCGTACCCCGTATCGAGGACGGGGTTGTCCTGGACGTTGAAGAAGAACTCCGAGTTCGCGGTTCCGGGCTCCAGGCGCGCGAACGCGATGCTGCCGCGTTCGTTCGGGATTCCCGTCCGGTCGGTGGTCTCGTGCGCGACGGGCGGCAAGGGGGCTTCCGCCTCCGAGAACGCTTCCATGGCCTCGCCTTCCGCGTTCATTGCGTCCGCCAGCAGGCCCCCCTGGACCACCTCGATCCCACTGTCCCCAGACCGCCGGGTCACGCGGTAGAAGCTGGCACCGTCGTAGTGCCCGCCATCCACGTGGGCCAGGAACTGTCCCGCCGACAGGGGCGCGCGTTCGGGGTACAGCGCGACTTCGATGTCGCCCAGGGAGGTTTCCAGCACCACCCGCACCGTCCGGTCCAGGGGGTTGGCCGCCAGCCACCACGCGCGCAGGTCGTCGAGGCGGTCCGGCCGCACGGCGCCCGCGTACCTGGCGAACTCGGCGTCGGGGAACCCGTTGTCGAGACCGCGCAGGTACCGGTCGAAGAACCCGCGCACGAAGTCGTTCTGCGCGCCGATGATGGTCTCGGCCGCGATGCCCCCGAACAGCGGCGTGCGCCACGGCGTGCGCATGAACAGCGCGAAGTCGGACACCCCGAGATGGGTGACGTCGTCCACCACCAGGCGATGGACGTCGGACCGCAGTCCCGCCGTCTCGTGGCGCTCGTAGGAGAAGTCGTTGAAGCCGTGGCCGGAGGCATCCGGGTCTCCCGCGATCATGGCGGCGATCATGTCCACGTCCGAATAGAACATGAGGAAGGGGACGGGGATGTTGCTATGGAAGGGCCGGAAGTCGTAATCGCCGCCGTCGAGGTTGACCGCGGCCCCGCAGCGGGGATCGACCATGCAGACCCCGCCCGTGGTCGAGCCGCCGAAGGACATGCCGATTTCCCCGACCGAGGAGAGGTCGCCCGCGGCGACGATCTCGGCAACGTCGTCCGACACGTCGCCGGCCTCGAGCCGGTCATGCACGAAGATGCGGTCCGCCCGCCAGACGTCGGCGCTCACGGAGGCGATGCGCTGGCCCTCCGCCACGGATTTCTCGTAGTAGGCCCGGGTCGCCCGGCGCCGCTCGTCGAACGTGCCTCCGACGAAGCTCGCGACCTGCTCTTCCGGCATCTGCGCCGCCAGCTCCCGCATCTCGCGGAGCAGGGCCGGGTCCATCGGCGCGACGTCGCCGTTCGGAAAGACCACGGGCGACGAGTCATGGGTGTGCTGTACCGAGTAGACGATGTAGCCGTGGCTCGCGAGCTCTTCCAGCAGCGCCGTGTTCTGGCCGAGAAACGACGTGTAGCCGTGGCTGTAGATCACGACCGGCTGCTGCGCCGCGCCGTCCATGAGCGGTGCGTTCCCGTACGAATTCGTCGAACTGTGCTTGAGGTACTGGAAGAAGAAGGGCAGGCCCATCGTGCTTCCCAGTCCACTGGCGGTGGTGGCGGCTTCCCGGTCGTCGAAGTAGGGGCGCGGGCTCAGCCCGGCGACGTCTCCGGCGGGGTACCAGACGCGCACCAGCAGGCGTCTCGGCTCGTCGTCGCCGGCGGCCAGCACGCCCGTGCGCGCGGGATCGGCCAGCTCGAAGTCCCGCACGCCGACCGGATGCTCTCCGGTCGGAGCGGGGAGCGTGGTGACCACGAAGACGAACGGCAGGCCGAACGCGACGATGCCCAGGATGGTGAGCACGGAACCGCTCACGTAGGGCACGCGCAGCGGCTTCCTACCCTCGCGCCGTTTGCCGAGCCACGCTGCAACCAGCAGGAGCACGGCGACGACGATGGCGCCCGCCGCTTGCCAGCGATGGTCCAATACCGCAACGACGCCCAGGACCAGGGCGACGAGCGAGGCGAGCACGACGATGCGCCGGCGCGCCCCAACGCCCGTCGCCCACCAGGCCCCGATGGCGACGGCCAGGGCCGCGCAGAGTATCCAGTCGATCAGCAGCACGCGGTCACTCCTTCTTCTTGCGAGGGGTGCCCCCTGCGCGGGCCGCCCTCGCGCTCCTCTTCTTGCGAGGGGTGCCCCCTCGCGCTCCCCGGCTGAGGGCTCTTTACCTGCAAATCAGACGCGCAACCGGCGCGCCACGCTCAGCGGAAGATACACCGCGGTTATGGTCTACCGCCCCCGGTCGCGTCTACTCTCCCGCGACGAACAGCCGAACCTCAGCCGAACCAAAGGAGCACGCCATGGCACCCTCCGGCCGACCCCTGCGCCAGGACGACATCTACAAGGCCCGCTACGTGGTGGACGGCGCCCTCTCCCCCGACGGGACCACTGCGGTCTACGTCCTGTCCGAGACGCACGGCGGTGGCGAGGAAGAACGCCAGGCCACCTCCCTGTGGCAGGTTTCCACCCGGGGCGGACGGTCCCGGCGCCTGACCGGCGAGGCGGGCGACGACTCGACTCCCCGGTTCGCACCGGACGGCAGGTCGGTCTTCTTCCTGTCCACGCGCTCGAACGTGCAGCAGGTGCACCGCATCGCCCTCGACGGCGGGGAAGCGGAACAGCTCACCGACCTGCCCCAGGGCGTCGGCACGTTCGATCTTTCCCCGGACGGCCGGACGATTGCGTTCACGGCCCTCGCCGCGCCGCCCCAGCCCCCCGGACCGAACGACCACGTGCGCATCTCCCGGAGCTGGTACCGCATGGACGGCATGGGCTACCTGCAGGACATGGGGCAGGCCGTCTACACGATGCCGAGCCGCGGCGGAAAGCCGAAGCCGATCACCGGTCACGACGGCGTGATCATGGCCCTCGCCTTCTCCCCCGACGGGACACGCCTCGGTTACCTGATGAGCGGCATGGAGCACCACGAGTTCATGCGCGGCAGCCTGCGGGTGGTCGACGTCGCCGGCGAGAACCCGCAGACCGTGGCCGACGACCAGGCGCTCATGAGTTTCTTCTGGTGCAACGACCGGCAGCTCGGATTCGTCGCGCCTCCCGGGGACGACCTGTCGCGGCAGTTCCAGCTCTTCGTCATCGGCATCGACGGCAAGCGCGCCCGGTCCCGCACGGCCGACCTCGACGTCGCGGTCGGGGGCATGATCCAGACGAACTCCCCGGCGGCGCGCACGCCGGGGCGGTCGCTGGTCGCCGGCGACGCCGTGTACCTGCCGGTCACCGACGGCGGTCAGGCGCAGATCCGCAGGATTTCCATCGCCGGCGCCCGCGGCTGCGAGACGGTGGTAGCCGGGGAACGCGTGACCGCGCTCCTCGACGGCAACGACCGCTCCCTGCTGCTGGCCGTCCAGACCCCCAACGCCCCGCCGGAACTCGCGCTCTTCGACCTCGAGTCGGGCACGGAACGGGCGCTGACGCGCCACAACCAGACATGGCAGGCGCGCATCGCGTGGCCGGAAGTGGAGCACGTCACGGCCCGGGTGACCCGCGGCGTCGAGGTCGAGGGCTGGGTCCTGAAACCCGCGCACGAGAGCCCGCCCTACCGGACGATCCTGTACATACACGGCGGTCCGCACGCCGGCTTCGGCCTGAGCTACAACGACGACTTCCAGGAACTGGTCGGCGCCGGCTACGCGGTGGCCTACTGCAACCCGCGCGGCTCCACGGGTTACGGGGACGCCTTCTCCACCGCCATCGTCGGCCGCTGGGGCAAGCCGGAACTGCAGGACTTCGACGCCTTCCTGGACAAGCTGGTCGCCGAGGGCATCGCCGACCCGGACCGGCTCGGCGTCACGGGCGTCTCCGGCGGCGGGCACCTGTCCGGCTGGCTGATCGGCAACTCCCGGCGCTACAGGGCGGCGGTGCCGGAACAGGGCGTGTACAACATGCTCAGCATGTGGGGCGTCTCCGACGCCGGCAAGGCGCTGATCAGCCTGGAGATGGGCGGTGACCCGCACCGGGTTCCGGACCGCTACTGGGAGCTGTCACCCCTGGCGCACGCGCACAAGTGCCGCACGCCGACGCTGCTCATCCAGGGCGAGAACGACCTGCGCTGCCCCATGGAGCAGGCCGAGCAGTTCTACACGGCCCTCGAGGCAGCCGGCTGCAAGGTCGAACTGCTGCGGCTCGCCAACTGCTCCCACGGCCTGGAGCTGATCGGACCGCCAGCGCTGCGGCGCTACCGGATGAACGCGATGCGGGAGTGGTTCGACGCGCATATCGAGTGATCCGCGCCCGCCGCGGGGAACGGGAGGGGACAATCAGGGCTTGATAGCGCCCGCAGGTTGCCGGAGTTACCCGCGAAGCCGCGGGTCGTACCGGAAGTCGGTGATCGGTCCGGTGACCAACGCGGCACAATCCGGGTGGTCTGGATTGACGATGAAGTTGCTCTCGCCGACGACCACGGCGCTCGGCACCTGCAAGACGGCGGACTGCCCGCTGTCCAGCCAACGGTCGCCGATCGCGCGCGTCGTCGCTCGCGGGCCGGTCTCCCATCCGGCGGGCAACTCCTCGACATCGATGTGCATCACGAGTTCCTCCGGGATGTACACCGGCATCTTGCGATAGGTCCCGAGGACATCGACTTCGCCGAGATGCACGAGCAGTTCCATGCCGGCCAACGCGAGACTGTCCCCGAGGTACACGGCTGCACGTCCGGGGCTGTTCCAGCGACCCCCGAACAATCGCGCGCCCTCCCCGGAGAGCATCTCCTCCGCGCTCCCTGCGAAATCCGGCGCCGACAGGCGCCAACCCACCAGCACTGGATGGAGACCGTTAGCTGAAGACGCCGTAACGCAACTGGCCGATCAACTGCTCCACTTCGCGGCCACCGACTTCCGTGGAAGCGCGGCGCAGCGGCGTTTCACCACCGAGGAGCCTGTGCGGCGTCGTCAGCCAGCGCCGCGCCGCCTCTGCGTCGTCCGCCATCAGACTGCGGGTCATTGCCACCAGACGTGCAACGCGGAGCACCTGATCCGACTCCGTCGACGTGAGCGTCCCGCTCTGGCGCCTCCGGCCGAGCGTCGTCTGCGGCATGCCGATGACGCCGGCGATCTCCTTCCGGGAGACGCCGATGGCGCGCACCAGGTTGTCCAGCGCGGCGAACGGCAGGCCGCGGCGGACGACGGCCACGGGATCCGCGCCGTCCGAGCCCGGGTCCGCGAGCGACATCCCCTCGTCGGGAGGGCAATGCCCAACCTCGTAGGAACCCCTGGGTTCGCCCGCGCGCAGGCTTGCTTGACCCGGGAAGGTTCCGTGCGGCTCGGGCTCAGGAGCGGACATCGGACCGGAGCGAGGTGTTGGCAACGGACTTACCATATGGATGTTCTGAAATGTCTGTATGGGCACACTACGCCAGAGATCCCGGGTCGCGCAAGTGCCGCGTTCTCACGCCAGGCTGGAGTGAATGAGTGAATGAGCCCGGTGGCGGTTTCAGCCGCTGTCGGACCGCGCGAACGCGAAGCCCGGGTCCTGGTCTGCGTTGTCTGCGCAGCGATCAGCCCGCGGGCAACCAGTTCTCCTGATCGAGGCCCGAAACACGCTCGAAGTGGCGCGGGTTGTTCGTGACGAGCGTGCAACCCGCGCTCAACGCATGCGCGGCGATCATCGCATCGTTGTTGCCGATGGGCGTTCCTGCCGCAAGAAGCCGCGCTTGGATGCCGGCGAACGCGTCCGCTTCCGGCTTGCCCCAGGCGAGCACGCCGTCCAGGCGTTCGCAGAAGGCTTGAATCGCGGCAGCATGCCGTGTCGCGCTACGCGACCGTAGTGCGCCTAGCCGCAGTTCGGCGTACGTGACCGCGGAGATGAAGACGTTCGCGCCGGCGCGAGCCTGAGTCTGGAACGTAGCCAGCAGCCTTGCATCGCGCTCGCGAATCACGTAGCTGCTCGTATCCGTGTCGAGCATGTATTGCACGCCCGGACTCCCAAGTGTGCGGCAGCGTCGCTACAGGCGGACTCGCGGGCCCTCGAGCAGGTCCGGACGCTCCGACAGGAAGTCGTCATCGACTTCGGGTGCTTCCTCGGCGAAGGATCCCCAGCTTTTGCGGATTGGTTCGAGCAGCAGGCCTTTGCCGTGCGGGCTGATGGCGACTTCTCGGACGCCTTGGAACTCAAGCGCCTTGGGAATGCGGACGGCTTGACTCCGACCGTTCGTGAACAGTTTGGCGGTCGCCTTCATGGACAATCTCCGACCCCTCGAGGGGTCTTGTATATCACAAGCATATGCCTACAACAATGCGTACGCAGACACTGTTCACGGCGGGCAGGGAGACCTGGAACCGCGTATTGGCCGGCACCTTTCCCTCGCGCTTCATCGCCTTGAAGATCGCATACGAGTTCTGCGCGTCCTTCGCATAGCCCAGGCGCCACCCGGGCATGTCGAAGCGCACCGTCCCGTTGCCCGGGCGCAGCCGGAAGCGCCAGACATCGTCGAGGCCGGCCGGGATCCGGCGTTCGCCTCCGGGCGGGGCGTCCGGCCGGTGCACGGTCTCGAACGCCGCGTGTCCGTTGAAGACCTGAAACGCCATCCGCAGGATCCAGAAGCGCCGGTCGAGCACCTCTCCGTCCGGAATCGCGTCGAGGTGGCCGCCAGCATGTCGGACGCCATCCGGAGCACCTTTCCGCCGATTCGAACGGAACGCTGCCCACGAGCAGGAGCTTCTCGCTGCTCATGCCTTGCATGGAAGTACGCCCCCGGCGACGGGGGAGAAGCCTGCACTTTCCTCGCGCGTCAGCGGTCGGGGAAGCTCCCCCGGCTGAAGGCTCCTAGGTCTCGACTCTCAGGACGATGCCGATCGTGCGCGGCCGGTTGATCACGAACCGGTCAGGACTGTTGAAGGAGCCGGTCGCCGTACGGCCGCGGCCGATCGTGGCGCGCTCGTCCCAGAGGTTGTCGACGAACAGGTCGGCGCCCCAGCCGCGCTCGTTTCTGAAGCCGATACGGAACTGGCCGATGACATAGGAGTCGACCGGAAAGCCCGTCGCGTCGTTGATGCGCTGGATGCGCGTGAACTGGTCGTCCGTGTGCTGCACGTCCAGTCGGGCGAAGCCGTCGCCGAGGCCGCCGAAGGGGAACACGTACTCGAGGCTTGCGGACATCGTGAACTCGGGCACGTTGGGCAGGTCCGCCCCGACCACCGCGTCCGCGAGGGCGCTCGTCAGTTCGCTGTCCGCGTACCCGAAGGTGAGCCCGACGGTGAGCCGGTCGTTCGGGCGCGCGCTGAGTTGCGCTTCAAGGCCCACGACCTCCGCGTCGCCCGCGTTGCCGATGAAGTTGACGGGCCTGCCCGTCAACGGCGAGATGTCCGTCCCGTTCGACTGGATGTCCGCCCAATCCTGGAAGTAGACCGAGCCGTTGAGGACCAGGCGGCCGTCGTACCAGCTCGTCTTGGCGCCGAGTTCGTAGCTCAGGAGCGCGTCCGACTCGAACAGCAGATCGCCCACCTGGAAGACGCTCTGCAGGTTGATGCCGCCCGAGCGGAACCCCTCGGCGATCGTGAAGTAGAAGAGCAGGTCGTCCGTTGCGCGATAGCTCAGCCGGCCCTTGAGCAGGACGTCGGAGCTCGATTCCTCGACGACGCGATAGGGCGAGCTGGCCACGGTCAGGATCGAATAGAACACCAGCTCGTCCTCGAGGGTCACTTCCTCGTCGAACCAGCGTGCGCCAACCGTCAGGCTCCAGCGGTCGTCGAGTTCCAGGTCCCCCTCGGCATACGCCGCGTACTGTTCGTAGCGGTCGGTGACGAACCGGAAGCCGATGTCCCCGGCGCCGGCGACAAAGGCGCTGTCCGGAATCGTGGGCAAGCCCAGGAAGCCCAGCGTCTGGTTGAGCGCCACATGCTCCCCGGGCATGGTGGTGGCGCCGCCCGCGGCGACCTGGTCCTTGTCGCGGTAGAACGCGCCGAGAATCCAGTCGAACCGCTCGTCGCCGGCCGACACGAGCCGGAACTCCTGGGCGACCGACTCCATTTCCGTGGTCGTGTAGAACGGGTCGCCGGTCACCGGCCCGAACGCCGAGAAGAAGGCCGTGGCGATGACCAGCCGGTCGAGGAACTCGCGGTCGAGTTGCGTCTGCGAGGTCACCGAGGTCAACTCGGCGAAACCGAGATCGACATCCACCGTCAACGCGTAGAGCCCGAATTCGCCCTCGTGGAACCGCGGCTCGCTCGAGTCGAGTTCGAGGTCGCCGAGGCCGGAGTCGATGTTCGGGAAATCGTCTTCCTCGATCTCCGAGAGCATCGCCAGCACTTCGATGTCCACGCGCTCTCCCGGCGACGACCGGAGCAGGGCGCGCACCGAGTGGGCCGAGGAGGAGTTCGCGTCTTCCTCGTCCCGCGCGATGTTGTCGACGAAGCCTTCGCGGTCGCGGAACGTGCCCACGATCCGGAGCGCGGTCGTGCCCTCGGCGATCGGGATGTTGACGACCCCCCGGCCCGCGTTGTTGAAGCCTCCGTCCTCGGTGAAGGAGCCGATGATCTCGCCCCGCGCCGAGAACTCCGAAGGGTCCGGCCGGGCCAGCGTCATGCGGATGGCGCCGCCCATGGCCCCCTCCCCGTACAGCGTTCCCTGGGGGCCCTTGAGCACCTCGATCTGCTCGAGGTCATACAGGTTGAGGTCGGGCAACTGCGAAGTCCCCTGAATGGGCACGTCGTTGAGGTACAGCCCCACGGTCGAGACCGGCGTCGTGACGCCGAAGTCCGACGCCGACACGTTGGAGACGCCCCGGATCGCGATCCTCGTCGCACCCGCCCCCTGGTCGCGAAACGACAGGCCGGGCACCGACAGCACGTAGTCCTCGAAGCCGTCGGCGCCCCGGCGTTCGAGTCCCTCCCCGGTGAACGCCTGGAGCGCCGTCGCCACGTCCTGCTCGTTCTGTGTCCGCCGCTCGGCGGTGACCACGATTTCCTCGAGGAGGGTCTCCTCGGCGGCGAGTTGCGTCGGCACCGCCAGGCTTAGCGAGGCGGCTGCCACGAAGAGATAACGTCGGTCGTTCACTTTCCGCTCCTGGGCTCAAGACGGGGACACTCCTTGTGCGGCTACAGACGCATCCGGCGGTTCCTACCCCACCCGAGCCCGGTTGGCCCGGGGCGCCAGTCGAGGCCTGCCAGGTTGACGGACGATTCGCGCGTGGCGTAGCGTCCTCGACCGCACACACGGCCCCCCCCTGTCTCCACGGATCGAGCCATTCCATGAAACGTACCGGCCACGCCGCGCTGTTGCTGGCGCTGCCTCTCTTCCCCGGGCCGGCGATGGCCGAGGATGGCGATGCTGCATCCCTCGAAGCGCTGCCCGCCGTCGCCTTCCACGTCCAGCAGGCCCGCGACATCGCCGGCAGCGACTTCCGGTTCCTCTCCGACGGGCTCCTGTGCGGGCCCGCCGAGCAGACCATCCCCAAGGCCATCATGACCGTTCCGGGGTTCCTGGACCCGAACGCGCCCGGGATCGAGCCCTTCGCCGCCTTCGACAACCTCCACTACATCGGCATGTACGCCTGGGGGACTTTCGTACTCGATACCGGCGAAGGACTGATCCTGTTCGACTCCCTGACCAACGAGCGGGAGGTGGAGGAGATCCTCCTGCCCGGCATGACCGAGATGGGTCTCGACCCCAACGACCTGAAGTACCTGGTCGTCACGCACGCCCATGTCGATCACTACGGCGGCGCGCACTATCTCAAGCGGCGGTACGGCGTGCCCGTCATGATGTCGGCGGCCGACTGGGACGCGCTTGCCGACGACATTTCGTATCCCTGGTTCGTCCGGTCGGGGTATCCGCCGGTGGTTCAGCCGCAGCGCGACGTCACCGTCGAGGATGGGGACATCCTGCGCCTCGGCAACGCCAGCGTGACCTTCGTGCTGACGCCCGGACACACGCCCGGCACGCTGTCGTCGATCATCGAGGTGCAGGACCGGGGGCAGACCCGCACGGTCGCCATGTGGGGAGGCCAGGCCTTGCATGCCGACATCGCGACGCTCAACCAGATGCACAACTCGCTGCACAAGTTCTGGAGCCTCGGCAGGGAGCGGGGCGTGGAGGGTCTGATCAGCACGCACGCATGGTTTGTCGGGAACTTCGAGCAGCACGCCAGGGGGCGCGTGGACGGCAGGAATCCGCTGTTGATCGGCCAGGACGGCTTCGAGCGCATGATGGGCATCTACGACGCGTGCATCGACGCCCAGTTCGCGCGTTCTCTCGCCAGGCTGGAGTGAAAGCGCCCGTTGGGCGGCCCGTTGGGCGGCCCGTTGGGCGCCCGGTGGACGGTCTCAGCCGCCGTCGGACCGCGCGAACGCGAAGCCCGGGTCCTGCCCGGCAAAGGCACCCCGGATGACGCGCCCCTCGGGACGCCTCGCGGCATCCTCCAGCGGAAGCTCGAGCCGGGAGCCGGACGGGCCGCCGAAAAACAGGGTGAGTACCGGAGCGGGATCCCGCTCCGGCACGTGGAGGTTGTCCCGGTCAGTGCCGGCGACGGTCAGCCGCAGGCGGCTCCCGGCGCCGATCGATACCGAGACGGGGTAGAGTTCGAGCGCGGCCGTCATGCGTTCGCCAGGGCGGACTTCGAGCAGGTCCTCCGCGGCCTGGGAGTGCCAGGCAGGTCCGGCATGGGGCCGCGGACTCACGCTCACCTTCCTGTGGCGCAGGTTCAGCCAGCCCTCCGTGACGTACTCGGCACGGCCATCCGGCAGGACCTGCTCGAGGGTCGTGTGGAGAGCGCCGTCGGATGCCGTCGTGGCAAGTTCCAGGAAGAGCGTCGGCGAACCGGTGATCTCCATGGCCGCTTCCAGCGCCGGCGTCGTGAAGGTCGCGCAGCGTAGCGCCCTCGCCGCGAGCCCGGGGTGGCGGATGTACTCGTCGTGCAACATGAAGCGCATGCGCCCCAGGCTGCCGAGCCCCGTCTCGTAGTCCACCCGGTATTCGGCCGTCGTCTCGGGGCCCGCGTTCCGCTCCAGGCCGCCATCGAGGGCAGAGTCCAGGGTGCCGCTGACGGTGTCGTTCAGGAACCATGAGTCGGTTTCGACCTCCGGTACCGGCCAGCGCTCGGCGCCCTTCCAGACGCTCCGGCCCTCGAGGTCCGCCGTCGCGAAGATCACCCCGGGCTCGTCGGCGATGCCGTTGTCGATGCCCTTGAGCCAGTAGTCGAACCAGCGCAGCGGCTCCATGGTCGGCAGCACGCCGTGATTCCATGGGCCGACGATGATCCGCTTCGGACCGGTGAGCGCCTGGTAGAGGTCCAGGCACTCGCCCGGGAAGGTCATGTCCCACCAGCCGGTCTGCAGGTAGACGGCGGTACCGGAGCGGCTGATCCGTTCGAACTCGTCGAAGACGTCGCGCAAGGGGCCGAGTTCGGGAAACGGTGGCGGCGGCGCTCCCTCGGACATCGTGGCGACGTAGGCATCGCTGGTCATGTGCTCCAGCATGCCCGCATCGTCGGAGTCCGCGTACGTCGGCGCGCGCCCGGCAAGCGCTTCGGCGAACAGGCGCTCGCCGTCCGGGCCGTCCACCGGCGCCGCCACGTCCGTCCCGTCCTGGCCCTTGCGCATCTCCGACCAGTCGCGGGCGAACCCGGACATCGCGAGGCCGCCGTCGACGATGGCGTTGAGCATCGACGGCGGGATCTGCGGGATGATGCAGGCGAGATGCCGGGGCTGGAAGACGGCCGTCGCGAGCTGGATGACCCCTTCCCAGGAACCGCCGATCATCCCCACCCTGTCCGTCGCCCACTCCTGCTGCGCGATCCAGTCCACGACCTGCGCGACGTCGGCCGCGTTGCGCCAGGTCTGCATGGCGTTGGCGCCGAAGGACGCGCCCGTGCCGCGGAAGTCCACGCTGACCACGTTGTATCCGTACCGGATGACCTGCTGGCACGCCGGGCGCTGTTCGTAGGCCGTCACCAGCGCGCCGACCGGGAGATGCGCGGTCAACTGCGCGTACTTCGGGGCGTTGAACTCGTTCTCCTTCTTGTAGTACGCGCGCCGGTACCCGGTCGCCTGCACCACGGTCGGCAGCGGGCCGCCGAGCAGTTCCCCATCGCGGGTGGGACGCAGGATGTCCACGGCGATCCGGCAACCGTCGTCGACCGGAACGTGCACCGAAGAACGGGCGTACCCGTTCGCGACTTCGCTGGAATAGCCTTCGTAGACGTTGATCGTGGATTTCATGCTTCAGGCTCGTACGGTTCAGTTCGACGCGGATGGTATGCGACTGCCGGTTCAGCCGCTTGCTTTCTCCCAGAGTCTCCGGATGGGAAGGGCGTCGGTGCCGGAGTCGTCCAATTGAAAGGTTGACCCCCGTCCAATCGAAACCTTCCAGGCGTCTGCGTACCCCGCTTCCCGCCTCGACCCTCAGCTCAGTTCATTGCGGATGAAGGCGCCCTCCTTCATGACCAGGGGCATCTCGGCCCGGTAGCGCTCGAAGATGCTGATATCGTCCAGCGGATTCCCGTTCAGGACCAGGAGGTCGGCGAAGTAGCCGGGCGCCACCCGCCCGAGGTCGTCGCCGCGCTGGGCGATCTCGGCGTTCACCGAGGTCGCGGAGCGCAGGATGTCGATGGGCCTGTCCACCGCGGACCGGTAGCGCATCTCGCTCGCCTGCATCTCGTGGAACTCGGTGCCGAAGAGGTCCGTGCCCATGCCGATCTTCACGCCGGCGCGCCGGCACGACTCGATGGAGGCCAGGGCGACATCCAGCATGTCGCCTACCTTGTCGATGCTCTCCTGGGGCATGCCCGCCTCGGCGCCGCTTTCCATGATTTCGTGCACGACAGCGAGGGTCGGCACGGTATAGGAACCGGCCTCTGCGATCAGGCGGGCCGTCTCGTCGGTGACGTGGGTCGCGTGATCGATGGAGCGGATGCCGGTCTCCACGCAGCGCCGCGCCCCGTC
>JAJDTI010000178.1 GCA_022827245.1 Pseudomonadales bacterium | reverse complement strand
GGTACGCGCCAGGGGGACAACGGTGTCATAGTCCGCGACGATCGTCGCGTCGGCGTCCTCGATCACTCCGTGACCCACTTCCACTTTCCCGTCAGCGATGCGAAAATACCAGCCCGTGATGCCGTCACCTTCCGTGACGATGTCATTGGGTGCGTTCGTAAACTTCTCGCAGAAAGCCGTTGTGATACCGCTGATGTCGTTTTCAGCGCATTGTGATTCTATGTAGCCGCGGGCGACAGCGACCCACTCGGCACTGCAGAACGGATACTTGTCCATCGCGCGAACTCCCGTAGAACCCCCTCCCTCAACAAGAAACCAGTCTACTATATCCGCACAACCACAGACCGCCCATGTCCAATATCCACTGCGGGAGCGCCGCAAGCAGCGCACCCGGGCCGCGCTGATCGACGCGGCCATTGGACTCTTCTCCACGAAGGGGTACGACGACACCACGCTCGAGGAAGTCGCCGATCACGCGGGGCTGCACGTGCAGACCCTGTACCGGCACTTCCCGTCCAAACCCGAACTCGCGATCGCCGTCGACCGGCGCCAGATCGAGCAGTTCCGCCAGGCGATCGAGGATCCGGCGCGGACCAACGACACCTTCGAGTTCTGGCGCGGGCAGATCGTGTTCAACACCACGCAGTTGGAACAGGAAACGGGCGGGCTCTCGAACTTCCGCGAGCTGCTCCGGCAGCAGCATCGCTCGCCGTCGATCGCCCTGCGGCTGCACACGCTGAACGACGAGTACGAGGACCTCCTCACGGCCTCCCTGGCAAAGGACTTCCGTATGGATCCGGTCGGCGACCGACTGCCGAGGCTGGTCGCCTGCATGCTCGTCGCCGGCAACCGGCACGTCGTGAACCGGTGGGCGCAAGAAGGGGCGTTCGAACTCGCCGCCGAACTCGTGGCGGTGGCCGACTACGTGGCAAGCCTGTTCCGGCACCACGTCGTCGCCGACAGTCCGGCAAACGCCGCCGGCGGATAGCCGGACACACGGGCCGCCGGCGCTGACCGCGGAAGCCGCCGCCGGCGCCGTGTCGCCGGCGGACATCCTCCGGTTCTGGTTCGAGGACGCCTGGAGCGACCCTGTCGCGGCCGCCGCGCGCTCGGAGTTCTGGTACGGCGCCGCCGAGGCGCTCGACGGCACCATCCGGGAACGTTTCGGGGCCGCTTTGCGCGCCGCCGCTTCCGGGGCGCTGCGAGATTGGGAAGCGACTCCCGAGGGCGCCGTGGCCGTCGTCGTCCTGCTCGACCAGTTCTCCCGACACTGCCACCGCGACAGCGCCGCAGCGTTCGCGAACGATCGGGCCGCGCTCCAGGCCGCCAAGCGCACCATCGCGGCAGGTCTCGACGCCGCGCTGCCTCCCCCGGGCCGCATCTTCCTGCTGCACCCGTTCCACCACAGCGAATCGCTCGTCGAGCAGGAACGGTACGTGGACGCCGTCAACACGCTCGTCCGCACCGTCCCGCCGGCCTGGCGCGCCTTCGCGGAGAGCTTCGTCCGTTACGCCGTCCACCACCGGGACGTCATAGCGCGCTTCGGTCGCTTCCCGCACCGCAACGAGGCACTCGGCCGCACCGACACCGCCGCCGAGCGGGACTACCTCGCGGCCACCGGCGGCAAGTGGTCCCCGGACTGAAGCCGCCCCCGCCGCCATGATCGAAAGGGGCGCCGGCCGGCCCGCGCGCCGCCTTTTCGTGTATCTTCTCCGACGAGCCGCAAGACCATGCTCTGGGTCGTCGACAAGAAGGTGATCCGGCACACGATCGATGCCGGTACGGCGTTGGTGGACGTGCCGATCCGGATTCGCTTCGAGTACTGTTTGCGCGACGAGCGCTTCGTCGAGGGCACGCTCAAGCGGGATTTCCTGTACAACCGGCCGGAGCTGCTGCGCCGTTTCCCGCGATTGCAGGAGCGCGCTCTCGACGCGGAGATCGAGGGCACCGTGGACCGGACCATCGTCGAGCACCTGATGTTCGCCGGGTTTGCGGAGGGCCACGTGCGGTTGTTCCCGAGCGAGGTGGACGACGAGGCCGGGGACGCGGCCGATGCGCCCGCGCCGGAGATCATCATGCCGCACGGAACGCACAGAAGAAGAAGGGAGGACTGATGGGGCTCTACGGACGATACGTGCTGCCCAGGCTCATCGACCTGGCCTGCGGGCAGGAACCGATGGCGAAGGTCCGGGGAGCCTACGTGTCCCGCGCGCGCGGCCGGGTGCTCGAGATCGGCTTCGGCACAGGGCACAACCTCGCCCACTACGCGACCGGAGAGGACGCGCCGGATTCGCTGTTCGCCCTGGAGCCCGCCACGGACATCGCCGAGCGCGCCCGCGAACGCCTCGCCGCCACACCCCTCCCCGTCGAGGTGTCGAACGCCTCCGCGGAGGACATTCCGGCCGAGGACGGCACGTTCGACACCGTCGTCTCGACCTGGACGCTCTGCTCCGTCCCCAACGTCTATCGCTGCCTCGCCGAACTGCGGCGCGTGCTGAAGCCCCGGGGACGGCTGATCTTCGCGGAACACGGCGCGAGCCCGGAGCCCGCGATCGAGCGCTGGCAGCGGCGCATCGAACCGGCATGGAAGGTCATCGGGGGCGGCTGTCACCTGTCACGCCCTGCCGACACCCTGATCGCGAACGCCGGTTTCCGCATCGACGAACTCGAGACCGGCTACCTGCCCGGACCGAAACTCGCGACGTTCACGTACCGAGGCGTGGCCGCGCCGCGGTGATCTCCCGGGTCCTCGTGGCGAACCGCGGCGAGATCGCGGTCCGCCTGATGCGCGGCGTTGCCGAGTACGGGGCCGAGAGCGTCGCCGTCTATTCGGACGAGGACGCCGCGGCGCTGCACGTGCGGGCCGGCGACGACGCCGTGGCGCTCGACGGGGCGGGAGCGGCGGCCTACCTCGACGGCGCCCGCCTGATCGAGATCGCGCGGCGTACCCGCTGCGACGCGCTGCACCCCGGGTACGGCTTCCTCAGCGAGAACGCCGCCTTCGCGGCTTCCTGCGCGGCCGCCGGCCTCGTGTTCGTCGGCCCGGACCCGAGCGTGCTCGAACGGTTCGGAGACAAGGCCGCCGCGCGGCGGGCGGCGACGGACGCCGGCGTCGTCGTACTGCCCGGTACGGACGCCGACACGGACCTCGACACGGCGCGGGCGTTCTTCGACCGGCACGGCCCCCTCATGGTCAAGGCGGTCGCGGGCGGCGGGGGCCGGGGAATCCGCGCCGTCACGGACGCCGATGCCCTGCCGGCGGCGTTCGAGCGCTGCCGCTCCGAGGCGAGCGCCGCGTTCGGCAGCGGGGCGCTGTATGTCGAGAAACTCGTGGCGCGCGCCCGCCACGTCGAGGTGCAGGTGCTCGGCGACGGAGCCCATGCCGTGCACCTCGGGGAGCGGGACTGCAGCATCCAGCGGCGCAACCAGAAGCTCATCGAGTTCGCACCCTCGCCCGGCCTGCCGACCGCCGTTCGCGACCGCATCTGCGACGCGGCCGTCCGTCTCGCCGAGAGCGTCGGCTACCGCAACGCGGGCACGTTCGAGTTCCTCGTCGACTGCGATCCCCTGGACGCGGACTCCGCGTTCGCGTTCATGGAGGCGAACGCCCGTCTGCAGGTGGAGCACACGGTCACGGAGGAAGTCACCGGCGTCGACCTCGTCCTCGCCCAACTCGAACTCGCGGCGGGCCGCTCCCTGGCGGACATCGGCCTGGCGGAACCGCCGGCCCCGCGCGGTCACGCGGTCCAGTTGCGCGTCAACCTCGAACGCATGACGGAGGACGGGAGCGTGCTGCCGTCCGGCGGCACGCTGACGGCATTCGATCCGCCGAGCGGTCCCGGCATTCGCGTGGACACCTTCGGCTACACCGGCTACGCCACGACCCAGAGTTTCGACTCGCTGCTCGCCAAGCTGGTCGTCAGCCGCGGTGCCGGCACGGTGGAGCAGACGCTGGCGAAAGCGTACCGGGCGCTCTGCGCCTTCCGCATCGAGGGCGTCACGACGAACATCGGCCTCCTCCAGAACCTGCTCCGGGCGCCGGAAGTCCGGGACGGCGCATTTCACACACGCCTGGTGGACGAGCGGCTGCCGGAACTGGTCGTCTCCGCCGATCATCCGCGCCTGTTCCACGACGGCGCACCCGCCGGACCGGAGGGCCTCGCAGGCGCGCGCGTCGACCCCGACGATCCGCTCGCCGTCCTCGCCTACGGCCGGGAGACGGCCCGGGAGCGGAGCGCCGAGGAAGCGGCGCCTGCCACGGCCCCCGACGGTACGGTGTCCGTCGCGGCCCCGCTGCAGGGCACGGTCGTGTCCATCGAGGTCGCGCCCGGGGCCTCCGTCATCGCCGGCCAGGCGGTCGTCGTCATGGAGTCGATGAAGATGGAGCACGAGGTGCACGCGCCGGTCAGCGGCGTCGTGCGCCGCGTCACCGTCACACTGGGCGACACGATCCACGCCGGGCACGCGCTCGCCTTCGTGGAAGAGAGAGACGTCGCCGCGGCGGCCGAGGACACCGAGGCAGCCGTCGATCTCGACGCGATCCGGCCGGACCTCGCGGAGGTGGTGGAACGCCACGAACGCACGCTCGATCCCGCCCGCCCCGCGTCCGTGGAACGCCGGCGGGCGAAGAGCCAGCGCACGATCCGCGAGAACGTCGACGACCTCTGTGACCCCGGGACCTTCGTCGAGTACGGACCGCTCGTGGTCGCGGCCCAGCGGCGCCGCCGCACCATGGAGGACCTGATCGCCAACACCCCCGCCGACGGCATGATCACCGGGGTGGGTTCCGTCAACGGCGGCCTGTTCGGGGATCCCGTCAACCGGTGCGCCGTCTTCGCCTACGACTACACCGTCCTCGCCGGCACGCAAGGCGCGCAGAACCACCGCAAGACGGACCGCCTGATCGACATCGCCGAGGACGGACGCATGCCGGTGGTGCTGTTCGCCGAGGGCGGCGGCGGGCGGCCCGGAGACACGGACATGGTCGGCAGCGGCGGCGGCCGCACGTTCTCGCGCTTCGCGCAGCTCTCGGCCCTCGTGCCCATGGTCGGCATCGTTTCCGGGCGCTGCTTCGCCGGCAACGCGTCCCTGCTCGGCTGCTGCGACGTCATCGTCGCCACCGCCGACACCAACCTCGGCATGGGGGGACCCGCCATGATCGAGGGCGGCGGTCTCGGCGTGTTCGCACCGGAGGACATCGGGCCCATGGCGGTCCAGCGCGCCAACGGCGTCGTCGATCTCGCCGTCGCCGACGAGGCGGACGCGGTGGCCGCCGCGAAGCGCTACCTGGCCTACTTCCAGGGCGCGCTACCCGAGTGGACCGCGCCCGATCAGAGGCGGATGCGGCGCATCGTTCCCGAGAACCGCCTGCGGGTGTACGAGATCCGGGAGGTCATCGAGACCCTGGCCGACACCGGCTCCGTGCTCGAGCTGCGCAAGGACTTCGGCGACGGCATGGTCACGGCGCTCGTCCGGATCGAGGGCCGCAGCGTCGGCGTGATCGCCAACAACCCCAAGCACCTCGGCGGCGCCATCGACTCGGACGGGGCCGACAAGGGCGCCCGCTTCATGCAGGTCTGCGACGCCTTCGACATCCCGATCCTGTACCTCTGCGACACCCCGGGGATCATGGTGGGGCCCGAGATCGAGTACACGGCGCTGGTGCGCCACTCGAGCCGCATGTTCGTCGTCGGCGCGAACCTTTCCGTGCCGTTCTTCACCGTGATCGTGCGCAAGGCCTACGGCCTCGGCGCCATCGCGATGGCGGGCGGGTCGTACAAGGCGCCGTTCTTCTCCGTCGCGTGGCCCACCGGCGAGTTCGGCGGCATGGGACTCGAAGGGTCCGTGAAGCTCGGCTTCCGCAAGGACCTCGAGGCCATCGAGGACCCGGAGGAGCGGCGCAAGGCCTACGAGACCATGGTGGCCCGTGCCTACGAGCAGGGGAAGGCCCTCAACCAGGCCTCCCACTTCGGCATCGACGACACCATCGACCCGGCGGACACCCGCTGGTGGCTCGCGAACCTCCTCGCCTCCATCCGTCCCACGCCGCGCAGCGGCAAGAAACGTCCGGCGATCGACGCGTGGTGACCGGCGCGGACACCCCGGCGCTGGCCGGCCTGCGCGTGCTCGATCTCTCGGGCACGGTCGCGACCGGCTACTGCGGCAAGCTGTTCGCCGACCACGGCGCGGAAGTGATCGACGTCGAACCTCCCGGGCACGGCTTCCACACGCGGCGACTCCCGCCTTTCGTCCCTGGCGTGGAGCCGCCCGAACACAGCGCGTTGCACGCCTGGCTCAGCGCCAACAAGCAGAGCGTGGAAGCCGACCTCGGGACCGCCGAGGGTCGGGCCGCCGTGATCGAGCTGGCGCGCGGCACCGACCTCGTTCTCGAGGGGGAGAAACCGGGAACCCTGAAGTCGCTCGGTCTCGACCTCCCGGCACTCGCGGCCGTGTCCCCCGACATCGTCATGGTCTCCGTCACCTGGTTCGGGCAGTCGGGCCCGTACCGCGACCACGCGGGCTCGGACAACGTCGTGCAGGCGCTGGTGGGGCTGGTGCGCGGCATCGGCGAGCCGGAGGGCCCCCCGTGCACGCCTTCCGGGTACCACGCGCAGATCATCGCCGGCCTGACCGCCTACATCGGCGCGGTCGGCCAGGTCGTCGCCCGCGAGACGGGCAACGCCGCCGGACCCGCGCAGCTCGACGCCAGCATCCTCGAGGCGAACGTGTGCTTCACCGATGTCGGCGCGGTCGCCGGGCACGGCGGGCGCATCGGCCCGGGGCGCCGCATGGGCGTGAACCGCTTCCCGCCGACGTATCCGCTCGGCATCTTCGCCTGCCGCGACGGCTGGCTGGGCGTCACCGCGCTGACGCCCGCGCAATGGCACGCGTTCTGCCGACTCGTCGGCATCGAGCACCTCGCGGACGAGCCGCGCTACCAGACCAGCGCCGGCCGCCTGCGCGACGCGGACCGGATGGAGCCCCTGATCGTCGAACGGGTGGCGAACCGCTCCGCGCGGGAGCTGTTCGAGCGCGGCCAGGAGATGCGCATCCCGCTCGCCTTCGTCCCCACCATGGAGCAGGTCTTCGACGTCGACCAGTTCGTGGAGCGCGGCGCATTCGCGCCGATCGAACACCCCGACCAGGGCGCGTACCAGGCGCCCGTGACGCCGTTCCGGCTGTTCGGCACGCCCGCGGCCGCCGGCGGTCCCGCGCCGCGGCTCGGGGCTTCGACGCGCAAGCTGCTCGACGGCGGCGGCGAGCGGACCAAGGCCGACCCGCCACGGCGGCGACACGCAGGCACCCCGCCGAGGCCCGGAGTGCGCGAGCGCCTCCTGGCCGGCATCCGCGTCGTCGACCTCTCGATGGGCTGGGCCGGACCGCTCGCCGCCCGGCACCTGGCGGACATGGGCGCGGAAGTCATCAAGGTGGAAGGCTGCGCGCGCTTCGACTGGTGGCGCGGCTGGGAGGCCACCCGGAAGTGGATCGACGGGGGCGGCGCCGAGAAATCCGTGGCGTTCAACACGGTGAACCGCAACAAGCGGGGGATCACCCTCGATCTCGCGAAGCCCCGCGGCAACGCGCTCCTGAAGCGCCTCGTGGCCGAGTCCGATGTCGTGGTCGAGAACTACTCCGCGGGAGTACTGCCGAAACTGGGGCTCTCCTACGAAGTCCTGCGGGAGGTCAACCCGCAACTCGTCATGATCTCGATGCCCGCGTTCGGCACGAACGGTCCCTGGCGCGGGTATCGGGCCTACGGCTCCACCGTCGAACAGGCCTCCGGCATCCCGCACCTGTCCGGGCGCCCGGAATGGAAGCCGACCATGGTCCACGTCGCGTACGGCGACGCCACCGGCGGCCTGAACGGCGCCGCCGCGCTCGTCACGGCGTTGCGGCACAGGCACCGCACCGGGGAAGGCCAGTACCTGGACCTGTCCCAGGCGGAGTGCCTGTTCCCCCTGGGTGTGCACGGCATCCTCGCCCAGTCGGCGACCGGGTCGCCCCCGGAACGCCTGGGGAACCGGTCTTCGATGCACGCGCCCCACGGCGCGTTTCCCTGCGCCGGGGAGGACGAGTGGATCGTCATCCAGGTCCTCGACGAGGAGCAATGGGCCGGGCTGCGGTCACTCGTCGGCGCGGGGCTGACCGGCTTCGGCGACCTCGAGGACCGTCTGCGCCGCGTGGATGCCCTCGAAGACGCGCTGTCGGCGTGGACGCGGGCGCGCCAGCCCCGGGCACTGATGACCCTCCTGCAGGACCACGGCATCCCGGCCGGTCATGTCCGCGCGGCCCTGGAACTCGTCACCGACCCCCAACTGGCCGCGCGGGAGTTCTGGCCCATGCTGGAGCGGGACTACGTCGGAGCGCAGCCGCATCCGTCGCCACCGTACCGGACGGCCTCGGCCCCGTTCGGCATCGAGCGGCCCGCACCGACCCTCGGCCAGCACAATCACGAGGTGCTCACCACGCTCCTCGGGCTCGACGACGCCGAAGTCGCCACGCTCGAAGGCGAAGGGATCATCGGAACGAAACCCGTCCTCGAATGAGGGCTACCGGGCCGCCGGCGGTTCCAGGTCGATGAGTCGATCACGCGGTTCCCGCAGGTGGTCCTCGGCCCAGCGCCGCACGTCGGCGTCGTGGGTGAACAGGATCACCTGGGTCTCCCCGGCAATGGCCAGCAGGGTGTCGAGTACGGCCACCGCGCGCGTCGCGTCACATCCGCTCAGCGCATCGTCCAGCAGGAGGGGACAGGCTTCCTGCGGCTTCGTGAGGTGCCGCGCGAGCGCCAGCCGCAGCAGCAGGTATACCTGCTCGGCGGTGCCGTGGGAGAGGAGGTCGGCGCTCCGGAAGCGTCCGTCGGGCCCCCGCACTTCCACCGCGAGGGACGCTGGGTCGACGCGGCAGTCCACGTAACGCCCACCTGTCACCCGGGGCAGCCAGGCGAGCACCGTCTCGCGCAGCACCTGGGCGACATCGCGGTGCACCCGGAGCTCCGCGGCCGCGAGAAAGTCCATCGTCGTCGCGAGGGTCGCGTCGAGGCGCTCGATCTCGCCCTGGCGGCGCTCGGCCTGGGCGAGGCGCTCCTCCGCGTCCGCCACGTCCGGCAGGTTGCGCTCGCGCTCCTCGAGTGCCCCCAGTTCCCGCTCCAGGGCTTCCCGCTGCCGTCGTTCGAGCCGTTCGAGTGACTCTGCCGTGTCTCCCGGGTCCGCCGGTGCGGACAGGTTTCCTCCGTATGCCGTCGCTTCCGCCTCGAGCCGCTCGGTCTCCGCGGCCCATTCCTCGAGCGTCCGGTCCTCCAGCAGTCGCCGCAACTCCGACCAGGCCGCCTGCTCCTCCTCGTACCGCCCGAGCCGGCGGCGACGGCGCGCCTGCCAGTCGTACAGGCCATCCACGAGCGCCGCCGGCGACCCGACCTCGAGTCCCGCATCCGCCGCGGAGCGCCGCAGCACGCTTTCCGCCTCTTCCAGGCGACGTTGCGCCCGCGCGAACTCCTCTTCCTCCTTTCGACGCCGCGGAAGCTCCGCGACGATTCCGGCGCGGCCCGCCTCCAGCGGCCGTATCCGGCCGGCGCCCCGCCAGACGAACGCCCACGCCAGCGTCCCGAGACCCAGGACCGCGACGGGCCAGCCGAGCATGACGGAGTGGCCGGCGCCCGCGGCAAGCCCCGCGACCAGGCCGATCCCGCCGCCGCCCAGCAGCCAGCGCCGCTTCCTGCGCACACGCCCCGCGACCGTATCGAGTTCCTCCGCCACGGCGGCCAGGCGTTCCTCGAGTTCCTCGACATCCTCCCCCGCGAGCGGCTTCGGCATCGGTTGCGCCTCCCAGGTCGCGACGGCAACCGCCACGCGGTCCGCGAGTTCCGGGTCGTCGAACAGGCGGGGCTGCCCCGACTCGAAGCGCCGCGACAGCTCGCGCATGCGCGCCAGCCGCTCTCCGGACTCGCGCGCCCTGCCGGCGAGCAGCCGCGCACGCGTGGCTCGCAGCATCCCTTCACGCGCGGCGAGCCGGGCGCGTTTGCGCTGGTACTCGTCACGGGCGCCGCGGGCAATGTCGAGTTCCCCGCGCGCCGCCTCGACCTCGTGACGCGATTGCACGAGCGGCCTCGTCCGCGCCCGCTCGGAGCCTACCCGGTCGCTCCGGAAGCCCTTCAGGGTCGCCAGTGCCCGCGCCGCCGTCGCGTCCGTGCCCGCCGTGGCGGCAGCTGCCTGCAGCGCGGCCTGCAGGGCTCCGGCGTCCTCGCGGACGGCGAGCATCTGGGCCTGCCGGACGCATGCCGTGTGCAGGAACGACCGGCGATCGAGGCCCAGCCAGCGCGAGCCGTCGGGCGCGCCTTCGAAGACGATCTCGTTCGAGTAGTCCCGCCCCGCCAGTTCCGCGTCCCGCGCGCTGCTGTCGACCCCCCCGGCAAGGTCGTGGCGCAACGCGACGCGGCGCCCGTCCGCCAGCGCCAGCCGGACGCCGACCTCCCAGGCGCCGTTGGCGTCCCAGGGACGGTGGCGTTGCTCGAACCGGGCATCCACCCTGACGGCCCGTCCCTTGGCGCGCCGGATGCCGCACAGCCCCGCGTAAAGGGCCGCATGCCAGGTCGACTTGCCCGCCTCGTTGGGGCCGAAGACGACGTTCAGGCCGGGGACCAGGGCAAGCGATGCGTCCCGGAACGGGCCGAACGCGTATGCCTCGACGGATTCGAACCGCATCAGAGCACGTCGAGATCGTCGCGGCCGTCGAGGGCGCGCAGGCCCGCGATCAGCACGCGCCGTTTCTCGTCCTCCGGGAGATCCGAGTCGAGCACATCGCCCACGAACGCTCCGCGGACGGTGTGCTCCCCGCGAATCGCGGCGAGGTCGTACCCGGAGCGCAGGTCCCCCAGCCGCACCTGGACGGCGTCGAACGTCCCGAGCAGGACATGGCGCAGATCGTCCTCGCGCAGGTCCACTTCCGGCGCAAGCTCCCCGCCCACCGTGAGCCGCGCGATCCCCGAGCGCCCGCCCGCCAGCCCCTGCAGCCGGTCCCGGATCTCCTGACTCGAGCCGCACCCGCCGACATCGAGGACCAGGTCGTGTACGTCTGTCCGCGCCACGACGCGGCGTTCGCGGGCGACCGAGCCGTCCGCCGCGACCCGCGCGACCACGGCTCCGCGCAGCCCGTCTTCCCCGAAGGCGAGGGGATCCGGATTGCCCGGGTAGGTGTGGCGTTCCGCGTCCCTGGGCCGATGGTAGTGCCCCAGGAAGGCGTGCGAGAGACCTGCCGCTTCGATGGCCCCGGCATCGAAGGCGGCGTGGGGCTCCTTGCCCGCGCCCTGTTCCGAGAACCAGGAGCGTTCGGCGCCGTGGAACAGCGCGATGTGGGCGCCCGGGCCGTCCGCCCGAAAGCCCTCCAGGAAGTCGTCCGTGTTGGCGGGAGCGAGATGCGCGCCGCCCCAGAGCGTCAGCCCTTCCCGCAGCGGCACCGGCACGAGTCGCGGTTCCCGGAAGACGTGCACGTTCGGGCTCCAGTCGTTGCGCGCGTAGACGCTCTCTGGCCCGTACCAGTCGTGGTTGCCCGGCGCGATGTAGACGGGAAGGGGGTCGAGGCTCTGAAACGTTGCGCGAAGGAACTCCGCGGTATCGCGCGTCACCCGGTCGTGTTCGTAAAGGTCGCCGCCGCAGAAGAGTGCATCCGCGTCCGCTTCGCGCGCGAGCGCGGCGATCCGGACCAGGACGTCGCGCAGCGACTGTCGCCGCTGCCGCGCGACGGTGCTCGTCGCCCCCGCCCACGCGAAGCTCGCGTCGAGGTGGAGATCGGCGAAGTGGACGATTCGGGTCGCGGGCGGCGTGGCTGCCATCGGGCCGTCATTATGCGCCGAGGCGCGCCCGGGTTCAGCACGTCACTCCAGCGTCAACGGCTCGTGCGTGACGACGGGACGGCGCAGCCGGATCGCCGGCAGCCAGGGCGTCGCCGCCCCGCGCACCCACCAGTCTCCCGTACGCGCCTTCTCCTCCGGCGTCGTGAAGCGGTACGGATACCGGAGGATGCGCACGTAGGTGGGCCGAGCGCCGTCGAACGGGTCTGTCAGGAGCCCGATCACGGCGGGCCGCGCTTCGAGCAACGCGAACGCGAGGTCGTACGTCCATGGCGCGCGTTCCGGCGTCGTGAGCGCGGCGAACCACATCTGCCAGTCGAGCCGTGGCTGGTGCGGCGTCGCCCACCCCGGCGCCCGCGACGGGTCCCCGGGCTTGAACGGAAAGCCGTATGCGGTCCACGTGTCGCCGTCCAGCGATCCCTCGACCACGAGTTCGTCGCGCCGCGTCGTCATCACGGCGAAGAGCCCGTACGGGTTCGCCAGGCGCAGCGGCCGTACGATCTGCGTGAGTCCAGACCCGAACCACGGCTGCCTTGCGACGGACTCCACCGTGACCGCGATGCCGAGGACCATGACGCAGCCGGCGGCGACCCTCGCGGCGGTGCGGCCGCCGACGAGCTGCACGCCACGAAACCAGCCAGGCAGCAGCCGGTCGTCCAGCAGCGCGACGCAGAGCACGACCGTCAGCACGTTGAAGAAGTTGTAGTTGCCGGTCGCGAAGATGAGCAGTTCGAGCAGTACGAAGGCCGCCGCCGCGACGAGCCGCGGGTTGCGCGGCAGGATCACGCAGAACGGCAGCACCAGTTCGATGAAGAGCGTGGCAGTCGCCGCCCACTCGAGCAGGACGGGAGGCGAGTGATGCGCGTACCAGGCGAGCGCGGTGGGCAGCGGCTGCGTCTCGAAGTGGTACCCGAGCGCGGTCCCGTCCGCCCACGTGGGATCCCCGCTCGCAAGCTTCACGAAGCCGGACAGGAACATGAAGCGGAAGAGCACAAGGCGCGTCAGCCAGACACCCGCGGCCGGCGCACGGGCGAGTATGGCGGCGACGACGAAACACTCGATGAGCAGGATGTCCCACTGGTAGGACAGGAACACCTGGCCGGCGCCCAGCAGCGAGAGGTAGCACGCGTACGCGACCAAGGCCGCAACGCAGCGCCAGCGCCCGCTCAGCGCCACGAGCGTCGCGGCGGTTCCGATGGCGCACACGACCTGCAGCGCAGGACCGGACGCATCGATCCAGAAGAACGTCGGCAGGAGCCAGTAGCGCTCCAGGCCGCGGGCGTCCCGCACGGCATCCAGGTACTCCCCTGCCGGCAGCACGCCCCCGGGGCCTGCGAGACCGTCGATCTGCCACCAGAGAGAGACGAAGGCCGCCAATCCGCACAGCGCGATACCCCGTACGAGGACATCGGCGGTGATCGTATACTCGGCGCGGACCAGCCTCCCGCCGAACAGGACTCGGCAGACCGCCAGGCAGGAGCCGCGATGCCGCGCCGTCCACCGGTACGCGGCCTCTGCCAGGGCCGCGAAGCCCGGCGAGCAACGGTAGAGCGCTTGCCAGAAGCCCGCACCGCCCGCAGCCAGCGTCCGAAACGCGGCGTCGGCGCCCCGGGAGCGTCCCGAGTCGGAGAAGAGCCAGATGGTCTCGGCGAACTGGTCTGCACCGATGTCGCGGTACTCGGAGGCCACCTCCTGATACGGCCTGTACTCCACCGCGTCCCCGGTCACCGATGCCGCGTAGGCCACCATGTAGCGGCAGAACGCACAGTCTCCGTCGTAGACGAGGCGCGGCTTCATGGGCGAAGATCATAGCCCCGGAGGCGCCCGCCGCCGGATTCACCGGCCCGCCGGGGATACCCATCGCCACGCGACCCGGACGGGCCCCGAGAGGAGACACACCATCGCCGCACCGCTGACAGACATCCGCGTCATCGACGCCACGACCCGGTGGGGAGAGATGGCTGGACGCATACTCGCCGAACTCGGCGCGGAAGTGATCAAGGTCGAGCCTCCCGCGGGCTGCGAGAGCCGCGCGCTGCCCCCCTTCGCCGGCGACGAGTCCCTGTACTGGGCCGCACTCGGGGTTGGCAAGCGCAGCGTCGTGGCGGAGGATCCGACGGCCTTCCTCGACGACGCGGACGTGTTCGTGGAGTCCCGCCGTACTCCGGGAATCGACGAGCGCTTCCCGCACGTGGTCCACGCCTCCGTGACCCCGTTCGGCACGAGCGGCCCCCACGCCGATCTGCCGGCGACGGAGCTGACCGTCGAGGCCGCGGGCGGTCTGGTCGGGCTGCAGGGCAATGCCGACCGCCCGCCCCTGCCGATGGGCGCCATGCCTCAGGCCGCGTTCCATGCCGGGGCGCAGGCCGCCGCCGACATCGTCGTGGCGCTCCATGAACGGCAGGCCTCGGGCCTCGGCCAGCATCTCGACGTATCGGCCCAGGCCGCGGTCGTTTGGACACTGATGAGCGCCACCGGCTATCCGCCCAATGCGGGGACGAATCCGCCGGGCACCAGCGAGTTCCGCGGCACCCGTCCGGAGCCGGTCGCGCCGGGGCTCAAGCTGCCCTATGTCGTCCCCTGCGCCGACGGCTACGTCCTCCTGTTCTTCCAGATGCCCATCCTGGGCGAACGGACGCTGCACCACCTCGTCCGCTGGCTGGAGGAAGACGGCGCCGACGTCCCGGCGGACGCCCGGGGAAGGGATTTCCAGCGCTGGCTCACGGAGCTTCGCGAAGGGCGCCTCGATGCCGAGTTGGTCGGCGCGACCGTCGAGTCGTGCCGCGCTTTCGTTCGCGGCAAGACCAAGCGGCAACTGCAGGCGTTCTCCGCGCGGCATGGACTCACCATCGCCCCGGTCCAGGACATCCCGGACCTCATCGACGACCCGCATCTCGAAGCCCGCGAGTTCTGGACCGACATCGGGGGACGGAAGCACCCGGGCGCCTTCGCCAAACTGTCGCGGACGCCGCTGTCGTCCGGACCGCCAGCACCCCTGCTCGGGGAACTGGCCCGGCCGAAGCCGCGCTCCCGCCACTCGGGCGGCGGCTCGCCGCCCGGCTCGGCATTCGCAGGACTCAAGGTCGCAGACTTCAGTTGGGTCGGCGTCGGACCGATGATCGGCAAGGCCCTCGCCGACCACGGCGCCACCGTGGTGCACATCGAGTCGCCCGACCGGCTCGACCTGCTGCGGACGAGACCGCCGTTCAAGGACAACCTCCCCGGGCCGAACCGCACCCAGTTCTTTGCCAACTTCAACAGCTCCAAGCTCGGCATGACCCTGGACCTGAAGTCGGCGGCCGGCCGGGAGCTGGCTCAACGCATGGCCGCCTGGGCCGACGTGGTGGTCGAGAACTTCTCGCCGGGCACGATGGCGCGGTTCGGCATGGACTACGGGACCCTCGCAAGCGGCCGCGACGACCTCGTCATGCTCTCCAGCTGCATGCGCGGCCAGACCGGCCCGGAAAGGACCTACTCCGGTTACGGCAACCAGGGCGCGGCCGTCGCCGGCATCTTCGGACTCGTCGGATGGCCGGACCGCCCCCCGACCGGACCGTGGGGCGCCTACACCGACTTCATCACCCCGCGGTTCGGCGTCGCCGCCCTCGCGGCGGCCCTGCTCCACCGGGAACGCACCGGCGAGGGCCAGCACATCGACCTCTCGCAGATCGAAGCCGGAATCCGCTTTCTCGAGCCGCTGATCCTCGACTACACGGTCAACGGCCGCGTCGCCACCGCCCTCGGCCAAGGGTCCCTTCTAGCCTGTCCTCACGGGGTGTATCCCGCGGCCGGCCACGAGCGCTACGTCGCCGTCGCCGTGGAGTCGGCGACGCACTGGGATGCCCTGTCACGCGTCCTCGAGCTGCCCTGCCGGTTCGCCGAACGTTCCGACCACGCGGACGCGATCGACGAGCTGCTCGCCCTCTGGATGCGCGGGCGAGAGCCGTTCGCGGCCGCGGGACGGCTGCAACGCGAAGGGGTGCCCGCATACGCCGTCCTGCGGCCAAGCGACCTGTACCACGACCCGCAACTCGCGCACCGCGGGTTCTTCGTGACCCTCGACCATCCCGAAATGGGACCGACCCCTTACGACGGGCCCGCGACGATCTACTCGCGCACGCCGCAGACGCCGCGTCACGCGGCGCCGCTCCTCGGCGAGCACAACGGGCCGGTGCTGCGGGAACTCCTTGGGTTACCGGACTCCGAGATTCGGCGGTACCGTGAGGCCGGGGCGCTCGGCGGGGTCTGAACGGCGCTTTCGGCCTGCGCGACCCGGAGGCGGGCCGCCGCGAGGGCGGCCCCTACAAGGATTTCAGGAATCCGAGGAGCGCCGCGTTCACGGCTTCCGGGGCTTCCTGCTGCACCCAGTGGCCGATGCCCGGCAGGAGAACCACGTCGCGCAGACCGGTGACCGCCTCGCGCATGTCCCGCTCGACTTCGTCGTCGAACGGCACCACGTCCCGGTCACCGGCCAGAAACAGCGCCGGCTGCTCGATCTTCCTGCCCTGCAGCGCCGCGGTCAGCACCCAGTTGCGGTCGATGTTCCGGTACCAGTTCAGCCCGCCGCGGAATCCGGCTTTCGTGAATGACTGCACGTAGAAGTCGACGTCTCCCGGGGTGAGCCAGGCGGGCAGGTCGTCGCCCGGGTCCGGCATGAACTCGAGCATGTAGGAGGACGCCGGCGGGGCGCCTTCCGCGCCGAACGCGCCGCCCGAGCGCTCGATCGCTCCCGAGGCGCCGTAGAGCATCTTGCGCATCGTGACGGCGATATCGTGCTGCAGTTCGTGCTCGGCGACGCCGGGGGTCTGGAAGTAGAGCTGGTAGAAGAACCGCTCGCCGAAGTAGGTCCGCATGCCCTCGAGGGGAGGCCACGGCCCGCGTCCGCGGAAAGGCACGGACAGGGAGGCGACGGCGCGGAACATGTCCGGCCGCATCTGCGCCGAGGTCCATGCGACGGGAGATCCCCAGTCGTGTCCGATGATGACCGCCTGGTCCTCGCCCAGGGCATGGACCAGTCCCACGATGTCCCCCGTCAGGTGCAGGATGGAGTAGGCCGCGATCTGCTCCGGAGCGTCGCTGTCGCCGTAGCCGCGCTGATCCGGGGCGACGACGTGGAAGCCGGCGTCGGCCAGCGCAGCGATCTGGTGGCGCCAGGAATACCAGGACTCGGGAAAGCCGTGGCACAACACGACCAGCGGCCCCTCGCCGGCCTCGGCGACATGCAGGTTGATGCCGTTGGTCGCAACGGTGCGGTGGGTGATGTCGGTCATCGTGGCTCCGGGCGTCGGGGGAGGCGCGCATGCTAGCGCAACGTCGGAGCGGAAAACTCGCGGGGCGGTCGCTGTTGACACGTCCCGGATGCAGCGTTACGTTGCTAACTGAGTCACATAGTAACAAAGTAATCGGGTGGAGCGATGCCAGTGATCCGGGTTTCCGACCAGACGATCCAACGCCTGCAGGCTTGGGCCGAACCGCTGAAAGACACGGCTGACTCTGCGCTTTCCAAGGCGCTGGACGCCGCCGAGGAAAGCCGGGACGCCGCATCTGCAGCGGGATCCGAGGGTGTGGAGGGATCGCACGCGGACACGTTCGTGGAGCACCTGCTGGCCATGCCGGAGGGCGGTGAGGACGCCGATTTCGAGCGCGACGCGACGCTGCCGCGCGACGTCGAGTTGTGAGCTATCTTCTCGACACAAATGTCGTGTCGGAGCTGCGCAAACGCCGCCGGGCCGACCCGAACGTGGTCGCCTGGCTGCGCCAGCGCCGACCGGGAGACCTGTTCGTCAGCGTTCTCACCGTAGGCGAACTGCGGCGCGGCGTGGAGCGCGTGCGGCGAAAGGACCCGACGACGGCAGCGGCATTGGAGAGCTGGCTCACGCGGACCTCGATGGAGTTTCGTGACCGCATCATCGGAGTCGACCGGGACATCGCCGAACGATGGGGAAGGCTGGGGACCCAGGACCCCATTCCTGCGGTCGATGGGTTGATCGCCGCCACCGCCCTCGAGAGGGAACTCGTCGTCGTCACCCGGGACGTGAAGCACTTCTCGAGGATGAGCGTCCCGCATCTGAACCCGTTCCCGCAACCCGCGTAACACCACCCGGATCCTCCGCTGGTGTCCTGCTCGAGCCACTATCCTCCTCCGGCAACGCCTCCGCCCGCTCCTCCTTCACGAAGATCATCAGGGCGACGCCGGCAGCGAGGAGTATGAGGATCGACCCGAACCCGACCCGCTGGCTCTCGAAGAAACCGGTGAAGAACGCCACCATGATGGGCGCGACGAAGGCGGTCACCTGGCCCGAGAGGGCGTAGAGCCCGAAGAACTTCGTCATCTCCCCCTCCGGCGCGATGCGGGCGAGCATCGTGCGGCTGTTCGCGTACGCGGACGTGATGAAGAGCGCGAACAGGATCGAGATCAGCAGGTACACGATCTCCGGCAGGGTGCGGAAGAACGCGAAGTCCCACACGGGAGCGTCGAGGCCCTCGAACTCGATGAAGAAGATCGTCGTCGGCGTGATGGAGACCGCGGCGAGGAGCGCGACGAAGTTGCCGGCGATGGTGAACACGATCGCCTTTTTCGAACCCACGATGTCGTCCAGCCAGCCGCCGATGAAGCCGCCCGCGATGGCGAACACCGTCAGGAACACCCCGACCAGCAGCCGTTCCGCGCCGCCCCAGGCGAAGACGCCCGAGGCGTAGATCATGGCGAAGGTCATGATCGCGACCTTGCCGTCGTTGAAGAGCATCCGCGCCAGCAGGTAGAGGGCGATGTTGCGGTACGCGCGCACGCGCAGGATCGTCCGGCGGACGTCCGCGAGCCCTTGGCGCACGGCCTCGCGCGCGGCGACTCCGGTGCCGCTGCGGTCCGGCGTGAAGAGGAAGAGCGGCAGCGCGAAGACCACGAGCCATACCGCGCTGATCGGCGCCGCGATGCGGTCGTGCTCGAACGCGGCGGTGTCGAGCCCGAAGAGCACGTCCTCCGGCAGCCATTCCCAGTCGAGCAGCCCCGTCGCCGGCAGCGCGAACGCGTAGAGCATGGCGACCAGGATGATCAGCGCGCCGCCGTTGCCGAGTGCGAGTCCCCAGCCCGAGACCGTTCCGAGCCGCTGGTAAGGCACGACGCTCGGCAGCATGGCGTTGTGGAAGACCTCCGTGAACGCGAAGCCGATCCCGGCGGCCGTGAGCGCCACCGCGACCGTGACGATGCCGAGGCCGGCTTCGCCCGGGACCGCGAGCCAGAGTAGCAGGATCGCCGGGACCATCATCACGACGAAGGTGGCGATCCAGGGCTTGCGGCGCCCGACCTTGTCCGCGATGGCGCCCAGGAACGGCGCAAGACAGGCCGTGGCGGCGCCGGCGAAGCCGTTGATGTAGCCCCAGATCTCCTGGCCCCGTACCGGGTCGCCGATCACCTCGGTCGAGAAGTACGGCCCGAAGATGTAGATGACGATCAGGATGTAATACGGATTGCGCGCCCACTCGAAGAGCGCCCAACTGAACTGACCGAGGGTCCCGGCGTGGGTGGACCGTTCGATCACCCGTACGGTGCGCCCTGCGCGTCCACGTACAGCGCGTAGAGCGATTGGGCGCCCGTCATGAAGAGCCGGTTGCGCTTCACTCCTCCGAAGCAGAGGTTGGACACGCCCTCGGGCAGGTGGATGGCGCCGATCTTCGTGCCGTCCGGGGCGAACACGTGCACGCCGTCCTCCTCCGGGCCGGCCCACCCGGCGCTCGACCAGACGTTGCCGTCGATGTCGACGCGGATGCCGTCCGGCATGGCGCGTCCGAGGTTGCAGAACTCGCGGCCGTTGGCCGCCCGCTTGCCGTCGACGACGTCGTAAACCTTGATGTGGTGCGGATGGCCCGGCTTGTGGGACGCCCCCGTGTCCGTGACGTAGAGCAGGCCGTGGTCCGGCGAGAACGCGAGGCCGTTCGGCTTCTCCATGTCCTCGATCACGACTGCAGCGTCCCCAGTCGCCGGGTCGATGCGGTAGACGCGGGTCGGCAACTCGAACGGGGCCTTGTGGCCCTCGTAGTTCCAGACGATCCCGTAGCCCGGGTCCGTGAACCAGATGCCACCGTCGGGATGCACGACGACGTCGTTCGGCGCATTCAGGCGGCGGCCCTCGAACCGGTCCAGCAGCACGGTCACCGTGCCGTCATGCTCGGTGCGCGTCACCCGCCGCGTACCGTGCTCGCAGGTGACCAGCCGACCCTGCCGGTCCCGCGTGTTGCCGTTGGCGTTGTGGGAGGGCGCCCGGTACACCGTCACCGCGTTCGTCTCTTCCGTCCAGCGGAGCATGCGGTCGTTAGGGATGTCGCTGAAGACGAGGTAACGGCCGTCGCCGAACCACGCGGGACCCTCGGTCCAGCGCGCGCCGGTCCACAGGCGCTCGACCGCCGCGCTGCCGAGGACGTACGGCCGGAACCGCGGATCGAGCACCTCCACCGCAGGATCCGGATAGCGGGTCGGTTCATCCCAGTTCCGGTCGAGTCGCCGGTCGGTCATCGCGTGGTCCTCCTTTGCCCGGCCCCGCTCAAAGCGGGATCTCCGTCTCCTCCACGAAACCGACCTGCGTGCGGGCGAAGTCGATGATCGTGCCCTCGAAGGCGCCCACCCGGGCCATCTCCGCCGAGGCGAAGGTCGTGTCCCGCTCCGCGATCCAGAGCGACGCGACCGCGTCGCAGTCCGGCGTGCGGCCGCTGCGATAGATGCCCATCCGGCAGTGCGCCTGTTCGTACCGCGGGATCCCGGCGACGGCCCGCACCAGCGGACCGAGTTCGTCCCGGTACAGCTCGAAGAACCGTTCCGGGGCGTGCTGCACCTGGCGGAATACGAGCGCCATCAGCTTGTCGCCGGCGTCCGGCGCGCCGTCCTTGATCACGTACTCATCCGTGATGATGGAGCCCATGCCCGCGACATCGAGGAAGTTCGGCTCGTCGGCGCGCACGGCCTCGAGTTCGGGCGTGCCGACGGTCGCGCGCATCGCGTCGGTGTCGTCGAACCACACTTCGGCGATACCGTCGAAGGGGCCGTCGTCCGCGATCGCGTGGTTCTGGACGTAGCGCCTGAGCCCCGGCAGCCGGCAGACGACCTCGGGATGGCGATTGCGCCAGTAGTCGTGGAACTCGGCCGGCCCGAGGTCGGGCCGACGCTTGAAGAAGGTGGCTTGCTTGATCACTGTCTCGTCCCGCGGACCCGTCGAACACTCGAAACGGGCAGTGTAGCGGCTGCCGCCCGTCGATACGCAGGTCCGCGTTCGGGTCCTCTGTCCGCTTCCCGCTCTTCGTGGCACACTGTATTCAACTGTGGCATGGAGCTGATCCGATGGCAGATCTTCAGGCCGACGTCAGATTCGGCGCTCAGGGGCGACTCGTCGTGCCGGCGGCCATCCGCAAGGCGCTGGACTTTCACCCCGGCGAACGGCTGATAGCCAGGGTGGAGCAGGACCACCTCGTGATCGAGAAGACCCGTGACGTGGCGCGGCGTCTCCAGGACCGCTTCCGGCAGGTCGAGGGACGCAGCCTGGCCGAGGAACTCATCCGGGAGCGGCGGGCCGAAGCGCGGCGCGAGGATCCGCGTTGAGCGCGGTTCTGGACGCCTCCGCGTTGCTGGCCTACCTCCAGCGCGAGCCGGGGCACGACCGAGTCGCGGCCGTTCTTCCGCGGTCCGTCATCTCGGCGGTCAACTGGACGGAGGTCATCGGCAAGACGCACTCCGCGGGGCTGCAAACCGAGGACCTCCTCGACAGCCTGGCAAGTCTCGGACTCACGGTGGAGCCGTTTTCGAGTACCCAGGCGGAGATCGCGGGGCGACTCCTCGAGCGCACCAGGCCGCTGGGGCTCTCCCTGGCGGACCGCGCCTGCCTCGCGCTCGCCACGGACCGCGGGGAAGTCGCCCATACCGCCGACCGCGCCTGGCTCCGTCTGCGTCCCGAGATCGACATCGAAGCCATCCGCTGAGGTCTCGTCAGGCCACGCGCGTGGCCGTGGGGTAGGCTTGACGCCTGACTCCTCGAGGACACCACCGTTGGACGCCCGCTTCTTCGTCGGCCAGATCGTCGCCCACAACCGGTTCGGTTACCGGGGCGTCGTGGCGGGCGTGGATCCCTGCTTCTCGCTCACCGAGGAGTGGTACGAGGAGGTCGCGCGCAGCCGCCCCCCGAAGGACCGGCCCTGGTATCACGTGCTGGTCGACGGGGCGATGCAAACCACCTACGTCGCGGAGCGTCACCTCGAAGCGAGCGAGGACGTCTCGCAGATCGACCATCCCCTGCTCGGCGCGCACTTCGACCGGTTCGACGGACAGCGCTACTACGCCACGGCGCGCCCGCACTGACGGGTCGTCGCCACGGGCCGGAAACAGCCGGCGCTACAGCCCGAACGACGCCGCGGCGTTGTCCCAGAAGATCCTGCGGATGCTCTCTTCCGAGAGCGGCTGCCGCTCGAGGCGTTCCATGCCAAGGGGCCACGTGCCGTCGGGGTGGGGGTAGTCGGTGTTGAACGTGACGTATTCGTCGCCGACGAGTTCGCACACCGAGGGCAGCGTCATCTCGTCGCCGCGGCAGGCGACCAGGAAGTTGGACTTGAAGTACTCCGTCGGCCGCTTCTTCAGCTCGGGGTGCTCGGCGTTGCCGGAGAACTCCCAGTGCTGCTCCATGCGCTGCAGCCAGTACGGCAGCCAGCCGGCGTCGGCCTCGACGTGCACGACCCGGAGTTTCGGGTGGCGCTCGATCGCCCCGAACCAGATCAGGCTCATCATCGCG
>JAJDTI010000104.1 GCA_022827245.1 Pseudomonadales bacterium | reverse complement strand
GTCGGCTACACGGTCATTCCGCCCGAGACACTGACGACGCCGGCGTTCCTCGAGCGGCTGCGCGGCGCCTTCTGTGCGACGGTCGAGCGCCGGACCGGCAAGAAGCTGGATCTCGAGCGCACCGGCGCCCTGGAAGGGCAGGGGGCCGGCGCCTGGGCGCCGTTCACGTTCCTGCTGTTCGAGGACCCGGTGTTCCAGGAGGCGATCCTGAACCCCGTCCCGCTCGCCCTCGCGGACTACACGGTGGGCCGGAGCTGCATGTTCTCCACGTGCATCGGCCTGGTGAAAGGTCCCGGCCCGAGCCCGCTCGGACTGCACACCGACAACGGCGCCCTGGGGATTCCCGCACCGTACCCGGCGTACCCGATGCTGCTGAACTGCACGTGGGTGCTGACCGACTACTCGAAGTCGGGCGGGGCGCTGTGCCTCGTGCCGGGGACCCACTCGCTCGGGCACGGCCCGGGCGCGGACGAGGTGACCGCGCCGGTCGCCATCGAGGCGCCGGCCGGTTCCATGGTGGTCTGGAGCGGCAGCATCTGGCACGGATCGTTTCCGCGGACCGACCCCGGGCTCAGGCTGACGCTCGTCACCATCTACACGCGGCCCTTCGTCGTGCCGCAGGAGCGCTATCGCGAAGAGGTCACCCCGGAGATCCTGGAGCGCAACCCGCCGCGCTTCGCGGACCTGATGGGCAAGGACATCTACCAGTACAGCTTCAAGGAGGAAGGGTACGACATGGCGAAGGTGTTGAAGACGCCCGGCAAGTCCTGGTGGGACTGAGCGCGAACCTTCGGTTCGCGTTGCGAGTTGCTGCGCAGCTCGCGCGGCCTTCTCCTGGTAAGGGGTAAGGGCTCATGCAGTTCGGTCTCTGCGTAGCGACGCATATCGACAACATCGAACTCATCGAGCACGCCGAGCGTCTCGGGTTCGACCGCGCGTGGGTGCCGGATTCGCAGATGATCTGGTCCGACTGCTACGCGACCCTCGCGTTGGCGGCGAAAAGGACGTCGCGCATCCGGCTCGGCACGGGTGTCGCGATCGTGGGCACGCGGATCGCCCCGGTCACCGCCCACTCCATCGCGACCATCAACCGCATCGCTCCGGGACGCACGTTCCTGGGCATCGGCTCCGGCCACACGGCCATGCGCGTGATGAGCTTCGACCCCGTCAAGGCGCCGGCGTTCCGCGAATACGTCCGCGTGGTGCGCGAGTTGCTGACCGGCGAGGAAGTCGAGTACACGCTGAACGGCGAGACGCGCCTGATTCGTTTCCTCCACCGGGATCTCCGCTTCATCGACCTTGACCACCCGATCCCGATCTACGTGGCGGCCAACGGGCCGCTGGCGCTGCGCGTGGCGGGCGCCTACGGCGACGGACGCGTGGGAGGCGGGCTCGAATCGCCGCAGGGGTTCCGCCGCCGCATGGCGCGTATCGAACAGGGCGCAGCCGCGGTGGGCCGCACCCTCGACCCGGACACGTTCCACACGACCGGACTGACTGGCTTCTGCGTGCTGAAGCCCGGAGAGCGGCTGGACTCCGAGCGCGTGGTGGACCGCTGCGGCTCGATGGTGGCCAACATGCTGCACGCCCTGTGGGAGGCGGTGCAGCTCGCGGGCACGGAAGAGTTGGTGCCCGAAGCGATCCGTCCGACTTGGGAGGCGTACCGGGAATTCATCGCCGCGAAGGACCTCCCGCGCGAGCGCGCCGGCCAGGTCGTGCACCTCGGGCACTGCACCTACCTCCTCGAGGACGAGCGCCAGTTCGTCACCCCGGAGGCGATTCGCGTCGGTTGCGGCCTCGTCGGGGAGCCGGACGAGATCGTGGAGATGCTGCGGGAGCGCGAGCGCGCCGGCCTGAAGGAGACGTTGCTGCTCCCGCCGATGGAGTTCGCGGAGGAGATGCTGACGGACTTTGCCGAACAGGTGATGGCGCGTTACTGACGCGGGATGGACCGGCTGGCACGTCTGTTGAATCGTCCGCCGTAACGGCGCGCGCCCTCGCCGGAGAGCGGTAGACGACGCACTACATGGGCATGAAAGGCGTGACGGTTCGCGTCGATCTCCAGCCTGCACCGGTACCGGCGAACGGGAGAGGAGCGGCGGACGTCTCAGCGCCCGCCGCCTCTCCCGGCGCCAGTTCTCACTGCTTCAGCCGAACCAGTTCGTTCAGCAGCCCGTCGAGGCCGCCGTAGACCGACAGGTTGCCGACCTTCTCGGTGACCTTCTCCAGCGTCTCCAACTCCTTGAGACGCAGCGCGACGGTGTTGCTCTCCATGACCTTGGCCGTGTTGAGGAGCGAACGCGTGGCGTTGGTTTCCTCGCGGCGGCGGATCACGTTGGCTTGCGCCGCCTTCTCCGCCTCCACCACCTTGCCGAGCAGTTCCTTCATGTCGCCCGGCAGGATGATGTCCTTGACGCCGACGCTGTCCACGGCGATGCCGATCTCGGCGAACCGCGGCCCGACGCGGTCGGCGACGGCCCGGTCGATGGCGGACTTGTCCTCCAGGAGCGCGTCGAGCGTGCGCGTCCCGACCGCCGCCCGCAGCCCGAACTGGATCTCCTTGTACAGGTGGTCCAGCGGATCCTTGGCCGCGCTCACTGCCCGCGCTGCGTCGGCGAACCGGTAGGTGGCCGTCAGGTTGATGCGCAGGCTCACCTTGTCGCGGGTGAGGATCTCCTGTCCCTGGACCTCCAGCGTCTTCACGCGCAGGTCGACCGCGTCGACGCGTACGCTCGGACCGAGCGTCCAGTAGGCGTGCAGTCCCGGCTCCAGCGACCCGGCGAGTTCGCCGTCGACGTAGAGGAGGCCCACGTGCCCGTGGGGAATCTCCTCGGCGTGGATGGCGTGGCGCCCGACGCCGCGCAGACCGAGGAGGCCGTCCGCGCCCGCAGCGAGGCCCGGCTCGGCCAGGAGCCGCTTGGCGAGCCTGGCGTCGATGGCGAGCCCCTGATCGAGGTCGAACCGCTCCACGCGGACCGTCACCGGTCCGTTCCAGTAGAGCCTGCGCTCGGCCGGGCGGACGACTTCGGCGATCCGGTCGTTCCAGTACACGACGGCGACCTCGCGCTCGCCGGTCGCGACGACCGTGAACAGGCGTTCGACGTCCTCGGGCTCGGCTTCGACGAGGTAGTCTGCCAGCGCGTGCGTGAACGCCGGTTCCGTCACGTCGAAGCGCTCGACGTCGTAACGCCGGCGCAGGGTGTTGAAGCGGTAGGTCCCCGGTTCCAGGAAGCGGACAAAGTCGGCGTCCCTGAACAGGAGTCCGCGTTCGTGCTTGCGCACGATGAACTTTTGAGAAAACAGCATCACGTTCTCCTCTTCTCGACTTCGGTGATCGAAAAAATGCGTCCGTTCCCACAACGTCGAGCGGATCGACGGCGCCGGGCGATCGGGCGCAACGCGTGCCCATCCGGCGGCGAACCCGCTCGTCAGAGCCGATCTCGCCGCGCGGGGAGCGGACGATGCGCCGGATCGCCTGGCGGCCGGCACGACGGAATCGCGCCAGCGCCCTCGACCGGCTGCGCCGTTGCTGCGCGTCCTCGCCCGGGCCTGCGCGGTCGCTTTCGCGAAGCGCCTGCCGCGGAGCAGGAACGCGCTGGGAACGGACGCCCCGTGTGACGATTGGCGGTCGTCACCACCGCTGCACGGTTATGAGCCGTGTTGCCTGATTTGCAGTCAAGCCGATCAAAGGAATGCCGGATTCGAACCGGCGCTCCCAGCTCCCTTGGCTGGTGCTCTACCCACTGAGCTAATTCCAGGCAGGTTGGGTGCGCACAAAACGCTCGGTACACACCGTGCGATGGGTAGCGTGAGTGCGCCAGACGGGCCTTTCGAACCCGAACCATGGAACGCCGCACGCCGCCCAACCTTCGTTTGGCGGGTTTCCCCGCCCTCCGTCTTGGCGTGGTGGCGATGACTGCGATTGTCCCGTCACCGCCTCTCGATTCGCTTTCCTCCGTTCACAAAAAAAGCCCTGCTCGGCAATCCGACCAGGGCTTTCTCGGTGCCTGGAAGGATGCCTTGCGCGTCCCTTCCAGGAGATCGTGGAAGGTCAGCGCATGCTCGGCTCGCCGTCTTTGGCAGGCGCGTCGCCGCAGCGGGACGCGCGAGCGTGCGGCAACGGCCACGCCGTCGGCAACGCGCTCGTGAAGCCTGCTGGTCTGGATGTTTCCGAAAGCACCTGTCTTGTCCGTCGAATGCCGCGGTCCCGGCAAGGGCGCGCGACTATAGCGCCGATATCGCGGGTGTCAACGCATTTCTGCGCGAGCCGAGATGCGGAACAGCCAGACGTCCTGCGGCGCGTCCGCCGGATCCCGCTCGGTGATCTGCGGATACTTGACGGCGATGGATGCGGCGAGGTCCTCCATCGCGACGTCGGTCATGCGTTCCGCCTGCGCCGGGAAGACGTGCTCGCCGATCTTCACGCGGACGCGGGGGTCGCGGACCACGTGCGCCGGCCACTCTTTCTCGCTGCCGTTCATCGCCGGGATGATGAGGTCGCCGTCGTGGACGAAACAGATCGTGGTGACGGAATGCGGATCGTCCACCCGGGTCTCGACGGCCACGGTCTGGTGGTCGTTGCACATCGACCAGTCGGAGGGATAGGGCAGTTCGTCGCCGGAGAGGCGCTTGCCGCTGACCATGAAGATGGGGTCGGTACGGAAGAGGTAGAGCGCGCCCGCCAGGATGACGATCGTGCCGAGCACGGCCCCGATCCACTGCAAGATTCTCATGAAGTCCTCCCGCCCGATTCACCGCCGCGCCGGTCTCGGATGGCCACGATACCACCTCTTCTGGTGCGGACTGTCGAACGATCTGGTTGGTCGCCCGCCTGTCACATCCAGTTATCGATCTTGGATAACATGGGATAACTCTGGTTGAAGCCGACTTGGGCTTACGAGTCTTTCGCTCCGCAGGCAAAGTTTGCGGGTTTGCATAACTTTGGTTAACTTCGCTTGACATGGATCCCAGGCGCAATCCCTACGCCCCGGGTGCGGGAACGCCGCCACCGGAACTCGCCGGGCGTGACACGTTGCTCGAGTCCGCGTCCGTCGCGCTTGATCGCATCCGCAACGGTCTATCGGCCAAGAGCATGTTGATGGTCGGGCTGCGGGGCGTCGGCAAGACCGTTCTGCTGAATCGCATCAGCGAAGACGCGCGTTGCCGAGGCTTCACCACGGTCCTTCTCGAAGCACCCGAAGAACAGTCCTTGCCGGGCCTCCTCGTCCCTCCGCTTCACGCCGCGCTGGTGCGGCTGAGCCGGCGGGCCGCCGCGAGCCGTGCAGTCAAGCGGGCTTTGAGCGCCTTGGCGGGCCTGGTCGGCGCCGTCAAGGTCGGCAATCAGGATTTCAACATCAGCCTGCAGGTGCCGCCGGAGCCGGGGTTGGCGGACAGCGGCGTTCTGGACGCGGACCTGACGGCGCTCTTGGAGTCGGTTGGGGAGGCGGCGCGGGAACAGGACACCGCGCTCGCGCTCTTTGTAGACGAACTGCAGTACGTTCGGGAGCAGGATCTGGCGGCGCTCATCATGGCGTTGCATCGGACTGCGCAGCGGCAGCTCCCCGTGGCGCTGCTCGGGGCTGGTCTGCCGCAACTCGTGGCGCGCACGGCCGCCGCCAAGTCCTATGCGGAGCGACTGTTCCTTTTCCCGGAGATCGGCCCACTGTCGCCCGACGCCGCATGCCGTGCGGTAGAGGCGCCCGCCAATCGTCTCGGCGTGACTTTCGAGGCGGAAGCGCTGGCGACGATTCTCAAGGAGACGGCCCGCTACCCCTATTTCCTGCAGGAGTGGGGCAAGCACTGCTGGGACTGCGCGGAGTCTCCCACCGTGACGTCGGCGGACGCCGAGATGGCGAGTGCGACCGCCAATGCCGAGCTTGACGCCGGCTTCTTTCGTGCGCGCTTCGACCGTCTGACGCGTTCCGAGAAGCGCTATCTGCGAGCGATGGCGACCCGTGGGTCGGGGCCGCACCGCTCTGGCGAAGTCGCCGAGACCCTTGGCCGCCACGTTCGCGCCGTTGCGCCGACCCGTGCCAAGCTCATCGCCAAGGGCATGATCTACAGCCCGGCACGCGGGGACACGGCTTTCACCGTGCCGCTGTTCGACGCGTATCTGCGGCGGGTGCTGCCGCTTGACGTCGACTGACGGTCTTGAGTCACGACGCGGTCTCCACGCCGCTCTCGCGAGTTCCTAGTCGAATCGCCCGAGCAGCGGCTTCCGCTTGCCGAAGTCCGGCCCCTCGCGGCCAAAACCGAGGAAATTGTTGACGCCGAGCAGGTCGGCGAACTCCGGCGGGTTGCGGTCGAGCATCTCCTGGGTCACGCCTTCCCGAATCAGCTCCTGCGTGCGGATGTAGGGGCGGCAGTAGGCCACCGCGGCATTGACCCGGAGTCCCGGCGCCTTGCGCTCGTAAGCGGCGTGCCAGGTGGATCCTGCGCAGACCACGACCGAGCCGGCCTTCATCTCCAGCGGGATGCAGTCCGGGTTGGTCTCGACGCTGCGCTCCTCCTCGGAGACGGGACGGCGCAGCCACTGGTTGCTCCCCGGGACCACGGCGAACGCACCGAGGTCGCGCTTGTAGTCGACCAGGGCGTAGTTGGCCACGGCCACCGACACCGGATTGGAGAGCTGCAGCGTCCACTGGTCGGTGTGGAGCTGCGGCACCGGACCTCCTTTCGTGCGCACGTGCGAGTAGATCGTCGAGAGCACCATGCTGCGGCCGAGCAGGTACCGCATCAGCGCGACCGTGTACGCGTTCTGCGCGAGCTTCTCGAAGATCGGGTCCTCGTAGAGCAGGTAGCACCCTTCCCGCACGTTCCCGCCGTCCCAGGCGTGGAGGTCGAGCTGCTTCCCCGTCTTCTCACTGACCTGCGCGATGATCACCTCGCGCATGTGCTCGACCATGTCCATCGGGATGGCGTCGGGGACGACGGTGTATCCTTGCTCCTCGAGCTCGAAGACGTTCTGCTCGAGCCCGAGCCGGCGGATCTCGCCGAAGACGTACTCGCGCGATGTCGGTTCGCGCGCTTCCGCCAGAACTGCTGCTTCACTCACGGGATGCCCTCCGCGGTTCAGTCGAAACGGCCCAGGCCGAAGGATTTGATCTTCGAGAAATCTGGACCCTCGCGGCCGAAACCGAGGAAGTTGTTGACGCCGAGCAGGTCGGCGAACTCGGGCGGGTTTCGGTCGAGCATGTCCTGCGTCACGCCCTCGCGGATGAACTCCTGCGTGCGGATGTAGGAGCGGCAGTAGACCACGGCCGCGTTGACCCGCAGTCCCGGCACTTTGCGCTCGTAGGCGCCGTGCCAAGTGCAGCCCGCGGTGACGACCACGGAACCGGCCTTCATCTCGAGGGGGACGCAGTCCGGGTTCGTGTAGACGTTGCTTTCGTCCTCGGATACCGGCCGGCGCAGCAACTGGTTGCTGCCGGGGACCACGGCGAACGCGCCGAGGTCGCGCTCGTAGTCGACGAGCGCGTAGTTCGCGACGGCGACCGACACGGGGTTGGAGAGCTGCAGCGTCCACTGGTCCGTGTGCAGCGGCAGCGGCGCATCGCCCTTGGCGCGCACGTGGGAGTAGACGGTCGACAGGACCATGCTGCGGCCGAGCAGGTAGCGCATCAGCGCGGTCACGTACTCGTTCTGCACGAGCTTCTCGAAGACCGGGTCCTCGTACAGGAGGTAGCAGCCTTCCCGGAGCGTGCCGCCGTCCCAGTTGTCGAGATCGGGCTCCTTGCCGGTCTTGTCGGCGACCTGCGCCAGGATGACTTCCCGCATGCGCTCGACCATGTCCATCGGCACGGCGTTCTCGACGATCGAGAACCCCTGTTCCTCGATCTCGACGACGTTCTTCTCGAGTCCGAGCCGGCGTATCTCGCCGAAGACGATCTCGCGCGACGTCGGTTCGCGCTCCTGCGTCAGGTCCACTGCGGCTTCGCTCATCGGGCAGACACCTCCAACGGTGGGTCGGAACGGAAGCGCGTGATGCTAGCGAACTCGCAGGAAGCGGACAACAGGACGGGCAGGGGCTTCAGTCCGGCAGATGCCGCCGTGAGGCCTCGAGATCGCAGGGAAAGAGCACGAGTTCCACGCCGGGTTCGGCGCGCCGCAACCGGAGCGAGAGCCGCAGGGGCCGGGTGAGGAACTTCTTGTCCTCGATCGTGATGCGGCCCTCGATGGTGTCGCCGCCCGGAAGCACTCGGTAGCGTTCCGTCACGACCCGTGCGTCGCTCGACGGCGCGTTGCGGCTCAGGCCGCCAATGGTCGGTGCGGCGCCGACGGTCCGGATGACGAGGGTGTCGTCGTCGAAGCGTCCTGTCGCGAAGCCCACCGGGGTTGGCTCGGAACTCGGCGGAGCCTCGTCGGCGAAATGGACCGTCCGCCGCGTGCTGAAGTACTCGTGCGTGATGTCGAGCGTGTCGCCCCCGGCCCGCCACTCCTGCAGGTACGGCGTCATCGCGATCGACGGCAGCCCCGGCGAGCGGCAGTTGTTGGCGGGATGCTCTGCCGGATCGAAGGCGTCGAACGCCTCGCGGCCGGCGTCCGTCATGATGCGCCGGACCATGTAGTCGGCGGGCGTGAGGCCCTGCTCGTCCGCCGAGAAACCGACCGGCCGTCGGGCGCCGTCGCGCAGGGCGCCGAGCCTGGGAAGGCGAGGCACGACCTGCCACACGCCGTCGAACGCCCGGGCGGGCGGTGGGCGCTCCGCGGCGGCTGCGGGCAGGCCGACGATCAGCGCGAGCAGGGATACCAGGGGCTTGATGCTCATAACCGGCTCGGACCCCCGGGCGTGGTAGCTTTGCAGACAGGGTGAGAGGGGAGGGCCTGCGATGCAAGCACGATGGATTCTGGTGCTCGGCGTGCTGCTGGGCATGACGGGATGCACCGACGATGCCCTACGCATCGAAGACCACGGTATGGCGTCGTCGGCCGAGGCGGGCCGCACCGCCGGCTACAACGCCCAGCGCAACGTCTACTTCGGCGACCTGCACGTCCACAGCCGTCACTCCTTTGACGCGTACAGCTTCGGTACGACGGTGTCGCCGGACGAGAGCTATCGCCACGCCAAGGGCGAGGCCATCGCCAATCCCTTCGGCCACGAGATGCGGCTGCGCGAGCCCCTCGACTTTCTCGGCGTCACCGACCACGGCATCTTCCTGGGCGTCGTCGCCGCGTGGGCGGACCCGGAGAGCAGGGCCGGCCAGTTGCCGGGCGCCGAGCCCTTCCACGACATCAACCGCCCGGAGAACCTCGACTACTGGTCGCAGCAGACCCGCAACTGGGCGTTCCGCGGGACGTCGGGACGTGTCAGGGCGATACCCGCGGGTCCTTGGGAGCGGCTCCGGGCGTGGATGACGAACCACCCGGCCCGCGCACGCGCCGCGTTCGACGACGGCGCGCACCGCTCGGCTTGGGAGGACATCGTCATGGCCGCCCAACGCCACGACGATCCGGGCACCTTCACGGCGTTCATCGCCTACGAGTGGACGGCGTCCACGCCCCAGCCGGAATCCGCGGCGTACCACCGCAACGTGGTCTTCGAGTCGTCCCGCGTGCCGGCGCGGCCGTTCTCGTCGATCGACTCCCATGAGCCGGAGGACCTCTGGAACTGGATGGACCGACTGCGGGACCAGGGCGTCGACAGCCTTGCCATCCTGCACAACCCCAACGGGTCGAACGGACAGGCCTTCCGTCTGCGCTACTCGGACGGCCGGGCGATCGACACCGATTTCGCGGCACTGCGCATGCGCAACGAACCGCTCGTCGAGATCACCCAGGTCAAGGGCACGTCGGAGACCCATCCGCGCCTCTCGCCGGACGACGAGTGGGCGGACTTCGAGATCCTGAACTCGCGCAAGGGCAAGACGACGCAGTGGAGCGAGCCGCGCGGGAGCTACGTGCGCGACGCGCTCAAGAACGGCATCGCGCTCAAGCAGGAGGGCCGGGGCAACCCCTTCAAGATCGGCGTCATCGGCTCGAGCGACACCCACAACGGCGCGCCGTCGTTCGACGAGTCGGCGTACTTCGCCTCGTCGCCCTTCTTCGGCACGGCGGAGAACCGGGCGTCCATTCCGGTTTCGCGGGAGCGACTCGACTACCTGGAGACCCTGCCGCCGGAGGTCCAGCCGTGGGTGAACCTCTCCGACGAGGAGCAGGGCACGTACTTCGGCTTCCGGGACGCCCAGCGGGCGGCGTCGGGGCTCGCGGCGGTCTGGGCCGAAGAGAACACCCGGGAGTCGATCTTCGCCGCGTTCCGGCGCAAGGAGACCTACGGCACGTCCGGCAACCGGATCCGGCTGCGGTTCTTCGGCGGGTTCGACTACGGCGGGCTCGACCTCGAGGGGGAGGACCTCCTCGAGGCGGCGTACGCGGGCGGCGTGCCGATGGGCGGCGACCTCGTCGCGACCGACGGCGCCGCCCCGCGGTTCCTGGTCTGGGCGCAGCGGGACGTGCACGGCGCTCCCCTGCAGCGCATCCAGGTCGTGAAGGGCTGGTACGACGCCGGGTTCCGCAAGCAGACCAACGAGCGGGTGTACGACGTCGCGTGCTCGGACGGGCTCGCGGTCGATCCCGAGACGCACCGCTGCCCCGACAACGGCGCGCGGGTGGACCTCGGGGACTGCTCGATCCCCGTGGACCTCGGCGCCACGGAACTCAAGGTGCTGTGGACCGACCCCGACTTCGACCCGGCCGACGGTGACGCGTTCTACTACGCCCGCGTGCTGGAGAACCCGACCTGCCGCTGGAGCACGTGGGATGCGGTGCGCAACGGCGTGCGGCCGAGGACCGGACTCGCGGTGACGATCCAGGAACGCGCCTGGTCGTCCCCCATCTGGTACGCGGCGCCCTGAACCCCGCCCTGTGTCGGCCCGCTCACTCCGTGAGCAGGTCGGCGCCGTAGCGTTCGTACGCCTCGTTCGACACGACCAGGTGCTGCGCCGACCCGTGCACGTCCCGAAAGCAGCGCTGGAGGATGCTTCCGTCGAGGATCGCCGACGCGCCCAGGAAGTGGAAGACGCTGGAGACGACTTCGGCGCAGAGTTCGGTGCCGTACGCGGTGGTGGCCTTCACCCGGTTTTCCTCGGCAGGAGTCAGCGCACCGTTCGTCTGGCACAGCGACCACGCTTCCTCCAGCGTCGCGAGCCCCAGCGCGCGCACGCCGGCGACCTGCGTCCGGGCCTTGCCGAGTTCGTGGCGAAACGGCCCGCGCTCGGCGAGCGAGCCGCTGAATCCGCGCGACTTCGTGCGCGCATAGGCCGTGGCCTCGTCCAGGAAGCGTTCGGTAACGCCGAGCGTGAAGCCGAGGTTCTCCCCGGCCACGTAGACCATGTACGGGAGGCTGAACTGCGGCCCGCCGCGCAACGGCCCCGCCGTGGGATCGATCAGCCGCCGCTCCGGTACCGCCACGTCCTCGCAAACGAGGTCGATGCTCCCCGTGCCCTTCAGCGCCATCACGTTCCATTCGCCCTCGCGCCGCACGTCGCTCATCGGCATCAGGACGGTGCGGAGGCCGGGGGAATCCTCGTCGCCGACGGCCACGACCAGCGCCCAGTCCGCGTGCAGGCACCCGCTCGCGAACTTCCAGACGCCGCTGACGACCGCGCCTTCGTCGGTCCGCCGGAAGCGGCCGGTGGGCGTGCCGACGGCCGCGAAGAAGGGACAGGGGTCGCTGCCGAACACCTCCTCGAAGCCGGCGTCCGGCAGCCGCGCCGCCGCCGCGGACGCCGCACCGGCGTGGTTGAAGCCGACCCAACCGGCCGTGGCGTTGTGATAGGACAGCGCTGCGAAGTAGCGCATCTGCTCGGCGAGCGTGAGGCCGTCGCCGCCCGTTTCGACCGGCGCCTTGACGAGCGGCACGCGCAACTCCCGGAGGACGGCGACCAGGGCCTCTGGCGCCTCCCCCAGCCGCTCGGCCTCGGCGGCGGTGGCATGGAGGGTGTCGCGGTGTTCCCCGATCTGCGCGATCAGCGCATCGATGGTGCGGGGCATGACGTCAGCCGTGCGCCCGGTTCCAGCCCGCGATGACGTCTTCCATGTCCACGGGACGCAAGAACACCTCCGGCTGCTGTTGCTCGCCCCACACGCGCTCCGGAACGCGCGCGCCGATCGACACTTCCTCGAGTCTGTGCAAGGCCACGGTGCTACTCCTCCGGACGGAGCGGCCGGTGCGATGGAGGACGGATGATACCGTCCGGGCGGGACGTCCACGGTTAGGGGGCGGCGATGGACGACCCGCGGTGCGGCGCGTCGGGCCAGCGGGCTAGCGCCGGTCGAACACCCTGACCGAGCGGACGTCGCGGCCGCCGGTCTCGACGGAGACGTCCACGCGCAGCCGGCGCCCGCCGCGTTCTAGGCGCATGGTCTCCCGGCCGCGCGTCAGGTTCCGCCGGGAGTCGATGACGAGCGCCCCTTCGCGCCAGCCAGCGCGGATCGTCCAGAAACCGCGCTCGCGTTCGCCCCACGAGACATCGCGGTAGGTGCCGTCGGCGTACCGGATGCCCATGGAGCGGGCGTCCTGCTCGATCGTCATGCGGGGCGTGTCGAGCACGGGGAAGTCCTCGGTCACGAAGATGCTCGAGGCCTCCGCGTCGCGCTGGCGGCCGCGCAGGACGTCGCGGTCCTCGAGGCGTCGGATCTCCTGCAGGTCCGGCGCCGCGTCGCTGGCGCCGGTGTTGAGTTCCCAGGTGCCGGAGAGGTCGAAGACGGCCGGCGGCGGCTCCTGCGGGGTGGACTCGCAACCCGCGATCAGAATCCCGAGCAGGATGACGGGTGCACGGCACCTTGCCCGAAAGGACCGGCAGGGCTTGTCGTAACCGATTGATTCAAATGTCATTGGATGCCGCATCCCGGAACCCGGGCACGTCTCCTGCGTCCCCGGCCCGAGGGCCATCGTGTGCTTCTGCCGGAGCGGGGTCAAGAGGCGCCCCGGCGCCCGTTCGGGACCCGGCCCGGACCCTGGACAGGCGTCCCCGGCGCCGGCGACACTGGGACTGTGATGGCGGAACCCCCATGAGCGCCGTTGCGCGCCGGCGCGTCCCCGCGTTCCTGCTCAAGGACCGCATCGTCGCCTCATCCCGGTTCAGCCGCTGGTGGATCCCGCCGATTTCCGTGGCGCTGCATCTCTGCATCGGGTCGGTCTACTCGTGGAGCATCTTCAACCCGGCGCTGACGAAGGAGCTCGGCGTCGCGGCGAGCAGTGCCGACGACTGGAGCATCACGGTGATCGTCGGGGTGTTCGCCACGGCCATCGTCTTTCTGGGGCTCAGTACCGCGCTGGCCGGCAAGTGGCTGGAGGACGTGGGACCGCGCTGTGCCGGGGTGTACGCCGCCTGTCTGTGGGGCATGGGATTCGTGCTCGGAGGCATCGGCATCGAGTTGCACCAGCTCTGGCTGCTCTACCTGGGGTACGGCGTGTTCGGCGGCGCCGGCCTGGGACTGGGTTACATCGCGCCCGTCTCGACGCTGATTCGCTGGTTTCCCGATCGACGCGGATTGTCCACCGGGCTGGCGATCATGGGTTTCGGCGGCGGGGCGATCATCGCCGCGCCACTCAAGAAGCTCCTCCTGGAGACCTTCCATGAAGCCCCGCGGTACCTGGGAGCAACAGACGGTGTCGACCTGATCACCGAACGGGGCAGGCAGTTTGCCGACGTGGGTGGCGAGTGGCTGGAAGTCGTGGTGGCGGGGGCCGCCGACGTGTCGAGGATGATCGTCCCCGGTCCGGAGGGCGTCTATGTCGTCGGCACGGGCAGTACGGGAGCGGCGGCCACCTTCTTCACGCTGGGGGTGGTCTACTTCTGCGTCATGCTGGCTGCCGCGCTCGCGTTCCGCCTTCCCCGGGAAGGATGGAAGCCGCCTGGATGGGACGAAGCCGCGGCGCGGGCCGCGGGCAAGCCGGGCAGTGGGTGGCGCGGCATGCCGAGTACCACGTACGTGCATGTCCAGCGTTCCCACCGAACGCCGCAGTTCAGTCTGCTGTGGATCATGCTCTGCTTCAACGTCACGGCGGGGATCGGCGTCATCGGCGTGGCGGAGACGATGATGGTCGACATCTTCAGCCCGACGTTGCCCCACATCGTGACCCTGACGTTCGCGGCGACCTATGTGCTGATGATCAGCGTCTTCAACATGGGCGGCCGGCTGGCGTGGGCGACCGCTTCGGACTATATCGGGCGCCGCAACACCTACTACTGCTTCTTTGCGCTCGGTGCGGCGCTGTACGGTTCGGTACCGCTCATTGCGGGTGCCGGAAGCGCAAGCGGGAGCCTCGGCTGGCTCGTGGCGTTCTACGCCGTGACGATGGTGGCTTTCACGATGTACGGCGGCGGCTTCGCCGCGTTGCCCGCCTACATCGCCGACGTGTTCGGGACACGGCACGTGGGTGCGATACACGGCCGCCTGCTCACGGCCTGGAGCGCCGCGGGCGTGCTCGGGCCGCTGATCATTACCCAACTTCGCGAGTTCTCGCTGGAACGGGCGATCCGCGCACTGGCGGCCAGGATCGAGCCGGCCGCGTTCGAGGCGCACTTCGGCGCCCCAATGGACCGTCTCGATGAACTGGTGGCGGCCAACACGGTAACGATCGGCAAGCTCATGGAGGTCGCCCCGGCGGGCACTCCCGATCCCACACCGGGCATCTACAGCCTGACGATGTACGTCATGGCGGCGCTGCTGGCCGTCGCCTTCTTCGCCAACATGCGGATGCGCCCGGTGGCGGAGCGGTTCGTTTCCCCGGTTCCCGCTGACTGATCCGGTTTCCCGCTATCGTGTCCGTCGGCCCGGCGCCCCGCCCGGCATCCGCGCGTCCGCCCCGGGGATCACAGGAACGTGCGCACCGCGTCGAGGAACCCGTCCGGCTGGTCCAGCGGGACGGGGTGGCCGGAACCTGCAACTTCGACGAAGCGACAGTCGGGAATGTCCCGCACCATGCGGTCGGCGACCGCCGGCTGCAGGAGGTTGCTGTCCTCGCCGCGGATCAGCAGCGATGGGACGTCGATTGCGGCGACGGAGCGCCAGCCCTGCTCGACCGAGGGGCGCGGCCGGGTGTTGTCCGGGTCGCGCAGCGCGCGGTCGTAGCGGTAGGTCCAGCGCCCGTCCCCGGTGCGCATCAGCGAGTGGCGGAGGCGATGGAAATGGTGCGCCTCCGGCGGCACCGGGTTGTCTTCCTTTGCCCTTGCGAAGGCCGCTTCGACGGAGTCGAAGACGTCGCTGCGGGCGACGCGCCGGGTGATGTCGCTCAAGCCCTCCGTGGGGATTTCCGGGGCGATGTCGACGATCACCAGGCGTTCGAGCCCGGGCGGGCGGCGCCCGGCGTACTCGATCGCGACGATGCCGCCCATGGAGAGTCCCAGCAGCACGAAGCGGTCCAGTCCGAGCGCGGCCACGAAGGCCTCGAGGTCCGCGACCATCTCGAACGTGCCGTACTGGTCCGGCGGCGCCCAGCTGGTCTCGCCGTGGCCGCGCTGGTCGAGGGCCAGGACGCGGTAGTCGGACCTCATCGCTTCGGCGAACGCGTCCCAGGAGCGGGCGTGTCCCGTGTAGCCGTGCAGCAGCACGAGATCCTGGGCGTCCGGCCCGGGCCCGGCCCAGTCCCGGTAATGGAAGCGCAGGCCGCGCAGTTCGATCAGATCGTCGACGACGGCGGACATGGCTCACTCCGTGCGCAGTGCCTCGATGGGATCCTTCGCGGCCGCCTTTCGGGCGGGATAGAAGCCGAAGAAGATCCCGATGGCGGCGGAGAACCCGAGCGCCAGGACGACGACGGGCCACTGCAGGAGCACTGGCCACTCCGCGATCCTCGCGATGCCGAACGTTATCACGAGGGCACAGAGGATGCCGAGGACGCCGCCGATCAGGCACAAGGTGACGGCTTCCACCAGGAACTGGAGCAGGATGTCGCGTCCCTTGGCGCCGACCGCCATGCGCAGCCCGATCTCGCGGGTCCGCTCGGTGACCGAGACCAGCATGATGTTCATGATGCCGATGCCGCCCACCACGAGCGACACGGAGGCGACCGCTGCCAGCAGGATGTTGAAGACCTGGCGGGCCTCGGCGCGGGTTTCGACGATCTCGGACATGTTGCGGATGGCGAACGGATCGTCGGCCCCCGCCCGGACACGGTAGCGCTGCCGGAGCACCTCCCCCATCTGACGCTCGACATCGTCCATCATCCAGCCCTCGGCGACGGACACGAATATGACGCTCACGGCGTCGGAACGGGGCCCGGATCGGCCGAGCACCCGCCCCCGCGCGGCCGCGAGCGGGATCATGACGATGTCGTCCTGGTCGGAGCCCATCGAACTCTGGCCCTTCTCGAGCAGCGTCCCGACCACGACGAACGGCACGTTCTTGATCCTCACGGTCTGCCCGAGGGCGTTCGCGGCGCCGAAGAGTTCCGTCGCGACGCGTGATCCGAGCAGGGCGACCTTGCTGCCGCTGCGGATCTCCTGGGGCTCGAGGTCGCGGCCCTCGTCGATCTGCCAGCCCCGCGCCACCAGGTACTCGTTGTCGATGCCCTGGATGGTCGTGGACCAGTTGGTGTTGCCGACGACCACCTGGCCCACGCCCCGCATCGTCGGCGCGGCGGCGACGATCTCCGGGATCTCGGCCTTGAGGGCCCTGGCGTCCGCGACCGTCAGCCGCATCTCGCTGCCGCTCGCCGTGCGGACGCCCCCCCGGCTGCGCGTCCCGGACATGACCATGAAGATGTTGCTGCCGAGGGAGCTGATCTGGCGGTCGATCTCGGCCTGGGCACCGGCGCCGACCGTCACCATGGCGATCACGGCTGCCACCCCGATGATGATGCCGAGCATGGTCAGCACGCTCCGCATCAGGTTGACGCGCAGTGCCTCGAGGGCGACGCGGAGGAGTTCGGCGAGGGGCATCGTCAGGCCGTCATGCGCGCCGGCTGGCGCTCGTCGGCGATGACCTTGCCGTCCCGGAAACGCAGCACCCGGCGCGCGTAGCCGGCGACTTCCGGCTCGTGCGTCACGACGAGGACGGTGATGCCGGCCTCGTTCAGTTCCTGGAACAGCTCCATGATCTCGACTCCCGTGGCGCTGTCGAGTGCGCCCGTGGGCTCGTCGGCGAGCAGCACGACCGGCGCGTTCACGAGCGCCCGGGCGATGGCGACCCGCTGCTGCTGGCCGCCGGAGAGCTGTGCGGGGACGTGTCCCATGCGGTCGCCGAGGCCGACCCGTTCGAGCGCCTCCTCGGCCCGGGCGACCCGCTCCGCGCGCGGCAAGCCCGCGTACAGGAGCGGCAGCTCGACGTTGTCGAGGGCGCTCGTGCGGCCGAGCAGGTGGAACTGCTGGAACACGAAGCCGATCTTCCGGTTGCGGACCTCCGCGAGGGCGTCGCGGGAGAGTTCGGAAACCGTCTCCCCGTCGACGATGATGCGTCCCTGGGTGGGCGTGTCGAGACACCCAACCATGTTCATGAAGGTCGACTTGCCCGAACCCGAAGGTCCCATCACCGACAGGAACTCCCCGCGTTCGACGCGCACCGAGACGTCGTCCAGGGCGCAGACCGTCTCGTTCCCTACGAGGTAGTCCTTGTGGAGGTCTTCGCAGACGAGCACGCGCGGCGACTCCGTGGACCGGCGGGCTAACCGGGGCGCCGCGTGGCCCGCGCGATGATGCGGTCGCCTTCGACAAGGCCCTCGAGCACTTCGGTGGACGCTTCGTCGGCAAGCCCTATGACCACGCGTTTCGGCGTCGGCTCGCCGTCCTCGAGCATCCAGACCGTGGCGCGACGCCGCTCGGCGCGCCCCGCCTGCAGCGCGTCGAAGGCGCGCAACTGGTCCGCATCCAGGACCGACGCCAGCTCGCGGCGGAGGTTGGCGCGCAGGGACAGCATGCGCTCGCGCATCAGTGCGCGGTCGCCGCCAGCGCCCTGGAAGGCCTCGCGTCTCGCCGTGCCCTGGCGCTCTTCGATGGCGTCAAGGGCGGCGGATTGCTCCGGCGTCAGGTCGACCTGTTCGCGTATCACCGCGATGGGACTGCCGCCCGGCGGACCGCCGCCGGATGCGCCGGGCCGGAAGCCGCCCGGACGACCGGGGCCGCCGCCCGGTCCAGCGGGTCCGAAGGGGTTGGCGGCGGACTCGGACGCGGGTTCCTCCGTGCGCACGCCGCGGGGCGCGAAGCGGAGGGCGGCGTTCGGGATCTTCAGCACGCCGGACTTGCTGCCGAGGATCATCTCGACATTCGCGGTCATGCCCGGCAGCAGGGCGAGATCGTCGTTGGCGGCGTCGACGATGACCTTGTAGGTGACCACGTTCTGCAGCTCTTCGGGAGCCTTGCGGACCTGTTCGATGCGGCCGCGGAACTGCCGGTCGGGGTAGGAGTCCACGGTGAAGCGGCACCGCATGCCCTCGCGCACCCGACCGATATCCGCCTCGTCGACGCTCGCCTCCACCTGCATGCGCCGCAGGTTCTCGCCGATCTCGAACAGCACCGGCGTCGCGAAGCTCGCGGCGACGGTCTGGCCGACCTCCACCTGGCGGTTGATGACGGTGCCGGAGACCGGAGACCGGATGTTCGTGCGTTCGAGATCGAGTTCCGCCTGCGCCAGGGCGGCCCTGCGCTGCTCCAGGTTCGCCTCCGCGTTGGTGATGGCCGCGCGGGCGATGGCGACCTGCGCCTCCGAGGTCTCGACGAGGGTGACGTCCTGGTCGAGTTCCGAGGCCGAGATATAGCCCCGGTCGACGAGGGTCCGGCGCCGCTCGAGTTCGCGCCGGGCCTGTCCGAGCGTCGCGGAAGCGCGGACGAGTTCGGCCTTGCGGCTCTCGATGTTCGCGAGCGCCACCGTCACGTCGGCGCGGTTCTGCTGGACGCGGGCCTCGAACGTCCGCGGGTCGATGCGCGCCACGAGGTCGCCCGCCTCGACCGTGTCGTTGAAGTCCGCGTGCAGCTCCGCGATCTGGCCCGAGAGCTGGGAGCCGACGATGACGGTGTTCAGCGCGCGCAGCGTTCCGGACGAAACCACCACGCTCTCGATGTCCCCGGGCTCCACGGTCACGAAGGTGTATTCGAGCTGCTCGGAGGCCGGGGCGAGGGCGTAGAGGGACCAGCCGCCCGCTACCGCGAGGACGATGACGCCGATGAGGGTCGCCCGGGCTTTCATTGCCTTCGAGTATACGGCGCGTGCGTGCGGTTCCGTCGCGCCGGCCGGGGGTTTCCAGGTCGGGCATGTAGACTTGCCCGTTTCCTGACCCGTCCCGTCCCGACAAGGGGGAAGCATGAACGGCATCGACTACATCGCGAGCATACTCAAGGAAGAGGGGGTGGAGTCGATCACCTGCTTCCCGACGAATCCGGTGATCGAGGCCGCGGCGAAGATCGGCATCCGCCCCATCATGTTCCGCCACGAGCGCGGCGCCGTGATGGCGGCGGACGGCTTCAGCCGCACCAGCGACCGGCAGCGCTTCGGCGTCGTGGCGGTCCAGTCCCAGGCGGGCGCCGAGAACGCGATGGGCGGCATCGCGCAGGCGTACGCGGACAACATCCCGATCCTGGTGCTGCCGGGCGGCGTGCTGCGCAGCCAGATCTCCGTACGCCCGAACTTCTCCGCGGCGGCGAACTACGGCGGCATCGCGAAGCACGTCGAGGCGATCTACGACCCGGGGCAGGTGGGGGACGTCATGCGGCGCGCCTTCAATGCCTTGAGGAACGGTGCGCCGGGACCCGTGGTCGTCGAACTGACCGCGGACGCGTGTCACCAGGAAGTGCCGGAACGGGGGTTGAGCTACCGGTCACCGAAGTCGACGCTGCAGTCCCCGACTGCCGGCGACCTGCGCGATGCGGCGCGCCTGCTGCTCGACGCGAAGAAGCCGGTGATCTGGGCGGGCGCCGGAGTGCTGTCGGCGGGGGCGACGGAGGAGCTGCGCTCGCTGGCCGAACTGGCGGGCGTCCCGGTGTTCTGCACCATGCCAGGGAAGTCGGCGATGAACGAGACCCATCCGCTGGCGCTCGGCGCCGGCAGCGGCATGACCACGCTTGCCGCGCACCGTTGGCTCAGCGAGAGCGATGTCTTGCTGTGCCTGGGTTCGAGCCTGACGCGCACGCCGTACGGCCAGCGCATCCACCCCGGCAAGACGCTGATCCAGAACACCAACAACCCCGACGAGATCAACAAGGACGAGTCCGTCGATCTCGCGCTGGTGGGGGACGCGAAGCTCGTCATCGAAGGCCTGATCGACGAGGTCAAGGCGCGCGTCGGCGAGGAGGGTGTCGGGGATGCGGCCAAGGTGAAGGCCGAGATCGCGGCGCTGCGAGCGGAGTGGCTCGAGACCTGGAACCCGTTGCTGCACTCGAACGAGACGCCACTCAACACGTACCGGGTGATCCACGAGATCGACACCGTGCTGGACCGTGACAACAGCATGGTCACGCACGACGCGGGCGCGCCGCGGGACTCGATGGTGCCGTTCTACACCGCGACGACGCCCCACAGCTACATCGGCTGGGGCAAGACGACGCACCTCGGCTTCGGCATCCCGCTCATGATCGGCGCCAAGCTCGCCCACCCGGACCGCTTCTGCCTCAACATGATGGGCGACGGCGCCTTCGGCATGTCGGGCCTCGACATCGAGACCTCGGTCCGCGCGGGACTGCCCATCACGACGGTCCTGCTTCACAACGAGGGCATGGCGACCTATCCCGAGGGCTTCTTCCCCGTCGCCCGCGAGGAGTTCGGCGTCTCGAAGATGCAGGGCGACTACGCGAAGCTCGCCGAAGGCATGGGCGCGGTCGGCATCACCGTCCGCGAAGTGGACGAGATGGCGCCGGCGCTCCGGTCCGCGCAGGAACTGAACGCCGACGGGCGGACCGTGCTGATCGACGTGCACTCGAACATGGAGGGGCGGCGGTCGGCGTTTCGGTAAGGCGTCAACAGGCTTGTCCATCGGTGATAAGGTCACCGATGACGGCTGAAGCAGGGTTGAGACGGTCTCTTGTCTCTCAGCAACTGAAAGGAATGCCGGAAAATGGGCGGTACATGGCTGTTTTCAGGACGCGAAGGCGCGCTTCGGTGAGTTCCTGTCGGCGAGTCTGACGGAAGGCCCGCAAGTGGTGATGCGTAGGGGTGTTGAGGCGGCGGTGCTGGTCTCCGTGGGCGAGTGGCGCAGGCTGAGCGCGGCCGCGACGCCTCGACTCAAGGACGTGCTGTTGATGCCTGGGGCGAGAACGGAAGCATTGGCGCCGCCCCGAGGTTCGGATTACACAGGACCGCCGCCGACTCTCGACTGATTGCGTCGGGCCGGCGTGACCGGCGAGTTCGAGAAAGGGACGGGACAAGCCCGTCCCCTATGGCGTGGGCCCGCGGCGGTCACCCCGCCCCAGGCTCCGGCAGCCGCGCCGCCTTCTCCGCGTCGTACCACCACGCGTCCGGGAAACTCGTCCGGAACTCCGCGTCGAACGGCGGGCGGCCGAACTTGTCCCAGTAGACGACGCGAGGCCCTTCCACGCCGATGAGCGGGATCATGTAGAAGTTCCACAGGAGCACGCGGTCCAGCGCGCGCTGCGCGGCGGTCAGTTCCGGGAGGCTCCGGGCGTTCAGGACACGCATCACGAGGTCGTCGACGGCCGGCAGGTCGATGCCCGGGCGGTTCGCCGTGAGGGGGCGGTCGATGGAGCCGGAGTGGAAGTACGAGATGACCTCCGCGGTGGGCGGCTGTGCGGTTCCGTAAGCGTGCAGGCTGAGGTCGAAGTCGAACGCGTTCAGCAGGTTGACGTACTGGGTCGTCTCGACCAGGCGGATCTTCGGGTGGAAGCCCAGGAAGCGGAGCTGGTCGACGTAGTGGGTGACCAGCCGCACTTCGCCCGCAGAACGGGCGAGGATGGAGAGGGGGAAGGGCTCGCCCCGGGCGTTGCGCAGCAGGCCGTCGCGCACTTCCCAGCCCGCCTCCGCCAGGAGTTCCCGCGCCCGCAGGAGCGCGTCGCGGTTGCGGCCGAAGCCGTCGCCCCGGATCAGCCTGAACGGCTGCGTGAACACGCGCGGCGGCAAGGTGTCGCGCCAGGGGCGCAGGAGCGCGAGCTCGGCGTCGCTCGGCAGGCCCGTGGCGGCGAAGCTGGTGTGCGGGAAGTAGCTCTCGGTGCGGGCGTGGAAATGGTCGTTGAGGACGCGGTTGAACCAGTCGAAGTCGTACGCGAGGGTCAGGGCTTCGCGGACGCGCAGGTCGGCCAGTCTCTCCCGGCGGCTGTTGATGGCGAGCCCTGCCAGGATGCCGACGTACATGCCGTAGTTGTGGCGACGCTTGACGATCCAGCCCTCGCGTAGCGCGGGAATGTCGTAGCCGTGCTTCCAGTAGCGCGGGTCCCGCTCCGGGCGGTAGTCGACGAGGCCCTTGCGAAAGGCTTCGCGGGCGACGGTGCCGTCGCGGTAGTAGTCGTACCGGATGCGATCGAAGTTGTGCCGGCCGCGGTGAATGCCGAGGTGCCTGCCCCAATAGTCGGGCACCCGCTCGTAGAGCAGGAAGCGCGCCTGTTCCGCCCGGGCGACGCGGTAGGGGCCGTTGCCGACGGGCGGGGTCAGGGTGGTGCCGGAGACGTCCCGGTCGCGCCAATAGTGTTCCGGGATGATCGGGACCTTGCCCAGGCTGATGACGACCCCGGCGTTCAGGCCTCCGGTGTCGTGGAAGCGGAACGTCACCTCGCGGTCGTTGTGGATCTCCGTTCCGGCCACCATGCTGAAGGCGGCGCGCACCCCGGCCCAGGAGTTGTCCCGGATGTGGTCGAACGTGAACGCCACGTCCCGCGCGGTCACCGGCATGCCGTCGTGAAACCGCGCCTCGGGACGTAGCCGGAAGCGCACCCAGGTGAAGTCGTCGGCGACCATCAAGGCCTCGGCGAGGTTCCCGTAGTACGTGCCGAGTTCGTCGTCGCTGCCCATGAGCAGGCCGTCGTAGAGCAGGGACTGGTAGATCACGGTCATGCCGGGCGTCGGGATGCCCTTGCCGAGCAGGGGCGTGAAACTGTTCCAGTTCACCTCCGTGGCGCGAACCAGCGTGCCGCCCTTCGGCGCGTCGGGATTGACGTAGTCGAAGTGCGCGAGGTCCGGCGGGTACCGGAACTCGCCGAAGAAGGAAATGCCGTGCTCCCAGCGCGGTTCGGCGCAAGCGAGGGTCGCGCCCAGGGCGAGCAGTGACAGGAGCGGTCTGATCGCACGGTCCTCGAAGCGGGCAGCGGGATCATACAACCGCCCGGCGAAGCATCCCGGGCGTCGTTTCCGCCATAATGCCGGGCTTTGCCACATCGTCTGGACCACATCATGAAAATAGGAATGATCCCCGTGAACCTCGGCGTCAGCACCGCCGAGGAGGTCGTCGGGCTCGCCCAGCTCGCGGAGAGTTCGGGTTTCGAATCCGTGTGGACCTTCGAGCATGTCGTGGTCCCCCTCGAGTACGAGTCGAAGTACCCCTACGACGCTTCCGGCAAGATGGGCGCCGCGCCGGAGACCCCGTTCGTCGATCCGCTGATCGCGCTGACGGCCGTGGCCGCCGGTACGAAGACCATTCGGCTCGGCACGGGGGTGAACATCCTGTCGCAGGCCAATCCCCTGTTTCTTGCGAAACAGGCGGCTAGCCTGGACGCCCTCTCCGGAGGGCGGCTGCTGCTCGGGCTCGGCATCGGCTGGCTGCGCGAGGAGTTCGACGCCATGGGCGTCCCGTTCGAGCGGCGCGGGGCGCGTTTCGACGACTACGTTGCCGCGATGCGCAAGGTGTGGTCGGGCGAGGTGGTGGAGCATCAGAGCGACTTCATCGCGTGGTCCGGCTTCAAGAGCTATCCCGTACCCGTGCAGGACCCCCTGCCGGTGATCATCGGCGGCTCCAAGGGCAAGATCTACGAACGCATCGCCCGGCACGGCAACGGCTGGTACGTCCCCGGGACGAACGTGAACGAGATCGCCGGCCTGCTGGCGCCGCTGAAGGACGCCTGCGCCGATGTCGGCCGGGATCCCGCGGAAATCGAGATCACGTGCATGTGGACCGGCCAGGGCGGCACGGACGCGGTGCGCGCCTTCGAGGAGATCGGAGCGCACCGGCTCGTGGTGCCCCTGTTCGCGTTGGCCGGCGATCCGGCGAGCGCGTTGCCGCGTTTCGGCGAGGAAGTGATCGCCAAGGTCGCCTGATGGCCTATCGCGCACTCGCGCTCGACCTCGATGGGACGCTGCTGGTCGGCGAGGAACTCCCGGCGGAGAACGTTCGCGCGCTCCGGGAAGCCCGTGACGCCGGCTACCGGATCCTGATCGCCACGGCGCGCTGGCGGCAGATGGCGCTCGGGATCGCGGAGGAGATCGGCGTCGCGGACCCCGTGATCGCATGCTCCGGCGCCCAGGTCTACGACCCGGCCCTCGGGAAGGACGTGTTCGACGAGCGCCTGCCGGCGGACTTCACGGAGGAGCTTTTTGCTTTGTGCGACGCCAACCGCTGCATCGCGACGGTGACGTTCTCCGACCGTTCCCTGGTCAAGCTCGACGGCGGGCCGGGAGCCCTGAACCTGCCGGACCTCGAGTGGACGCCGGCGCTGACCGGAGCGGAGCCGTCGTTGCCGCGGGTAGCGGCCATCCAGGGCAGCGCGGTGGTCGCCAGGATCCGCTGCGAACTGGCGCCGAAGTACGCCGGCGCCGTGCACATCGCGGACTCGATCGGCCCGAACGGCAAGATCATCCTGACCGCGACCGGGGCCAACGCCAGCAAGGGTCACGCGCTCCGGGCCGCGTGCCGCCATATGGGCATTGGCGCGGAACAGGTCGTGGCCTTCGGCGACGCCGAGAACGACATCGAGATGTTCAACGCCGCCGGCGCATCCGTGGCGATGGGGCAGGCGGACGAAGCGACCAGACGGGCTGCGACCTTCGTCAGCAGCCCGAACACCGAGGGTGGAGTGGCGCGGGCAGTGGAGCGGCTGCTGCGGGAGGGTCGTCTATGAACCTGCGAGGTGGGCTCCGAAGAATCGGGGTGGCGATACGAGGGGTCTGCCCTGTCGCGGTCGCGGTGGCTCTCGCCGGGTTCGCGTCGGCTGGCGAGACGGCGGCCGACGGCGATGCCCCGGCTTTCGTGCCCGTGTCCGACGCCGTTCTGGAGAACCCGGATCCCGCGGATTGGCTGAGCTGGCGGCGCACGACGAACGGCCACGGCTACAGCCCGCTGGAGCAGATCACGCGCGACAACGTCGCGTCGCTGCGTATGGTCTGGACAAGGGCCTTGCGGGAAGGCAGCCAGTCCGGAACGCCCCTTGTCTATGACGGCGTGCTCTACATGCCGAATCCGGCCGACGTGATGCAGGCCATGGACGCGGTCACGGGAGACCTCCTCTGGGAGCACGTCCGCCCGGTCGCGCCGGAGATACGGAACTCGGTCTACTGGCCGCTCGGGAGCAACAACCGCAACGTCGCGATCTACGGAAACCTCATCATCGACACGAGCTCCGATGCGCACGTCTTCGCCCTCGACGCGAGGACGGGGCGACCCGTCTGGGAGACGCCTATCCTGGAACACGGGAACGGGGACTACATCATCCAGGGGGCCGGCCCGATCATCGCGCGGGGGAAGGCGGTGTCGGGGCGGAGCTGCGCGCCGGAGGCCGGCCCGGATGCGTGCGTGATCACGGCCCACGACGCGTTGACCGGCGCCGAGGTCTGGCGCCGGCGCACGGTCCCGGCGCCCGGCGAGCCGGGGGACGAGACGTGGGGCGACGTCCCCTTCGAGGAGCGCGTGCACGTCGGCTCCTGGATGCCGCCGAGCTACGACCCGGAGCTGAACCTGGTGCTGGCCGGAACTTCCGTCACGGCGCCGGCGCCGAAGTTCATGCTTGACGGCATCGACAAGGACTACCTGTACCACAACTCGACGCTCGCGCTGGACGGCGACACCGGCGAGATCCGCTGGTACTACCAGCACATGCGCGACCACTGGGACCTCGACCATCCATTCGAGCGGCTGCTGGTCGACACCGTGGTCGCCCCGGACCCGGACGCGGTCCGCTGGCTCAATCCCGACCTGGTCCCGGGCGAGAAGCGCAAGGTCATGACCGGCATACCGGGCAAGACCGGGATCGTCTACACGCTGGACCGGGCGACGGGCGAGTTCCTCTGGGCCACCCCGACGATCTCGCAGAACGTCGTCTTCGACATCGACGGCGCGACGGGCGCCGTGTCCGAGAACGAGGACTTCGTCTTCACGGAGATGGGGCAGATGCACTTCATCTGCCCGAGCACGATCGGCGGCCGCGACTGGGAGGCGGGCGCCTACAGCCCGTTGACGAACGCGATGTACGTCCCGATGCGCAACGTGTGCATGCCGACGATGGCCACGGACTCGCCGGACGCCTCCCTGGCGCTCTACGGGCTTGCCGTCGACTACGTGCTCGCGCCGGGGAAGGAAGCGCAGGGGGCGGTGTACGCGGTTTCGGCGGAGACCGGCCGGATCCTCTGGGTGCACGAGCAGCGCGCGTCCACCATGTCGCTGGTGACGACGGGCGGCGGGCTCGTGTTCGGCGGCGACCTGAACGGCCGGTTCAAGGCGTTCGACCAACGCACCGGTGAAGTCCTCTGGGAGATCAACCTTGGGTCGCCGGTCACCGGATTCCCGATCTCCTACGCGGTCGACGGTCGCCAGTATGTCGCCGTCAGTACCGGCCACTCGGGCATCTCGAGCCTGCTGTTGCGCATGACGCGCGAACTGCGGCCGAGCGCGGGGAACAACCTGTTCGTGTTCGCGTTGCCGGAGTGACCGCGTTCCAGTCGAGTCTCGAGGCCCGCGTGGCGCGGTTGCGGGGCGAGACCCGGCTTACGGCGGTGACGGTCGCCGTCGTGACCGGCGGACACCTTGCGGGGGTGGCCGCCAGCGGCGAACGGCGGCGCGGTTCCGGCATCCCGGTGACCGTGGACGACCGCTGGCACGTCGGTTCGATCACGAAGTTGATGACGGCCACGCTGCTGGCCGTGCTCGAGGACGACGGACTGCTGTCCCGGGATGACCTGTTGCCGGCGTTGCTGCCGGACGTTCGGATGGCGGGCGGCTGGGACGGCTGTACGCTGCATCACCTCCTGACCCACACGGCGGGCGCCCGTGCCAACTTCCCTTTCAAGGTGCAGGGAGTGTGGCCCGACACCGCCGGGGAACTGGTGGCGGCGCGGCGCCGCTTCATCGCGGACGCACTCGCCACGGAGCCCGGATCCCCCTGCGGGGAGCGTTTCGCGTACTCCAACGTCGGCTACACCATCGCCGGCCACATTGCCGAGACGGTGGCCGGGAAGCCCTACGAGACCCTGCTGCAGGAGCGGGTGTTCGAACCGCTGACGCTTGCGAGCGCGGGTTTCGGTCCGCCGCAGGGCGAGGCGCCCGACCGGGAGCCGGTCGGACATGCCGTCGTGTTCCGCCGGTTTCGAAGGCCGGTGGACCCGTTCAAGGGGCGTGCGGACAACTCGCCGGTCATGGGCCCCGCGGGCGCCGTGCACATGACGGTTGGTGACCTGGCGCGGTTCGGCGCGGCCCACCTGGCGGGGGAGTCCGCCGCGTCCCCGTCCTTGCTGCCGGGCGCGGCGTGGGCGCGGCTGCACGCCCGGAATCTCGGCGATTACGCGCGCGGATGGGTGCGTGTCGACCGCGACTGGGCGGGTGGTCCCGTGCTCTGGCACAACGGCAGCAACACCCTGTGGTACGCGCTGCTCATGCTCTTGCCCGCCAGGAACACCGTGTTGGCGTTCGCGACCAATGACGGCGCGATGCGGCTGACCGAGGCGGCGTTCTTCAAGCTGGCTCGGGAACTGGGCGGGTTGGGGCCGGCATCCTGATTCGGGAATCGCACGATGGTCGCTGCCCGAGTGACCGCAGTTCAGGACTTGGTTTCGATAGCGACATCAAGCGTCGAGTCACGCTGGCGACGAACGCCGCGTCGCTCGCCGGAGAGAGCGTCACCGCCGGAAAGAAGCGCCGGGGACAGCGCCGGAGAGAGCGGTTGACGGCTACGGAGCAGGCCAATAGAGTGTCGTTCATTCGCCCCTCGGCAGTACGTTTCGCTTCCCCCCTGAATGCGGGGGCGGCGATCTCGAAGCGAGGCCGATCCCGGGGGCGACTACGACGTCTTAGACAACTATTGACTACGCCAAAACGGACGAGGCGCAATTCCGCGAGCGGCTGTTCGATGTCCTGCGCAGCTCGAGGAACGTCGCGGTCCGCCTTGGCGAAGTTCGAAAGGACGTCGGGCGGTCATGGATTCTGAAATCGACGCCCCAGAAAGATCTCCTCGGCGGGAGTCTTGCGGTGCAGAATCTGACCGACGACGACTTCGTGCCCGCCCTGCGACAAAAGGGTGTCGACATGCGGATCGGTCTGGACATCGCGTCGCTTGCGCTCAAGGGTCAAGCTGACACGATCATTCTGGTGTCCGGCGATGCTGATTTCGTGCCCGCCGCCAAGTTAGCCCGCCGCGAAGGAGTCAGGTTCGTGCTGGATCCGCTTTGGCAGGAGATTCCTGCTGATCTGAACGAACACATCGACGGACTGACGAGCGGTTTCCCCAGGCCGAGACCGCGTTCGTCCAACTGATTCTGCAACTGCGCGGGTCGGCGGCGGTATCATGATCGGCACCGAAGCCGGCGGCACCCGGCAGGTCAGAACTCGGCCTCGATCACGATCCCGCGCAGCTCCGCGGGTTCGGAGGAGAGTTCCACGTCTCCCGCCGGATAACCGTTCTTGGCAAGAATGAAGGCGACGACGTCGGCGTACACGTCCGCGCTCAGGCCGCCGGGCGCGCTCTGCGGCATCGTCGTCCGCATGCCCTCGTAGAAGTCGTAGAGATCGCGGTCGCGCCAGCGGAAGGCGAAACCGATGCCGACCATCGACGGGGTCATGTGCGCCCCGCGCAGGTCTTCTCCGTGACACTCGACGCAGTGCGTGCCGTAGAGCGCTTCCCCGCGCTCGGCCTGCGCTTCGGTGAAGACGCCGTCCCTCACGGACCGCGTGCCGTCAGCAGCCACGGCCGCGGCCGACAGGGCGAGGCAGAACGCGAGCACTCGGCGGTCCAGGTTGTGGCGGCGAGGCATGGACATCGTCACGCGAGCGAAGTCGGTCGCGATGGTGTACGCGGCGCCGCAGGCCGTCAACGCCGCTTATGATGGCGCCGCACACATCGAAGGGGCCCGGAATGCGCGACAGAGGACCGAACACGCTCGCAGTCCATGCGGGGGAGGGCGCCGATCCCGTCACCGGCGCCTCGGCCCCGAACCTCGTCATGTCGACCACCTTCGCCATGGAGGAGCCCGCCGGCTTCTCCATCAACGCCTTCGAGGGCGAGTTGCCGTACATCTACACGCGCTGGGGCAACCCGACCGTCAGGATGCTGGAGGACAAGCTCGCGGCGCTCGAGGGCGCGGAGGACTGCGTCGCCCTGGGTTCGGGCATGGCGGCGACCTCGGCGGTACTGCTGGCGGGTCTCAAGGCCGGCGATCACCTGGTGATGAGCGACGTCAACTACGCGGGGACCGCGGAGCTCGCCCGCAAGACGCTGCCGGAATACGGGGTCGAGACGACCACGGTGGACACGAGCGACCTCGACGCGGTGGAGGCGGCGATGCGGCCCGAAACCCGGATGCTCTGGATCGAGACGCCCGCGAACCCGATCCTGCGCCTGACGGACATCGCCGGGGTCGCCGAGATCGCCAGCGCCAGGAACGTCCCTCTCGTGGTCGACTCGACCTTCGCAACGCCTGTCGCGACGCGGCCGCTGGAACTCGGCGCCGACCTGGTCGTGCACTCGCTGACCAAGTACATCGGCGGCCACGGCGACGCGCTCGGGGGAGCCGTGCTCGGCAGCCAGGAGCGTATCGAGCCTCTGCGGACACACGCCCTCGTCCATTTCGGCGGCGTGCTGAGCCCCTTCAACGCGTGGCTGATTGCGCGGGGAGCCGCCACGCTGCCCATCCGGATGCGCGCCCACGAGGAAGGCGCCCGACGCGTGGCGGAGTTCCTCGAAGATCATCCGGCCGTCGGCCGCGTCAACTATCCCGGGCTCGCGTCGCACCCCCAGCGCGTGCTCGCGGCGAAGCAGATGGCCAACTGCTCCGGGACGCTGTCCTTCCAGGTGCGCGCCGACGGCGCCGCCCTCGCGCGCCGCATGGCCGGGGAACTGGAAGTCATCCACTACGCCGTCTCCCTCGGTCATCACCGCAGCCTCGTCTACTGGATCGACACGGCTGCCCTGATGGAGTCGTCGTTCCAGCTCGAGGGCGAGCCACTGGCGCGCTACCGGGAGTTCGCCGGGGACGGCGTCTTCCGGCTGTCGGTGGGGCTCGAGGATGCGGAGGACCTGTGCGCGGATCTGGACCGCGTGCTTTCCTAGCGCACTGGTATCCGCACTTCGTGGCGCCGACCCGTGGCATGCGGCAAGGAGTCCTTGGAAATCCCGTGTTGAGAAGTGCATTTTCAAGGATTTCGAGACGCTTCGCGTCCTGGTGGATCGCGCCGGCGGCTGTTGACGCTGCTGGAGGACGACAACGCCTACTTGTGGGCGACGCACGGTGGCGCGGAGCTCGACCTGCTGGTTTCCCATGACGGCAGGCGCTACGGCTTTGAGTGCAAGATGGCCGATGCACCCGGCACGACGCGCTCGATGCGGGTCGCACTGGAGGATCTCGGGCTCGACTACTTGTGGATCCTGTACCCGGGGAACGACGCGTACGTGCTTGACGATCGCATTGCCGTACACCCGGTCTCGCGCATTTCGGAGGTGGTCGCGACGATCAGGGGCGGTGGTTTCGACGCGTAGCGGCCGATGCCACCCACAACGGCTCGCGGTGCTTCCACGCCACGACACCTCTCCATTAGCTCGTTTGGCCCTGTTATCCCGTAGTGGGATATTCTATCCTCCGGTCATGCGCATCATCGCCAAGCGGACGTTGCGCGAGTTCTGGGACAAGGAGATTCGCGCCGAACAGCCGCTCAAGGCATGGTACGCGGTAGCCGCGAAGGCCGACTGGTCTTCGCCTGCGGAGGTCAAGGCCATGTACGGGAACGCGAGTATCGTCGGTGGTGATCGGGTGGTCTTCAACATAGGAGGCAACCGATACCGGTTGGTCGTCCGATTCGACTACTCCCGCCGCCTTGGGTTTGTCCGGTTCATCGGGTCGCACGCCGCGTACGACAGGATCGACGCTTCCAATGTCTAGCCACCCAGTTCTTGGGTCCATGAAACCCATTCGAAACGAGGCCGAGTACGACCTCGCGCTCGCCGAGGTCGATGGTTTGATGGGCGCGGCGGCCGACACTCCCGAAGGCGACCGGCTCGAAGTCCTTTCTGTGCTGATCGAGGCGTATGAGGCAGAGCGCTGGCCGGTGGCGGCGCCCGACCCCGTCGCGGTGATCGAGCATGTCATGGAGGCTCGCGGCTACCGGCAGAAGGACCTCGCGCGGCTGCTTGGCTCGCAGCCCCGCGCGTCAGAAGTGCTGCACCGTCGGCGCGCTCTGACGTTGCCAATGATCCGCGCGCTGTCGGCCGAATGGAATGTGCCGGCGGACCTGCTTGTCCAGGAGTACGAGCTGGCCGATAGCGCGACCGGATAGGTTCCGTGAATCGCTGACCGGCCCGGCTCTGACCGGCCCGGCTCTGGCGTCTCCGGGCGCAGTTCAATACGCTTGCGCGTTCGCCGCTGTGTGCCGGCGCCGAGGCGTTGCCAAGGGAGTGCAACGATGAGACTCAGCCCCATGGATGCGTCGTTCCTGTACACGGAATCGGCCAGTGGTCCGATGCATATCTCTTCGATCTACGTGCTGGAAGGGGAGTTGAGTCGTGCGCGCGTCCACGAGCACTTCGCGGAGCGCATCCATCTCGTTCCGAGCTATCGGCGCAAGATCGCCCACGTCCCGCTCAACCTGAGTCATGCCAAGTGGGTGGACGATCCCGACTTCGATCTCGGCTACCACATTCGGCATCACGAGTTGCCGCCGGACGCGACCCTGCAGGATGGCATCGACGCCGCGACGAAGCTCAACGAACCGATGCTCGATCGTCGTCGTCCCCTGTGGCTGGTGTACGTCATCACGGGGATTCCGGACCGCACGCTGATCCTGCAGATGACCCATCACGCCATGATCGACGGCGCCTCCGGTGTGGAGCTGACGACCGTGATCTACGACTTCCAGCCGACCCCCCGGGAGATCGAACCGCCAGAGGCCCCGTGGCGCCCTGCTGCGGCGCAGACCGGCGTGGACCTGTTCGGCGAGGCCCTGCGGGAGAATCTCGCGAAGCTCGGGGACGCGAGTTCGCGCAGCCTGTTGCCGAACACCCCGAAGCAGCGCGAACTGGTGGGGCGCGCCGCGGAGGTCTTCGGCAACTTCCTGATGCGCCCGGCGATTACGGCCCCGTTCAACGCGGGCGCGGTCGGGCCGCGGCGACGGGTGCTCTACCTGAAGAAGCCGTTCGGCGAGATACGGGAGATTCGACGCGCCCTCGGCGGGACGATCAACGACGTGGCGCTGACCGTCGTGTCGGAAGCGGTTGCCCGTTATCTGCGCGCGCACGGCGAACGGGTCGACAGGCAGCACCTGCGGATCATGTGCCCGGTGAACGTCCGCACGGAGGACCAGGGCGGTACGCTCGGCAACCAGGTCTCCGCGGTGTTTCCGATGCTGCCGGCGTGGCCCATGCCGAGCCGCGCGCGTCTCGCGGCGGTGCGCACCGAGATGGAGCGCATCAAGGGCCGGGAGGAGGCACAGGCGATGACCCTCGTATCGGAAACCGCCGGGAACGTCTGGCCGCTGGCGATGGCGCCCACGCAGCTCGTCGGCACGCCGCTGGATCCGACCGCGCTCGCCGCCCGGGTGCCCGCGCCGGTGCCGCCGAACATCGGCTGGCGGCCGCCGAACCCGGGCATCAACTTCGTCTGCACGAACGTGCCCGGCGTGCAGGTGCCTCAGTACCTGGCCGGGCACAAGGTGCTCGACACCATCGGGCTTCTCGTGCTGACGGGCAACGTCGGCTTCAGCATCACGATCCTGAGCTACAACAAGGAGTTGTTCTTCGGGTTCATTTGCGAACCGCGGCTGCTTCCCGACCTGGAACTGATCGTCGAGGGGGTCCGCGCCGCGTTCGAGGACCTGCTTGACGAGGCCCATCGGGAAACCGGGCAGGCTGACGCGACACCATAGGGGCAGATGACAAGTGGCCAAGGCAACGAACGACGGGTTTGATACCAGCGGCCTGGCGGACCAGTATCCGCGGGCGTTCCAGCTTGCGGATGGCTCGTCCATCGAGCTGCGGGTGATGTCGTCGGACGACCGGGATGCGATTCTCGGGTTCGCGCGGGCGCTGCCCGAGGAGGATCTCCTGTTTCTGCGCGTGGACCTGACCGAGGCCGATGTCGTCGACGAGTGGGTGGGCGACATCCGCAACGGCAGCATGGCCGCGCTTGCCGCGTACCAGGGCGATGTCTTCGTGGGCTACGCCGCCGTGCATCGAAACCCTGCGCCGTGGATGCGCCACGTGGGCGAACTCCGCGTCAACGTGGCGCCGGCCGTGCGCGCGCAGGGGCTGGGCCGGCTGCTGGTGTCGCACGTCTTCGACATGGCGCGGGCGTTTGCGCTGCAGAAGCTCGAGGCGCAGATGACCACGGACCAACACGGGGCCCAGGCGGCGTTCCGCCGGCTGGGGTTCGTCCCGGAAGCGCTGTTGGCGGACTTCGTGCTGGACCGCACCGGCAGGTCCCGGGACCTGGTCATGATGACGTTTGACGTGGAGGGGTTGACGGACCAGGCGGGCGGGCCGGTACGGCTCTGAAACCCGCGTCAGCGCACGATCTGAACCCCCTCGGCCTCGGCCGCCCGGGCCAGCGCCCGGTCCAGTGTCGCAAGGGGGACGGCTAGCCGCAGCGCGAGATCGAGGTACGCGGCATCGTAAGCCGTCAGGCCATGCTTGCGTGCGAGCGCCATGACCCGGCCGCTGCCGGACTCCCACTGGACACGGACGGGGAGGCGGCCGAGATCGTCGAGGAACGTGTCCGCATCGTCCGGCTCGATGCGCCTGCGACGCTCACTGACGATAAGGATGTTGCGGATCTCCACCCACCAGAGGGCGGGGGCGATCGCCTCCTCGTCGGCGCGGAGCCGTTCCATTGCCGACTCGGCTGCGGATGCCTGCTCGTCCTCGAAGCACCACGATGCGGCAACCGAAGCGTCGATCACGAATGGCATCAGCCGCGGCGTCCGCGATCCCTGGCCGCGAGTATCTCCGCGGTCGAGACGGACGGCCGGCGCGCTCGGGCAGCGCGCATCCGGTCGATGACGTCCCCCACGCGTTCGCTTCGCCCGTCGTCGACGCCGACGATCCGGGCGATGGGCACGCCGCGCCGGGTAATCGTCACCGTCTCTCCCTGTTCCACGGATCGAAGCAACTCGGGAAGCCGCGTCTTTGCCTCGTACGACCCTACCGTAGACATCAGGGCCTCCCGAATAGACCAGGTGCCTAGTCTATTGGTTGTGGTGGCTGGGGAGCAAGGCCGGTTGCGATAGGCCCGCCGACTCGATCAGGCTCTCACGGACCGCCCAACCCAAAACCGCCCGCGGTGCGGGGTCCGTGTCTCGGAAGAACGCAGGCCGAGCCTCGCAGGCTCGTCGCCGGTCCGACTGACGTTGACTCCCGAAGCGTCGCGGACGTACAGTGTTTCTGTACGTAAGTGGAGCCACGCACGATGATCCACGAGACAACTTACACACAGGCCAGGCAACGTCTGGCCGCGCTGATGGATCAGGTCACCGACACACGTGAGCCCGTGCTGATCCGGCGCCGCGGCCGGGAGGCCGTCGCCCTCATCGCGGCGGAGGAACTCACCGGCTGGCTCGAGACGGCGCATCTCCTGCGTTCGCCGAAGAACGCCCGACGCCTGCTCGAAGCCGGTGAACGGGCAGCCCGTGGCGAGGGAGAAACCGTCGACGTGCGGGCGCTCAGGCAGCGACTCGGCCTGGCGGACGAGTGACCGCGGAGACACCGCGGCAAGCGGTCATGGACCGCAACTTCCTGGCCGATCTCGAGCATTGGACGCGGACGGACCGGCGCCGTGCTCTGCGAACGTTGCGGCTGGTTGAAGAGGTGCTGCGCGACCCCTTTACGGGCTCGGGCAAACCCGAGCGTCTGCGAGGCGCGTTGGCCGGCAAGTGGTCGCGCAGGATCGATCAGGAACATCGGCTCGTCTACCAGGTCGACCGCGACAGGGTGACGTTTCTCGCGGCACGGCATCACTACTGAGCGGGACGAAGCCCCTGTGGCGAGATTGCGAACGTGGTGCTGCACGTTGCCGAGTCTGCGCCAGGTCGCGAATCTCCCTCCCGCATGAGTGATCTCGCATATCGCGGAACGGTCAAGACTGTTCCACGATGGTGCTTTTGGTCGGCGGCGTCGCGGTGGAAAAGAGAACGGCCCGCGCGATGGCGGGCCGTTCCAGGAACGAAGGAACCCGGAGGCTACAGGCTGTAGTTCAACTGCACCCCGAAGGTGCGCGGCCGGCCGTACCGGTAGCCGACCTGGTTCAGCTCGTAGACGACGCGCTCGTCGGTCATGTTGCGGACGTAGACGCCGATTTGCCAGTCGCTGCGTCCGATGAGCAGCTTCGCGTCACCGGTCTGGTAGGCGGGCGCCGGGCGCTCGTTGTTCGCCGTGTTCCACGACTCGCCGACCCAGTACGCGTCGACCCGGGCGGTCGCGTTGAAGTTGCCGAGCCCGAAGTCGTAGGCGACGCCCAGGTACTGGCTGTACTCCGGTGCGTTCGCCAGCCGGTTGCCGGGCTGGATGTCCACGCCGAGGTAACGGCCGGCAGCGGCCGCGTGGATCTCGGCCGTCCAGTTCCAGTCGCCGCCGAAGTTCACGCTCAGGTTCTCCATCGGGACGACGCGGAACTCGTACTCGATACCCTGGCTCTCGGCGGAGCCCTCGTTGCGGTTGAAGTTGAAGCCGAGAGGGCTGACGTCGGGAATGTCTGGAATCTCGTCGTTGAAGGCAACGATCGTGTCGTTCCAGTCGATCTGGTAGAGCGAAGCGGTGAAGCTGAAGCGGCCGTCGGCAAGGGTTGCCTTCACGCCTAGCTCGATGTTGATGGCTTCGTCACCGTCTACGGTCTGCAGCCCGAGGTACTGGTCGTAGTACTGCTGCGCCCTCGCGTTGTTGGCCCGGATAGCGTCGAGCTCGGCGACCTTGGTTGCGACGCTGGTGTTCACGATGCCCGGTCGATACCCCTGCGAATAGGTCAGGTACATCATGAAGTCCGTCATCGGGCGCCATGTCAGCGTCACCTTGGGCGAGGAAATCGACGTGGTGATGCCGAGGTTGTTCACCGGGTTGGACCGGCTGTCTATCCCCGGAGGCGCAACGACGAGGTCGAAGGAGACATCGGCGTAGCGCGCCCCGACCAGAATCTCCCACTGGTCGTTGATGGTGTAGCTCAACTCGCCGAACACTGCCTCTTCGCCGAAGTCACGGTAGCTCGTATTGCCCGGGACGATGCTGTTGAGGAAACCGACGATCGCCTCTTGGGTCGCGATGGGAACCTCGGGGTAGAAGTTGTATTGGAGCCAGCAGTGCGTATCCAGCCCGTCATAGACCGCCGGACCGCCGTTATGACATCTTGCGTGCTCCCCGCCCTGGGACTCGTCGTCCTTGTAGTAGGCCCCGACCGTCCATTGCCACCGACTGTCCGTGTTGGACACCAGGCGCAGCTCCTGCACGAAACGCTCCGACCCGCGGTAGAAGGCGCCATCGCCGCCGAGCCCCGTCATTAGGTCAGGACCGAAGACGGCGTTCACGACATTGATCAGACCGATTGAGTAGCGTGGGCTGGTCTCTTCCGAGTAGTCCGTCGTCCGATCGAAGTACGAAGTGCTTGATGTGAAATCCGCGAACGGCAGCTCCCACTCGATGCTGAAGTTGTACATCTCCTGGTTGTCGTAGCCACCGCTCTGGTGGTCCCAGTGCCCGAGGTGCGTCACGTAGGGGTCGCGACGCCGGAACTGGTCGAACTGGCCCTCGCAGACCGTTCCGGGCAGGTCGTACACATGCACCTGGCCGTTCGGGTCGGAAGGGGTCGACTCGGAGAAGCAGTGGAACGCAAGCCCGGGACCGCCGTATTCGCCGTCGATGACGTTGATCATGGCGGACACCTCGATGGTGTCCGTGGGGTACCAGGCGACGCGCAGCCGCATGCCGTCCTCGAGGAACGTATCACTGTCCTCGTTGTCGCGCGGTGCCACTTGGTCGAGGATGCCCTGACGGTCGCGTTTGTAGACGACGGCCCGGGCGGCAAGGTGGTCGCCGAGCGGGATGTTCACCATGGCGTCCGCCCGGTAGGAGAGGCCGTCCGACTCGCCGATGGCCTCGACGCTGGCCTGCGCCGAGTAATCGAAGCCGCTCGGGTCGGGCTTCTTCGTGATGTAGCGGATCGAACCGCCCATCGCGCCCTCGCCGTAGAGCGTGCCCTGGGGACCCTTCAGCACTTCGACGCGTTCGAGGTCGAACAGCGGCCCGAGTGTCTGTGACAGGCCGCCGGAGTTCGCGTCCGTGATCGGCATGTTGTCGAAGTAGACGCCGACCGTGGCGCCGCCGCCCGCGGCGGGTGGGGTGATTCCGCGCACCGACAACGTGTTGTAGGTCTGCGAGTTGCTCCGGTAGGCGAGGCCGGGGATGGACTGGTAGAGGGTCTGGATGTCCTCGATGCCCTTGTTGACGATGTCGTGGTCGGTGACCGCGGAGATCGTCAGCGGGGTGTCCATCAGTCGGGTGTCCCGGTACGTGGCCGAGACCACGATCTCCTCCACGACGCCGGATGCCCGTTCGTCGTCGTC